>JBDSGQ010000001.1:0-8110 GCA_039918915.1 Sphingomicrobium sp.
GGGTGGAACGTCAGGTCGATCACCACGCGCTCTTACTTTGAGCGCAATCGGCAGGAAGCGTGAAATGTTGGCGGTCGGCTAAGCCTCGGGCTTCGATAAAGGAGCGCCCAATGGCCACGCTTGCACCTGACCGGCACGGGATTAGACCCGGCATAATGGCGAACGACCGTCTCCGCGCTGCTGATGCTGATGCCGATGCTGGCTGGGCCGCTTTCATGCGGCGCGACCGCGGCTGGGATGGACGCGTCATCGGCGCCGTGAAGACCACCGGCATCTATTGCAAGCCAAGCTGCCCGGCCCGCCGGCCCAAGCGCGAGAACGTCGAGTTCTTCGCGGATTCCGAACAGGCCCGCGCCGCCGGCTATCGGCCCTGCCTGCGGTGCAAACCCGACGAGATCGGGCGCGACCGCGAGGCCGTGGCGACTGCCGTAAAGCTCATCGACCAGGCCGAAGAAGCCCCAAAGCTGGCGGACCTTGCTTCGGCGGTGGGCTATGCGCCGCACCATTTCCAGCGGCTGTTCAAGCGCGATCTCGGCGTTTCCCCGGCGGCTTATGCGCGGGCGTTGCGCAGCCGCCGAGTGCCCGCCGCGCTGAGCGGCAACCGGCGGGTGACCGATGCGGTCTATGACGCGGGCTATGCCAGCCCGAGCGGTTTTTATTCGGATGCAAAGGAACGGATGGGCATGACTCCTTCGGCATGGCGCGACGGCGGACGCGGCGAGACGATCCGCTGGACGACGTTCGATTCCCCGCTTGGCCCGATGCTGATCGCGGCGACCCGCAAGGGCATTTGCCGACTGACGTTCGACGACAACATCGCCTCGCTTCAGCGGCTGTTTGCAAATGCCGACATCGTCGAGGACGAAGCGGGGATGCGCGACCTGGTCGAAGGCGCGCTGACCGCGATCCACAGCCCGGCGATGGCACCCGAGCTGCCGATCGACGTCGCGGGCACGGCATTCCAGGAAAAGGTATGGCAGGAACTGCGCAAGATTCCGCTCGGCGAGACGCGCAGCTATGCCGACATCGCCGCGGCCATCGGCAACCCGGGCGCGGTTCGCGCGGTCGGCACCGCCAATGGCGACAACCATGTCTCGGTCCTGATCCCGTGCCACCGCGTGATCCGCTCCGACGGAACGCTTGGCGGCTATGGCGGCGGCCTGCCCAACAAGCGCAAGCTGCTCGAAGCCGAAGGTCACCAGCTGGCAGCGCCGCAATTGCCGCTGGTCGAATAGCCGCTTGCAGCGATCCGCCCATTAAGCTCAACCGGGGCTTGGGGGAGATCCACGAATGACTGAGCTGATTCACGAGCAAGCAGCGCCCGGGCGGTCGATTGGGCGCCGCATTTTCGAATTCCCGCTGGTGGCGATGGTGCTTGCGATCGTCATCGTGATGCTTTGCATGACCGCGGCGCAATTAATCGGACGGTTTGTCATTCCGCCGATCCCGGGAATTTCGGGCAACATCAAATTTGACCTGATCGCGCTCCCGATCCTGCTCGCCGCCTACTTTCTGGTGATCCGCAAGCTGGGTGCCTATCCGCGCGACGACTTTCGCGATTCCGCGGCGTGGAGCCGGCTCGGGCTTGGCCTTGCCGGCGGGCTGATCGTGTTTTCCGTTGCAGTTGGAATCGCGGCGCTCGCGGGGATTTACCGGATCACCGGACCAGGCGACGCCAGCGACCTTCTGCCCGCGCTTCTGATCTCGGCGATCTTCCCGGCGATTTCGGAAGAGCTGCTGTTCAGGGGCATCCTGTTCCGTTGGCTGGAGGAGTTTGGCGGCAGCTGGCTGGCATTGTTGCTGACTTCCGCGCTGTTCGGCGCATCCCATCTGGCGAACCCCAATGCGACCCCAATCGCGGCCATTGGCATCGCCCTTGAAGCGGGCCTGATGCTTGGTGCGGCCTACATGCTGACGCGAAGCCTGTGGCTGCCGATGGGGCTCCACGCGGCATGGAACTTCGCGCAGGGCGAAGTGTGGGACATTCCCGTGTCGGGCACCAAGGTTCACGGACTGGTCGATGCCCAGCTGAGCGGCGATCCGCTGCTGACCGGCAACGGTTTCGGGCTTGAAGCATCGATCATCGCCATCGTCGTCGCCACTCTGTTCGGGCTGTGGTTGCTGTGGCTGGCGATCCGCAAGGGCGAGCTGATGCAGCCGATGTGGGTGCGTTCGCGGCGGAGTCAGCCCGGGCCAGCACTCGCCTAGAGGAAGCTGTACGGATCGACATCGACGCTGACGCGGACTTTCGAATGCCATTCGACGCCGGCCAGCCAGTCGCGAATCACGTCCTGGACGTCGAGGCTTCGGCGGGCGTGCACCAATAGCCGCTGGCGATGGCGGCCGCGAAGCATTGCCAGCGGGGCCGGGGCGGGGCCGAACACCGCCATTCCTTCGACCGCGGGCGCGGCATGGCCAATGCGGCGGGCGACGCCCTCGGCTTCGTTCGAATCCTCGGCCGAAATGACGATCGCGGCGAGGCGACCGAATGGCGGCATGGCGGCTTCGCGGCGGGCCGCGGTCTCGGCGGCGTAAAAGCCCGCGACATCGCCCGACACCAGCGCGGCGATTACCGGCGCATCGGGCTCGTGAGTCTGGACCAGCACCCGCCCGGGCTTGTCGCCGCGACCGGCGCGTCCAGCGACCTGTTGAATCTGCTGAAAACTGCGTTCGGCCGCGCGCAGGTCGCCCCCGGACAGACCGAGATCGGCATCGACTACGCCGACCAGGGTCAAATTGGGGAAGTGATAGCCCTTGGTGACCAGCTGCGTGCCGACGACGATGTCGATCGCGCCAGCCTCCATCGCCCCGACGAACTCGGCGGCACGAAGCGGCGACCAGATGGTGTCGCTGGTGACGATTGCAGTCCGCGCCTCGGGGAACAGCTCGGCGACTTCATCGGCGATCCGTTCGACCCCCGGGCCGCAGGCGACCAGGCTGTCTTCCTCGCCGCATTCGGGACAGGCCTTGGGCGGCGGCATGACATGGCCGCAATGATGGCAGGCAAGGCGGTGCATCAACCGGTGCTCGACCATCCACGCGGTACAATTGGGGCATTGGAAGCGGTGGCCGCAATGCCGGCACAGGGTCAGCGGAGCAAAGCCGCGACGGTTGAGGAACAGCAAAGACTGTTCGCCGCGGTCGAGGTTCGTTTCCAGTTCGGCGACCAGTTCGGGCGCCAGCCAGCGGCCGCGTGGCGGCAGGTCTTGCGTCAGGTCGATGGCCCGGATGTGCGGCATCGAAGCGCCCGCGAACCGTTCGGGCAGGGAGACTTGGCGGTAGCGCCCGATCTCAACCATGTGGCGGCTTTCGATTGCCGGAGTGGCCGACGACAGGATCACCGGAATGTCTTCGAACCGGCCGCGCATCACCGCGGTGTCGCGGGCGTGATACTGGACGCCTTCTTCCTGCTTGAAGCTCGGTTCATGGGCTTCGTCGACGACGATCAGGCCGAGGTTGGGGTAGGGCAGGAACAGCGCCGAGCGAGCGCCGACCGTGACCTTGGCTTCGCCGCTGGCAATCCCGCGCCACGCCCGGCGTCGCTGGGATGAGCGGAGGTCGGAATGCCATGCCACCGGAGCGCAGCCGAAGCGTGCTTCGAAGCGCTTGAGGAAAGGCTCGGTCAAAGCGATTTCGGGCAATAGCACCAGCGCCTGTTTGCCCTTGCGGAGGCACTCGGCGATCGCTTCGAAATAGACTTCGGTCTTGCCCGAGCCGGTCACTCCATCGAGCAGGGTTGGATCGAAGCCGCCGCCGATCGCCGCGGCCAGGGTGGCGGCGGCTTCGGCTTGGTCGGGATTGAGTTCGGGCGGAGCGAAATCGGGATCGGGGCAGGCGAGGGGACGGTCCGAATCGACCGCCACCGCTTCCAGCGCGCCGGCACCGACCAGCCCGCGCATGACCCTGTCGCTGACATCGGCATGATCGGCCAGTTCGCGCACCGTTCCTTGCCGGCCTTCAAGCGCGGCCAGCGCCTTTTCGCGCTGCGGCGTCAAACGCTCGGGCAGTTGCCCGGTCGGGCGATATTCGATGAGCTGGCGCGACCCCTGCAGCGCCGCCGACGAGGGCAGGACCATCCGCAGGACGGAGGCGAGCGGGGCAAGGTAATAATCGGCGGTCCATTCGCACAGCCGCCGAAGCGGCGCGGCGAGCGGCGCAACGTCGAGCACGGAGGCGAGGGGGCGAAGGCGGTTATCGCCGACCTCCTCCGTTGGCAGCCGATCCGCATCCCACGCGACGCCGAGCAGCTGGCGCGGCCCAAGCGGGGCGACGACGACCGAACCGGGCTCGACGGCCATCCCGTCAGGAACGCGATAGTCGAGCGGGCCCAAGGCAGCGTTGAGGGTTATGACGCGGGTGCGGTTCATCCGCGAATGTTCCGAATGTTCGCAGTGACTCGCGTGCCCGCGCCCGCCCCCGCGCTCGCGCCCGCACAGAGGTTTCGAATTGCGGTCGAGATCGGGGAGAAGATCGTCACTACAAGCCGCTTAAGCACAAGCGGGCGGCTGTAGGACAGGGGCGTTTCGTGTTATCGGTCGCGCCGCTCGGTCAAGGTCCGGCTGGAATGGCAACTTCGGGCGGAAAACAGACGGTTGCGCGATGACGAGATTTGCTAAGGTCTGGGTGTGAAAGACTCGGCATCCCTAGTGCGATCTGGCGTGGTCAGGGGCCATTTCGACAATGCGCTTGCCACCGTGGCCGGGCTGGCATTCTGCATGGCAATTCCGACGTCGCCGTTATCGGCGGCCGACCGAGCGCAGACGGCGATCGCGACGGCGACGGAGTTGATGGTCGCCGATTTCAATTCAGGCGCCAAACCCAACAATCTCGGCGGCGATTTCGGCGCGTGGATCAAAGATCCAAGCGATCCGATGCAGGGATGTATCGAATCATTCGACCGCGCCAATCGGTTTGGCAGCTCCGGTTTCTCGCTACGGCTGATCTATAGCGTGGATTCCAGGAGGCCTGCATTCGGTGGCTTTTGGATGAGGCTGCAGAATGTGGATGCGTCGAAGTTCGATCGCTTAGTGTTGCGCGTTCGCGGCGATTCCAAGATGGGCTTCACCACAGTCTTCAAGGTCGAACTGAAGGACTCGATGGATCAGACCAGCCACTTTTATGTGCGCGGGGTCACCGACCAATGGCAGGACCTCGCGATTCCTTTCAAGGAATTGGAAGGCACGATGAATGTTCGCAGCCTCAAGGAGTTCGTGATTGTCTTCGAAGACACGTCGGCAACCGCAAAGAGGGGCGTGATCTACATCGACGATGTCAGGTTTGAGACGCCGTCCTTTTGAGGACAGGGACCGCTCCTCCCCCGGCGACTGAAACGCGCGGACACTCGAGCCAGCCAAGCTAATGTCCGCAATGGGTGGAAGGCGGACACTAGCTAAGACGAGCAATCAGCGAGTCCACGCCCGCCTCCATGCCCTTTGGCAAGTCGCCTTCCCGAAAGCGCGGCAACATTTGCTCGTCTATGATTCGCTTGCACAAGGCATGGGTCAGCGTCTTTTCCAAGCCGTAACCTACCGCGATACGAACTTTCCTCTCGTTCGGCGCTACGAGAAGCAAAACGCCGTCGTTGTAACCCTTGCGACCTATCTCCCAACTATTCGCTAGGTTCTTGGCGAAAGTGGTTACATCCATCCCACCAAGGGTCGGCACCGTCACGACCACCATCTGATGGCCCGTCGTTCGCTCTACGCGCTCCAGCTTACCTGAAAGAGCAGCCTCCTGCGCTGGAGTAAGTATTTTCGCTGCGTCCGTAACGCGGCCAGCAAGGGCGAGATTGGAAGGCGCTGCGACTGCTGGCGATGCTACGTCTTGGTTCGACGGCACGCTGTTCGCTTGCCCGCTACAGCTTGCCAAGGTCAGTGCCAGCGACGCTAAAACGTAGATTGGAAGCGGTCCTCTCACGACAGACATGCTGGGACGACAACCGCTAAGCGTCAATGTCTGCTTTGGGTCGAAAGCGGACATTCCGACCAATCGCTGACGGCTTATTTGCCCCGTTTCTTGCGGTGGCTGTCGAGGTCGAGGACGGCGGATTCTTCTTCGGGTTGGAGCAGGCCGAGCCGGCGCGCGACTTCCTGATAGGCTTCCTCGACTCCGCCGAGATCCTGGCGAAAGCGGTCCTTGTCGAGCTTCTCGCCTGACTTGATATCCCACAGCCGGCAGCCGTCGGGGCTGATTTCGTCGGCGAGGATCACGCGCGCATAGTCGCCGTCCCACACGCGGCCGAATTCGAGCTTGAAGTCGACCAGCCGGATGCCGATCGCCGCGAACATGCCCGACAGGAAGTCGTTCACCCGGATCGCCATGTCGGCGATGTCGTTCATTTCATCCTGGCTGGCCCAGCCGAAACAGGCGATATGTTCGTCGGCAATCATCGGATCGCCAAGCGCATCGTCCTTGTAATAATATTCGATGATGGTGCGCGGCAGCTGGGTGCCTTCCTCGATCCCCAGGCGCTTCGACAGCGAGCCCGCGGCGACATTGCGGATCACGACTTCGATCGGGATGATTTCGACCTGGCGAATGAGCTGTTCGCGCATGTTCAGGCGGCGGATGAAATGGGTTGGCACGCCGATCGCCTGGAGCGCTGTGAAAACATGCTCCGAAATGCGGTTGTTGATGACGCCCTTGCCATTGATGGTACCGCGTTTTTGCGCGTTGAAGGCGGTCGCATCGTCCTTGAAATACTGGATCAGCGTACCCGGCTCCGGACCCTCGTAAAGGATCTTGGCCTTGCCTTCATAAATCTGGCGACGGCGGGCCACGGTTCAGGGTCACTCCAACGGATATTGCAGGGAGCGCGGCGTATAAGCGAGGAGCGCGGTGGGTGCTAGTCCGGCCCGGCAACGCCTGTCCGCGCACCGAGTCGCGCGTGCGGAAGCGCCCGAAGCTCCAGGCGTGACCATCGGTTGATATTAAATTAGCATTAAACTACAGACGGTTGAAGAATTAGCTTGAACGTGGCCGACAAATTATGTCGAGTCCGCGACACTCAGCTAAATTTGAGAGGGAACGCGTCTCCTCCGGAAAGGAGCGTCGTGACGCATTCGAAGGGGCAGGAAGGCGCGGTGACCCGCATGCGGCGCGGGGCGCTGTTGTGCGCCTGCGCGGCTTCGGCATTGCTTGCCCAACCGGCGGTTGCAGGGCCGCCAGCAACCCTCGATTCGCGTATCATCGGCAATCCTGCCGCGCCCGACAGCGCTCAGCTCAAGGCCGTCCTTCCGCGGAGCAGCGATGGCGATCCGTCGGCCGCTGGGATCACCCAGCCGCTCGAAGGCCGCCCGACTGGGAATTCTTATCATGGTCCGCCTGATGCGCTCGACGGCCTCGGCACGATCGGCGCAAGCAAGCTAACCGTCGATCACGGCCTGTTCGACGTCACCGTCGACCGGCCCGCGACCCCTGGGGATCCGGCGCCCGCGGTGCCCGCCACTATTGAGGTGTCGCAACCGCGAATGATCGCCGATCCGGCCGGGGCCGGCATCGACACCTTGCTGGTCTCAAGCCACGCCGCCGCCCCGGCGGACCAGGCCCGGATCGAGGGCGGCACCGTAGTGCTCAGCACTGCGCCGAGTGCCTTTGCCGGCAGCGATAATGGCAACGGCCCGCCCGCCAGCGTCGGCAATGGCCCGCCCGCAGATGTTGGTCACGGTCCTCCGATTGAAATCGGCAACGGGCCGCCAGCGGACGTCGGCAATGGCCCGCCCGCAGATGTGGGCAACGGCCCACCGGCGGACGTCGGTAATGGCCTGCCAGCAGATGCGGGCAACGGCCCACCAGCGGACGTCGGCAATGGCCCGCCCGCAGATGCGGGCAACGGCGCTGGTCAAGGGAACGGGCCACCCGTCGACCCCGGCAATGGACCGCCAACGGATGCCGGCAATGGCGGCGATAACGGCACCGGCCCACCGGCCGAACCCGGCAATGGACAAGGCGCGGGCAATGGCGGCGGAAATGACCGCGTTCCGCCGGGCGACCCGTGCAGCATGGGCAACGGGAATCCTTGCGGCGGGAACAACGGCAACGACGGTGGCCAGGGCAATTCGGGGGGCGCAGGTCCGCCGCCACCACCGCCGCCGCCACCACCGCCACCACC
>JBDSGQ010000002.1:0-10412 GCA_039918915.1 Sphingomicrobium sp.
CCGACGATCCTCAAGGAAGGCCGCGCTTATTTCCGGAACCGGGGCTACGAAGTGTTGTCGGATTGGTCCGACCATGCCCGTGTGATCGACCCGATGTCGATCAACTGGCGGGCGGTTGCCGCCGGCCAGGTCAAGGTTCGGATGCGGCAGAAGCCGGGGCCGGCCAATTCGATGGGGAAGATGAAGTTCATGTTCCCGAACGAGCAGGGGATCTGGCTCCACGACACGCCCGAGCGCGAAAAGATCGACGAGGCGGCGCGGCTGCAAAGCAACGGCTGTGTCCGGCTGGAAGATGCGCCGCGGCTGGCGCGCTGGCTGTTCAACGGCAATCCGCCCAGGACCCAGGGCGCAAAGCCGGAGCAAAAGGTCAATTTGCCGACCCCGGTGCCGCTCTACATCACCTATCTGACGGCGGTGCCAAGCGGGACTTCGATCGTCTATTTCGACGATTTTTACGGCAAGGACCGCGCCCAGGCACGCCTCGCCAGCCGCTGATCAGCCTGCCTCGCGCTGGCTGATGAAGGTCGGTCGGAGCATCGTCACGCGATTCTGCTTGTCCGGCTTGGCAGCGAGCCGCGTGAGATCGAAGGTCTGCAGGAATTGCACGCCGAACATGCGGGCCTGCGCCCAGCGGACGACTCCGCGCATCGGCCCGACGCCGACGATGTCGATTGCAAGCTCGGCGCCCGGAGTCACCGGAGTGTCGCATTCGACCAGCGCTCCGGCGGCTGAAATGTTACGCAGCCGCACCTCGGTCGTGGTCCCGCCGATCGACGTGATCCCGCGGCGCATCAGCCGATGGCGCGGCGCTCGGGTGCACTGAAAGCCGTCGGCTTCGACGGTGACTCGATTGGCCAGCTCCCGCGCTGAGGCGGGATCGCCGGGCCGACCGAAAATATAACCCTGCACCATGCTGACGCCGAGTTCCCGGATCAGCTCCAGATCGTCGTGCGTCTCGACGCCCTCGGCGCAGGTATCCATGCCAAGGGTATCGGCGAGGGTCACGATGGCGCGGATGATCGCTGCATTGCGCTGCGTCGTCGATGCGGCGCCGCGAACGAAGCTCTGGTCGATCTTGATCTTGTCGAACGGCGCCTTTTTCAGATAGCCGAGCGATGAATAGCCGGTGCCGAAGTCGTCGAGCGCCAAGCGCACGCCCAGCTTCTTGAGCTTGGCGAAGGTGTCGTCGGTGGTCTCGCCTTCCGCCAGGAAGACGCCTTCGGTGATTTCCAGCTCGAGCCGGTCGGCGCGGACTCCGGTTTCGCGCAAATGCCGCCCAATCACTTCGGCGACGTTGGGATCGTTGAACTGGAGCGGGGACAAATTGACCGCGATCCGAACCTGGTCCGGCCACTGCGCCGCTTCCTCCAGCGCCTTGCGAAGCACCCATTCGCCGATGCTTCCGATCAGTCCGGCCTCCTCGGCCAGGGGAATGAACTTGTCGGGCGGAATTGGGCCGCGCGACGGATGTTGCCACCGCACCAGGGCTTCGAACCCGCAAATTTCCTCACCCGCGGTGCGCACCACGGGCTGATAGGCAACGGACAGCTGGTCGCGTTCGATCGCCTGGCGCAAATCGTCTTCCAGCAATTGCCGCTCGGCCGCCTCGCTGTGCATCGCCGGCTCATAGAAGCAGTGCTTGCCCCGTCCCGCGGCCTTGGCCGCGTACAGCGCGAGGTCGGCGTTGCGAACCATCGCATCGGCACTGGCGCGGCCGGGGTCGCCGATGGCAATGCCGACCGACGCTCCGATGGTCACCTTATGCCCCTCGATGTCGTAAGCGCGCGAACATTGGTCGATCAGCGTTCGGGCAAGCGATTCCAGCAATCCGATATCGACGCTGCCCGGCAGCACCGCCTGAAACTCGTCGCCGCCGAGGCGCCCGACCTGGCCGTGATTGCCCATTACCGACTTCAATCGCTCGGCGACCTGCCGGAGCAGCGTGTCGCCGACCGGATGGCCAAGCGTGTCGTTGACGTTCTTGAACCGATCGAGGTCGATCATGAACAGGGCACAGCCGCGGTGACGATGGGCAGCGTTGCGAAGCGCTTCGTCCAGGGTCTGTCGCATCATTGCCCGATTGGGCAGTGAAGTCAGCGAATCGAAGCGCGCAAGTCGTGAAATCTCCCGCTCCGACTTACGCTGTTCGGTAAGATCGGTGCCGATGCCGCGGAAGCCGAGAAAGCGGCCACGCTGGTCGAACATCGGGTTGCCGGACATCGACCAGTGAACGTCCTGTTCGCTCGCCGGACGGACGACGACGTCGGAAAACGGAAAGCGCGCCGACAAGTGAAAGCCCAGTGTCTTGCGTTCTTCCAGGCTGTCGGATGTTCCCGTGTCCACGGACAGCAAGGCGGTGAAGTGGCGGCCCAGCAACGCGTTCGGCTCGCACTGGAAATCATCCGCAAGCTGTTGCGAAACATAGGACAGGGTGCCCAGCGAATCGGTTTCCCAGAACCAGCCGCGACCGGTGGATTCGAACTCGTCGACGAAGTGCTGGGCCTTGCGTGCCTGGGCTTCGAGCGCGAGCCGCTTGCGGCCCGAGGCAATAAAGCTTTGCGCATTGGCGATGCTGTAGGCGAGCAGGCCGAGCGACAGGATGGCCACGCCAACCGGAACCAGCGGCGAGCTGGACAGCAGCGTCGCCGCGATGATCGACAGGATCATGTTGACCAGCGCCAGCGGCGGCGAGCTGATCGACACCACGGTGCGCATGCCCACGCTGACGGTCATCGCGACCGTCGCCATGGCGATCGGAATCGCGAACTGATCGTCGGCGACCGCATAGCCGAACCACGTCCAGGTCAGTCCGACGACGGCGAAATAGGCGCACAGGATCCGCACCACGGCGTGCGGCGAAAGGCCCAGGCGATTGCGGCCCAGGACCAGGGCCGCGGTCACGGCGTCGGCGAAAATCACGATCGACGCCGGGATCAGCGGGTTGTCGGACAGGGAATTGTAAGACCCGGACAGCGACAGCAGGAGCACTGCCAGCCCGATCAGCAAGTGAGTCGCGCCGAGCAAAAGCGGGCCGTGCGCCAAACTTTCGACGCGCCAGTCGCTCAGCGACTCCTCGCGCGCCTTTTCCGGCGCTCTCAAATCGAACATCAAGGCGTCGTGAATCGACGCCTGTTCGCTATCCTCGCTGGTGTCGCTCGGTCTCGCGAATCGCGATCTGCGCATTAATCGGTCCCCACTGGCGCGCGGCCATGGCAGGCCGCACACGCGTCAGAGGCCGGTTTACCCGCTGTAGGTTAACAGCAGGGAAAAGGACCAATGTTCCGGCCGCTAAGCCTCATCGGGCAGGAAATCGGGAACTGACAAATAGCGCTCGCCAGTGTCGTAGTTGAAGCCCAGTACCCGGGGATTGTCGCCAAGCTCGGGAAGCTTCTGCGCGATCGCGGCCAGCGTTGCTCCGGAAGAAATGCCCACCAGCATGCCTTCCTCCCGCGCGGATCGCCGGGCCATTTCCTTGGCTTCGTTGGCGTCGACCTGGATCACGCCGTCGATCAGCCCGGCATTCATGATCGCCGGTACGAAGCCGGCGCCGATGCCCTGGATCGGGTGCGGGCCGGGATCGCCGCCCGACAGGACCGGCGACAGCGTCGGCTCGACCGCGAACACCTTGAGCCCGGGCCATTGCGGCTTGAGAACTTCGGCGCAGGCGGTGATGTGGCCCCCGGTACCGACCCCGGTGATGATTGCGTCGGGTGGGCTGTCGGCGAAATCGCGAAGGATTTCCTGGGCGGTCGTCCGGCGGTGAATTTCGACGTTCGCCTGATTTTCGAACTGTTGCGGAGTCCATGCGCCCTCGGTCGACGCGGTGATTTCAGCGGCACGCGCGATGGCGCCTTTCATGCCCAGTTCGCGCGGGGTGAGATCGAAGGTCGCGCCATAGGCCAGCATCAGCCGGCGCCGTTCCAGGCTCATGCTGTCGGGCATGACCAGGATCAGCTTATAGCCTTTCACCGCGGCGGCCATCGCCAGGCCGATGCCGGTGTTGCCGCTGGTCGGCTCGACGATCACTCCGCCGGGCTTCAGCTTGCCGCTGCGCTCGGCGTCCTCGATCATCGCCAAGCCGATACGATCCTTGATCGACCCGCCGGGGTTGGCGCGCTCCTGCTTGATCCACACTTCGGCCTTGTCACCGAACAATCGGTTGATCCGGACATGCGGCGTATTGCCGATGGTTTCCAGGATGTTGGCGGCTTTCATGCCTTAAGTCTCCTCGTCGGGCGCAAGCGGCAAATCGGGTGCGTCAAAGGTTTTTGCAAGGCGCAGTTCGGGGAACCGCCACCCCCACAGGAAGACCACCAGGATGGCGCCCACGCCACCGGCAATCACCGCCGCGACGGGCCCGATCAAAGCACCCAGAAACCCCGATTCCGCTTCGCCAAGTTCGTTGGATGCCGAAATGAACAGTGACGACACCGCGCCGACCCGCCCGCGCATGGCGTCGGGTGTATGCAGCTGGATCAGCGATTGGCGGACATAGACCGAGAACATGTCGGCGGCGCCAAGCACTGCCAGGCATGCAAGCGACAGCGGCATCCACCGCGACAGGCCGAAAACGATTGTCGCCGCACCGAACACGCCGACCGCGATCAGCATCCTGCCACCGACGTTGTGCTTGAGCGGACGCACTGCAAAAAACGCCGCGGTCAAAGTCGCGCCGACGGCGGGCGCCGCGCGCAAATGGCCGAGTCCTTCCGGCCCGGCGTGCAGGATGTCGCGGGCAAAAACGGGCAGCATTGCGGTTGCGCCGCCCAGCAGGACCGCGAACAGGTCGAGGCTGATGGCGCCGAGCACCAGCTTGTTGCGCCGGACGTAACGCAGCCCTTCGATCATTTGCGCCCAGGGATTGGTGGTGCGGCCGATTGCGCTGCGCTGGATCGGCCCGATCGCCAGCAGGCAGGCGACCGCGACCGCGAACAGGCCAGCGCTGGCGATATACGGGGCCTCCGGGGCCCAGGCGTAGAGATAGCCGCCGATCGCCGGGCCGAGGATGGCGCCGGTCTGCCACGCGATCGACGACAGGGCGATCGCGCGCGGCAGGATCTCGCGCGGGACCAGGTTGGGGGCAAGCGCGCCGAGCGCGGGGCCGGCAAAGGCGCGCGCCACGCCGAGCAGCGCGGCAACGACGTACAGCACTTCCAAAGTGGTCGTGCCCTTGGCCGCGAACCACGCCAGCGCCGCGGCGCAGCCGAGCTCGAGCGTCACCGACGCGCGGGCGATCCACCGCCGGTCCACCCGGTCGGCGGTCCAGCCGGTGACCAGCGTCAGCAGGAACAGCGGAATGAACTGAACCAGGCCGATGATCCCCAGCCGCAGCGCTGCTTCCTTCAGGCTCATCGTCTCGCGGGCGATGTCGTACACCTGCCAGCCAATGACGATCACCATCGCCATCTGACCGACCGTCGCCGACAGCCGGGCCAGCCAGTAATAACGGAAAGCAGCAATGCGGAAGGGTGGTGGAACCAGACTCACCAAGCGCGGGTAGCTTTAGTGTTCAGGTGCGGCAACCGCCGCGCTCAACGGCTTTTGACTCAGTCCGAAATGCTTGATCAGCCACGGCATGGTCAGGCCCTGCACCAGGATTGAAAAGGCCACCACGACGAACGCCGTCAGGATGATCGCATTGCGTTCCGGCACTTCGGCGGGAACCGCCAGCGCCAGTGCAAGCGCAAGCGCGCCCCGCAACCCTCCCCAGAACAAGGTATGCTGATAGGCGGCCGACAATTGCCAGCGGCTGCGCCGGAACAGCGCCGCAAGCGGGTATATCGAAAGAAGCCGCCCGGCGAGCACCAGAACCACCGCGATCACCGCAGCGACGGAGCTCAATCGCTGCAACGGCATGTTGGCGACGTTGATTCCGATCAGGATGAAAACGAAGCTATTGGCCAGAAACGCGAAATATTCCCATGCGAAGTGCATCCGTTCCCGCCCGGCATCCGACACGAACCGCTTGCCGAACCCGCCGACCAGCAAGCCGGCGGCGAGAGCGCTGATGATTCCCGATGCATGGAGGTGTTCGGCAATCAGGAACGAGCCGTAGGCGGCGACCGTCGTCAGGGTGATTTCGACCAACGTATCTTCGGTCCGGTGGATAATCAGGATCATTGCCGCGCTGACTGCGACGCCAATGGCGATGCCGCCCCCCATGGACCACAGGAACGCCGGAATGATGCCAAGCGCGGTGGGGGCCGCGCCCGCGGCTATCAGCGAAATAATCGCGAATCCGACCGCCGCGACGCCGTCGTTCAGAAGGCTCTCCGATTCGACCACCATCGACACCCGCGGCTCGCAGTTCATTTCGCGGAAGGCGGCGATCACCGACACCGGGTCGGTCGCCGCGATCAGCGTTCCGAACAAGGCGGCGCCGATCCAGCTCCAGCCGATCAGGAAGTGCATTCCGCAAGCGACGATTGCCGCGGCGATGCCGACTCCGAAAAAAGCCAGGGTCAGGGTTAGCGGAAGTTCACCCCGAAACCGGCGCCAGTCGAGCTGAAGCGCGGCTTCGAACACCAGCGGCGGCAGGAACACATTGAAGATCAGTTCGCGCGACAGCGGCAATTGGGGGCTGTCCGGCAGCAGCGCGATCAGGAATCCGGCGACGACCAGCCCCACGATGTAGGGCAGGCCAAGCCGCCGGGTCAGCATTGCGATCAGGCAGGCGACGAGCAGCAGGATGCCGATTGGCGCAATCGAAGCGGTCATGGGATGTGCATAGCAACCGCAATTGCCGGCGTCTGCAGTGCCGCTGGGTGACTTGCCCCGCCGCGGACCTCGCCGTACCGACAGGGATCGAAGGAGATCGGAAATGCGCGCTTATTTGATTGCGTCGGTAATGACTCTGGCGCTTGCAGTCGGCGGCTGCAGCGCTTCCGGCTCCGGCGGCAACGACACTGCCACTGGGCCTGCCAAGGCGTCGGCCGCGGCAGCTGGCTGGCCCAGCTTCGCAGGCAATTTCCTCGAAGCGCGATTCCGCTTCAACCCCAGCTTCGCAGTGGTTCAGGGGCGGCATGAGTTCGATGGCCAGATCGACGATCTCTCGCCAGCCGCGCTCGCCGGCGAAGTCGACCGGCTCAAGCGTGCGATCACCGACGCCCAGGCATTCGGCGATGACAAGCTGACTGCGGAACAGCGCTTTGAGCGCGACTATCTGATTGCCGTTGCCAAGGGGCAGCTGTTCTTCATCGATCCGGCGGGGGCCGACCAGTTCCGGCACAATCCCGCCGCATATCTCCCGGCCCTGGATCCCTCGGTCTACGTCACCGTTCCGTACGCTCCGCAAGACCAGCGCCTCAAAGCGTATATCAAGTTTCTCCAAAACGTCCCGCGCGCCCTCGAACAAATGCGCGGCAACATCCAGGGCCCGATGGCCACCAGCTTTGTCGACTATTCGAAAAGCGCGTTCGGCGGGTTTGCGGAATATTATCCCGGCGACGGCATGGCGGCATGGAAGGGTGTTGGAACGCCCGACGACCAGCAGGCGCTGAAAGCCGCGACCGACAATGCGGTCAAGGCGATGCAACAGACGGTGCAATGGTCCGAAGGCCAGCGGGCGGCGTCCAAGCCCAGCTTCGCGCTTGGCAAGGCCAACTTCCAGCGAATGCTTGCCGACACCGAAATGGTGACGACGCCAATCGACGAACTGGAGCGCATTGGCCGCGCCGATCTCGCCGCAAACCAGAAACTGCTGGGCGAAGCTTGCGCGCGCTACGCGCCCGGCCAGGCGATCGCCGACTGCATGCTGAAAATGAACGCCAAGAAGCCGGTCGGCGGCCCAGTGGCTGGAGCGCGCGCACAGCTTGCCGGGCTCAAGCAATTCATCATCCAGCACGACATTGTCAGCATACCTGGACCGGAAGAAGCCAAGGTCGAGGAAGCGCCGCCCTACAATCGGCAGAATTCTGCCTACATCAACATCCCCGGGCCATACGAAAAGGGGCTTCCGTCAGTCTATTACATCTCCCCGCCGGACCCCACCTGGTCCAAGGCGGTGCAGGCGGCGTTCGTTCCCGGCGAATCTGACCTGCTGTTCACTTCGGTGCACGAGGTCTGGCCCGGCCACTTCCTCAATTTCCTGCATGCCAACCGCTCCAAGTTCCTGTTTGGCCGGGTGTTCGTCGGTTACGCCTTCGCCGAAGGCTGGGCGCACTACTCGGAAGAAATGATGCGCGTCGCCGGCCTCGGCGCGGGCGATGACGAAATTTTGATCGGGCAGCTGTCGAACGCGCTGCTGCGCGATTGTCGCTTCATTTCGGCGATCGGAATGCACACTGGCGCGATGACTCAGCAGCAGAGCTTCGACCTGTTCCGCAACCAATGTTATCAGGACGAAGGCAATGCCCGTCAGCAGGCGGCGCGCGGCACTTACGACCCAGCCTATCTCAACTACACGCTGGGCAAGCTGATGATCCGCAAGCTCCGCGACGACTGGACCGCAAGCCGGGGCGGGCAAAAGGCGTGGAAGGCGTTCCACGACCAGTTCCTGAGCTTCGGTGGCCCGCCCATTCCGCTGGTTCGCCAGCAGATGATGGGGGGCAATGCGGAAGCGGTCTTTTAGGCCTTTTCGTTCTTTGTTTGTTCCGCTAAGCTGGCGGCATGGCTAAGCCCAAGGCGAGATTTGCGTGCCAGGCCTGCGGGTCGCTCCAGCACCGCTGGCAGGGGCAGTGTCCCGACTGCGCCGAATGGAACAGCCTGATCCAGGAATCGGCTGAGGTTTCGAGCATTTTCGCGGCCAAGCACAACCTCCAGGGCGGTGGCCGGGCAGTCACATTGGTCAGCCTCGATGCTCCAGCCGATTTGCCCGAGCGGTTGCCCAGCGGAATAGCGGAATTCGATCGCGCGATCGGCGGCGGCATCGTCCCGGGCTCGGCAATGCTGATCGGCGGCGACCCGGGAATCGGCAAGTCGACATTGTTGCTGCAAGTCGCCGCTCGGGTGGCGAGTTCGGGGCGTGACGTGATTTACGTGTCCGGCGAGGAATCGGCCGAACAGGTCCGGCTGCGTGCCGTCCGGCTCGGCCTCGGTGCGGCCCCGGTACGCCTTGCCGCGGCAACGTCGGTGCGCGACATCCTGACCACCGTCGGACACGTTGCGCCGCCCGCGCTGCTGATCATCGATTCCATCCAGACCATGCATAGCGACCTGATCGAAGGCGCTCCGGGCACGGTCAGCCAGGTTCGTGCTTCGGCGCAGGAACTGGTCCGCTTCGCCAAGGAACGCGGGACCGCGGTGGTACTTGTCGGGCATGTCACCAAGGACGGCAGCATCGCCGGTCCGCGGGTGCTCGAACATATGGTCGACACGGTGCTGAGCTTCGAAGGTGAACGGAGCCACCAGTACCGCATCCTCCGCGCCTGCAAGAACCGCTTCGGCGGGACGGACGAGATCGGCGTCTTTGCGATGGAGGGGCACGGGCTCAGCGAAGTCCCCAACCCATCGACATTATTCCTCACGCATCGCGGCGAACCGGTCAGCGGCACTAGCGTATTCCCCGCGATCGAAGGGTCGCGTCCGGTGCTGGTCGAAATCCAGGCGCTGGTCGTCAGGCTCGCCAGCGGCGCCACTCCGCGCCGTGCTGCCGTTGGCTGGGACAGCGGCCGGCTGGCGATGATCCTCGCCGTGCTCGAAGCGCGCTGCGGCCTGAGCTTCGCAACCGCAGAAGTGTATCTCAACGTCGCTGGGGGCTATCGATTGGGTGACCCGGCGGCAGACCTGGCGGTGGCCGCCGCCTTGGTTTCCGCGCTGTCCGAACGGCCGATCCCGAGCGATTGCGTCGTGCTTGGCGAAATCGCGCTGTCCGGCGAGATTCGGCCGGTCGCGCATGCGGCGCTGCGACTCAAGGAATCCGCCAAGCTCGGGTTCGAAGCGGCCTGGGGACCCAAGGGCGTGCGTGCCGACGGGGGCCCCAAGCTCGCCGAATTCGCCAATTTGCGCGCCTTGGTGGAACAGATCCTCGGCCGTTAGGACTGGCGAAGGCTCCGCTTCGACGCTAGCCGAAGCGCGATGACCGCGCTCGACGTCTTCGTGTTCCTGCTGCTGATCGGCGGTGCCGCCATCGGCTTCGTGCGCGGGTTCGTGCACGAGGTCATTTCGCTGCTCGCGTGGATCGTTGCGATCGCGATGCTCAAGCTGTTCCACGAGCAATTGTGGACCGGGCTGATCAGCTCGTTCGGCTGGGGGTCGGCCGCCGCCGCGGTGCTGGCCTTTGCAATCCTGTTCATTCCAAGCTTCGTGCTGGTTAAACTGCTCGCCCGCTCAATCGGTGGGCGGACGCGCCGCCATGCGATGCTGGGGCCGGTCGACCGGCTGCTCGGCGGCGGCTTCGGCGCGCTCAAGGGCCTGCTTGGCGTGACCTTGTTCTTCCTTCTCGCCAACCTCGCCACCGACATGGTCTATGGACC
>JBDSGQ010000003.1:0-9443 GCA_039918915.1 Sphingomicrobium sp.
CCGAGCATTACCCGCGCGGCGCGGGCCGCGGGGATGACTCGCGAAAGCGCTTATCGCCTGCGCGATCGCGATCGCGATTCCGGCGGGCTGTTCGCTTCGGCGTGGGACAAGCTGCTCGAACAGCATTGCCTGGCGCGGCGGGCGCGGCCCCACCGCTTCCTGCACGTCCGCGATTTTCCGCCAGTCCCGCCGCGAACCCACGCCAAAGGTCACAATGTGTCGCACCCCCCGGTTCACTCCACTCCGCAGTCACGGTCGTGAACTTCGCGCTGGCGAGTGGGCGTCAAGTGGCGGCGCGGACCCGGGCTGTTTGCTCGGCCGTCGACGCCCCCGCGCGATTTCGCGTGCCGTAGTGCGTGTGATGATGTAACTTGCGGCGTCGACAAGGAGTCGAACTGATGGGCAGGCATCGCAACGTACTGGCTCTCGTTCTTGGACTGGGCTTCGCGGCCGGCCCCACCTTTGCCGGCGCCGCGGTCGAGCCGCCCAAAATCAACAAGCCCAGGCCCGTGCCAATTGTCGGGCCGCTATCCACCGATCCCCTGCCGCTGGCGGCGATCGATGACGCGCTGGAAATTAGCGGCGAGGACGTGAAAGCGCGGCGGGTCGAATCGCGGCTGAACGTCGACGTTCGGCTAAACGGCCGTGGCCCCTATCGCTTCGTCGTCGACAGCGGCGCCGATACCTCGGTCATCGGGCTCAAGGTGGCGCGCGATCTCGAACTTCCGCTCGGCACTCCGGCCACGCTCACTTCGATGACCTCGCGGGATATCGTCGATCGCGTGCTGGTGAAGGAACTCACGGTCGGGTCGAACCGCGTCCCGGACATGGAACTCCCGGCGCTTCGCGAAGCGGCGCTCGGCGGCCACGGCATCATCGGCATCGACGCCCTTTCCCAGCAGCGGCTGATGCTCGATTTCGGCAAGCATACGATCAGGATTGAGGACGCGCGCCGGCCCGAAAGATACCTTCCCGGCGCGATCGTCGTCACCGCCAAGCGCCGGCGCGGCCAGTTGATCCTGACTCATGTGCGCGCCGGCGGCGTTCCGCTGGACGCGGTCATCGACACCGGGTCGGAAGTGACGATCGGCAACATGGCGCTGCGCGACAAGCTGATCGGCAGGAGCCGCAACGCGCCGGAAATGGTCGAGATGTACGGCGTTACCGGGGTCCCGGTGAAGCTGCCGGCGCTCACCATCGACGAAATCCGCCTGGGCACTCTGATCCTCCAGAATGTGCGGGTCGTGTTTGCCGACTTGCCGCCGTTCGCGCTGTTCGGCCTGTCCGACCAGCCGGCGCTGTTGCTGGGCAGCGACGTGCTCGAATCCTTCCGCCGCGTGTCGCTCGATTTCCGTGCGCGCAAGGTCCGGTTCCAGACCAGGGACTGCGAAGTGAATCACTTCACCTATCGCATGAGCGCGTTGGGCGACGATCCGCGCGACTCTTCCGTCGGCGCTACCAGCAACTGCTGGACGCAGCGCGCTTACGATTGATCAATCGGGCCGGGCAAGGCGCAACAGCGCATCGTCCAGTGCCTGCAGGAACCGCGATCGGTCGGCTTTTGCAAACGCCGCCGGTCCGCCCGTCACTCCGGCTCCGCTACGCAAATCGGCCATGATTGCCCGCGTCGCGATGGCGCCGCCGATGCTTGCGCTGGTGAACGGCTTGCCGTTGTGGCCGATCACCGTCGCGCCTTGCTTCAGGCAGCGGTCGGCCAACAGGATGTCGCCGGTGACGACCACCGTCTGGGCATCCGCCGACTCCGCGATCCAGTCGTCGGCGGCGTCGAACTTGTCCGACACCACCACCCGTTCGATCAGCGGATGCGCCGGCACTCGAAAATGACTGTTGCTGACGACCTTGACCGGCACTTCGCGGCGCCACGCGACCTTGTAGATTTCGTCCTTCACCGGGCACGCATCGGCATCGACCAGGATCGTGGTTGGGATTGTGACTGGGATTGTGACTGGGATAGTGGCTGGGCTCATTGTCCGGGCCTTAGCATGAAGCGGGCCGCGGCGGTGATCGCCGCGGCCCATCGATCAGCAGCCGCAGTTCTTGCAGGTGCAGGGGTTGCAGCGACAGCCGCCGCGGGTGTCGAGCTTGGCGGCCTGGGTCTGCAGTTCGTTGTGAACAATCATCGTCATTCTCCTGTTTTCAATCTTGCCCAACAGCGGACGAATGGCTTATGCCATCCGTACCATGGTACGGGATCAAGCGAAAAATTCGGGGACCATCGGCGCCCTTGCCAAAGCGGCGGGCGTGGGGGTGGAAACGGTGCGCTATTATCAGCGGCGCGGGCTGCTCACCGAGCCGCCGCGCCCGCCCGGCGAAATCCGCCGCTATGGCGACCACGATCTCAAGCGGCTGAAGTTCATCCGCTCGGCCCAGGCCGCGGGCTTTACGCTCAATGAGATTGCCGAGTTGCTTGAGCTCGACGCGTCCGACGATCGTGCCCGTGCCCGCGAACTGGCCCAGGCGCGAGTCGCCGCGATCGATGCGAAAATCGCCGAGCTTCGCGACGCGCGCGAAGCGCTTGCCGACTTGGCTGCCGACTGCGCGAAGAAGCGCGCCGGCCCGTGCCCGATTCTCCGCGCCTTCGACCGCTGAAGATCGCCGCGAAGCGGCTGTGGGTCAGCCCTTGCCGATCCCGCCGCTACCCTTGGCCGATGGATTGGCCGCAATCGTCTTGGGCTTCTCCTTCTTGGGTTTGCGCGCTTCCTTGTTCGATTTGACCTGGCCCTTCGCCATCATGGCTCTCCTGTGTTCGATTTTCGCCTGCCGGTGCAGCATAGCAGCCGATCCGGTCGGGTGAAGACCGTTGCCGCGCCGCTTATTGCTCGCTCAATGGTCAGCCCGGCGACCATCCGGTTGGTGCAAGCTCGAACCCAGCGAACTCGAACGCCGGCGCGACAATGCACGAAATCAGGGTGTAGCCGGTTTCGCCGCCAGGCACCGGACGCGCCGACTGCCACACGCCGGCGGGCACGATCACCTGGGGGTGCTCGCCTTCACCAACGCGCCCGCCGAGCCGTACCGGGCGGACTGGCCCGTCGTCGCTGTCGGCGATCATCAGGTCGATCGGATCGCCCGCGTGCCACAGCCAGATCTCGTCCGCATCGACTCGATTCCACTGCGATTCCTCGCCGGGCTGGATCAGATAATAAACGGCGCTTGCAGCCGCGCGTTCGCCCTCGTGCGCGGCAGCTCGCCATGTCTCGCGAAACCAGCCGCCTTCGGGGTGCGGGGCAAGGCCCAGCGCGGCAATCAGTTGCTCGGCCGTCATGAGTTACGTTTAGCGCCTCAGCGCCTTGACCGCGGCCAGCGTCATCTGGACGTGCTTGCTCCAGTCGAGCTCGGAATGGACAAAGGCGACCCGCCCGTTGCGGCCGATGACATAGGATGTGCGGTTGGTCATGGGCATCACCGCGCCGACCAACGGCATGCCGACGTCATAGCTGTTGATGATCGACCGGGTGGCAATCGCGACGGGAAAGGCGTTGCGGCATTCCTCGACCGAAAAGCGCTTCAGCGTCGGCAGGTCGTCGGCCGACATGCCAATCACCTGGGCACCGGCGTGCCGGAACTGTGCGGCCGCCTCGCTGAAGGCATGCGCTTCAAGCGTGCAGCCCTTGGTGAATGCCTTGGGGAAGAAATAGAGGACCACCGGGCCCTTTTGGAGCTGGCGGGCAAGGTCGAGCCGGAACGGCTTGCCGCCGACTGCGCCCATGGTCGTAAATGCCGGCGCTTTGGCTCCGACCGGAAGGGCGGCGAGGGCCGGCGATCCGACGGTGAACGCAGCGACCAGTCCAATCAACAGTTTGCGCATGATGCCATTCCTCCTGGCGCCGGTCTTAGCCGGTGACGGAGGCGGGCGCGAGTGGCCGCTGTGCCGTGTCAGGCCTGAGGAGCGAGCCAGCCCGCGACGAGGTAAAAGACGATCATGACTGGGCCGGTGATCAGCAGGCCCGCGACGAGCGCAATGCGGATCAGGGTCGCGTCGAAGCCGGTGTAGTCAGCCAGTCCCGCGGCGACGCCCATGACCTTTGCGTGGCGCCGGTTGATAAGAAAACGTCCGTTCATTGTCTGGTCCTTGATTGGCAAGCGTCAGGCGATCGGCAGCGAAGTGGCGGCCGAGACGAGCAGCATGGCGGAAACGAACGCACCGGCGATAACGGTGGCGTTCTGGCGGGCGGAAACGAAATTGGCGAACATGATGAAGACCCCTTGATGTTTTGGCGGACCCGGTTGTTCGGGCCCATGCCACAATTAATGCATGGGGCGTGCCAAACGCATAAAGCCTAATGTTTTCAGTGATCAACGCGCGCACCATTCCTGGAAGCATGGCGATGCTTGCCGCCAGTTGGGAAATTGCGCCAATCCGTGCGGCGGATCTGCCGGTCGCGCTAGCTTGAGGCTGTATCGCCGCCGTCGGAGTGCATGACCTGTTCGGTCATTTAACGGGCATCGTCGCACGCGAAAAGCAGGAAGCACGGCGCGCGCTCGTACATCGTCACGGAAGGGCAGTTGATGAGCGCCAACCCCCGATCGCGGTGCGGGCGGGCGGGCGCGGGGTCAGCACCCGGCCAAGACGCCGGCGCCGGGGCGGTTCAGCCGCGCCGTGCTCCGGCGGGAAGGACCCGAACGGGCTCGGCCGCCGCAGAGTCGGATGCGCCGCTGCGGCAGCGGGCGACCAGCGTCGGGAAATCGAAATTGTTGTTGTCTTCAAGCGCGCGGCCCGTGGCGGCAGTGCATTGGCCGGCGGTCGCATATTGGGTCGGGAGGGTCGCAACGGGCGTGCACGCCGCGCCGCCGTCGGCGCAGCCCATGATCGCGATTACGAAATATGCCGGTCCCATTTGCTCGACCCTCTCCAGTCGAGTTCCATAACCACGGAATTTCAAAGGAGTTCCAATCGGTTCACCGCATCCGTTTGGCGGTTCGGACAAGCGCCACTACCTAGCACCCATGGCAGCAGGGGAAATCCAGAAGGACGGACGCAACGCCGGACTGGCGTCGTTGTGGCGATTTCTGCCGATGCTGTGGCCAGCGGGCCGGACGGAACTGAAGGTGCGCGTCGTGGCCGCCGTGCTGCTGGTGCTGGCGGGCAAGGCCGCGACTTTGACGATGCCCTTTGCCTACAAGGCCGTAATCGATCGCATGTCGGTCCATACGGCGGCATTCGCCGTCGTTGCCGGGCTGGTGGCGGGATACGCCACGGCCCGCTTCGCCGGCGTGCTGTCGGACAATCTGCGCAACGCCTTGTTCGAAAAAGTTGGGCAAGATGCAGCGCGGCGGCTGTCGCGCGAAGTATTCCGCCACATCCACGATCTGTCGCTTCGCTTCCACCTGGAACGGCGGACCGGATCGCTGACCAAGATCGTCGAGCGCGGCACCAAAAGCATCGACATGATGCTTTATTTCCTGCTGTTCAACATCGCCCCGACCGCGATCGAACTGACCGCGATCTGCGTCATCTTCCTGATTAAATTTGGAGCCGGTCTGGTCGCCGCGACATTGGCGATGGTCGCCCTGTACATCACGTTCACGCGCAAGGTGACCGACTGGCGGGCGCAGGTTCAGCGGCAGATGAACGAGGTCGACAACCGCGCAATCGGACGCGCGGTCGACTCGCTCCTCAATTACGAAACCGTCAAATATTTCGGCGCGGAGGAGCGTGAGGCAAGCCGCTACGACGAGGCCATCGGCGCCTATTCACGAGCCGCGATCCGCAACGAAGTTTCGCTCGCGTGGCTGAATATCGGCCAGGCGCTGATCACCAATGCAATGATGGCGGGAGCGATGATTTTCACCGTTTGGGGCTGGAGCCGGGGACGGTTCACCGCGGGCGACGTGGTGCTCGTGAATTCGCTGCTGATGCAGCTGTTCCGGCCACTCGACATGCTCGGCTGGGTGTATCGATCAATCCGCCAGGGGCTGATCGACATGGAAGCAATGTGGGACCTGCTCGACACGCCCGCGGAAGTCGTCGATCCACCGGGCGCCGCGCCGCTGCGGGTCGATCGCGGTGCGGTGCGGTTCGAAGGCCTGCGCTTCGGTTACGATGAAGGGCGGGAAATCCTGAAGGGCCTGGACCTCGACATTCCAGCCGGGACCAGTGTCGCGATTGTGGGGCCATCGGGGGCGGGCAAGTCGACCATCGCGCGGCTGCTCTATCGCTTCTACGATCCGACCGCCGGCCGGATCACGATCGACGGTCAGGATATCTCTACGGTTCAGCAGCCAAGTCTTCGCGGAGCAATCGGCATCGTCCCGCAGGACACCGTCCTGTTCAACGACACCATCGGCTATAACATTGCCTATGGCCGGAGCGGCGCCAGCCAAAGCGAAGTCGAGGCGGCGGCCAAGGGCGCGGCCATCGATCGCTTTATCGCCGCTTTGCCGCAACATTATGAATCGACGGTTGGTGAGCGCGGACTCAAGCTGTCGGGCGGCGAAAAGCAGCGCGTCGCGATTGCCCGCACCCTGCTCAAGAACCCGCCGATCCTGGTGCTCGACGAAGCAACCAGCGCGCTCGACAGCCGAACCGAGCAGGCCATCCAGGAAACCCTCGACAAGATTGCCGACAATCGCACGACGATCATGATCGCGCACCGGCTGTCGACCATCGTCGGCGCCGACCAGATCGTGGTTCTGGACGACGGTTGCATCGTCGAACGGGGCACTCACGAACAGTTGCTGGCACACGGCAGGCTTTATGCGGACCTGTGGCAGCGGCAGGCCGCGGAGCAGCTGGCCGAAGAACTGGTCGAAGCCGCCGAGTGAGGTTTGCGCAGGGGCCCGCGCCCGCTAGGCTGGTGAACCCTGGCGGCGTCCGGCCCGCCCAGCAGTGAGTGTGATGAGCGACCCGCTCGAAATCCTGAAACGAGTCTTTGGCTTCGACCAGTTCCGCGGTGTGCAGGACGTTGTCATCGAGCGCGTGCTGGCGGGGCGCGACACGCTTGCGGTCATGCCGACCGGGGCGGGCAAATCCTTATGCTACCAGCTGCCCGCGATTGCCCGGAACGGAACGGCGCTAGTCATCTCGCCGCTCATCGCACTGATGCACGACCAGATCCGAAGCGCGACCGCGATCGGCCTCAAGGCGGCGTCGCTGACTTCCGCCGACAGCGATCGCGACCGGACCGTGGAACGGTTCCTGGCGGGAGAGCTGGACCTGCTTTACGTCGCGCCCGAACGGGCAACGACCGATTCCTTCCGGCAGCTGCTGGCCCGCGCCCAACTGGCCCTGATCGCAATCGACGAAGCCCATTGCGTCAGCGAATGGGGCCATGATTTCCGGCCCGATTACCGGCTTCTCCGGCCCCTGCTCGACGAGCATTCCGATGTCCCCCGGCTGGCGCTCACCGCCACTGCGGACGCACGGACTCGGGCCGACATTCTCGCTCAGCTCGGAATCCCGCCCGAGGGGCTGGTGATCGCCGGGTTCGACCGCCCCAACATCCGCTATCATGTCCGGCCGCGCGAACAGACCGGCAAGCAATTGCGCGATTTGCTCGCAACTCAGCCCGGACCAGCAATCGTTTACGCGCCCAGCCGCGACAAGACCGAGAAGATTGCCGCGGCGCTGGCGAGCAATGGACGGCCGGCGCTGCCTTACCATGCGGGGCTGGAGCCCCAGATACGCGCCCGCAACCAGGCCGCGTTCGTCAATTCGGAAGACTTGGTGATCGCCGCCACGGTGGCGTTCGGAATGGGCATCGACAAGGCTGACGTACGAGTCGTCGCCCATGCTGGAATCCCCAAGAGCATTGAGGCATTTTACCAGGAGACCGGCCGCGCCGGCCGCGACGGCGAACCCGCCGAAGCGTGGCTGTTCTGGGCGGCGCAGGACTTCGCCCGCGCCCGCCAGCGGATCGAGCAGGAAGTCGAACCCGATCGCCGACCAGCGGAGCGCGAACGGCTTAATGCGCTGGCGTCGCTGGTCGAAGCCACGACCTGCCGCCGCGCCATCCTGCTGCGGCACTTCGGCGAAGACCCGCCGCCAAGCTGCGGCAATTGCGACAATTGCCTCGCCCCCCCGGCGACCCTCGACGCCACCGAGACCGCGCGGAAGCTGCTGTCGGCGGCATTCCGCACCGACATGCGATTTGGAGTGGCGCATCTCGCCGCGGTGCTGGGCGGCGACGACAGTGAAAAGGTTCGCCAGTTCGGCCATCATCGCTTGTCCGTGTTCGGCATTGCCACCGCGGACGAGCTGGCGCTGATCCGGCCGGTATCGCGCGCGCTGATCGCCCGCGACGCGCTGCGCGCCGATGCTTATGGCGGGCTGTCGTTTGGGCCGGCGGCAAAGGCGATCCTCAAAGGCGAGGAGCAAGTGACAATCGCGCTGCCGCCGGTCCGCAAGCGCGGTCGGCGGCAACGGTCCAGTGGGCCCGCCGACCCGCGCTTCGAAGCGCTTCGCGAAGCCCGCCGCGAGCTGGCCGCCCAAGCCGGGGTCCCGCCCTACGTCGTGTTTCACGATTCCACCCTGCGGGAGATTGCCGAGCGCCGTCCGGCAAGCCTAGGCGAGCTTGCACAAGTCAGCGGCGTTGGGGAAACCAAGCTTGCCCGCTACGGCGAGGCGATGCTGACCGCGTTGCGCGGAACGGACTAAGGAGGATGGTGTGATCCAACGGCTGGACGACAAGATCTGGGTCAGCGGACAAGTGGCCCCGGCCGAGGTCGGCGGGCTGGTTGCCCAGGGCGTGACCATGCTGATCAATAATCGTCCCGATGGCGAAGAGGTCGGCCAGCCGTTCGCCGGTGACGTCGAGGAAGCCGCGGCGCGCGCGGGTATCGCCTACCGCTTCGTTCCGATCGGTCGCGGCATTGGACCGGCCGATGTCGAAGCGATGCAGGAGGCAATCGCCGCGGCCGGCGACGGACGGCTGCTTGCCTTTTGCCGTTCGGGCACCCGCTCGGCGATGGTTGCGGCGCTGGCGATGCGCGAGGAGGGTCGGTCGAACGACGAAGTGACGGGCTGCCTGACCGAAGCGGGGTTCGATCCGGGGCCGATCGCGCATTTGCTTTAGGCGCCTAAGTGGCCGTTCCTCCGACGGTCAGCCCATCGATCAGAAGCGTTGGCTGGCCGACCCCGGCGGGAATGCTTTGGCCGGCTTTGCCGCAAATGCCGATGCCCTCGTCCAGTTCAAGGTCGTTGGCGATGCCGCTGACCCTGGTCAGCACCGTCGGGCCATCGCCGATCAGGGTCGCGCCCTTGACCGGCTCGGCGATCTTGCCGCCGCGAACGCGATAGGCCTCGGTGCAACCAAAGACGAACTTGCCGCTGGTGATGTCGACTTGCCCGCCGCCGAAATTCTTGGCGTAAATGCCGTCCTTCATCCGGCTGAGGAGCTCCGCCGGGTCGTCCCGTCCGCCGAGCATGAAGGTGTTGGTCATGCGCGGCATCGGCGCGTGCGCGAAACTCTGCCGACGGCCAT
>JBDSGQ010000004.1:0-2638 GCA_039918915.1 Sphingomicrobium sp.
CCGGTGAAATCCCGACGCGCGACGGGCGCCGGCGGGAAACGCGTCTCGGCCATGCGCAGGAAAGCGACCCACTGGTGGTCGCCCAGCTTCCCGAACCGGCGCAACGGCTGATCAACGCCAGTTCCGACCTCTACGCGCGAGTGAAGCGCATCGACGATAGCAATTTCGAAGCCGAAGTCGCGCAAAGCCCCGCGCGAGCGCTCATGGGCCGGCTCGAACGCGGACTCGGCAGAGGCCAGTTCTAGCTCAGCAGCCGCGCCCTCGCAGCAGCATATTGTTCTGTCAGGACATCGACAAATTCGGTTGCCGGGCGAATGCGGTCGACGACGCCAATTCCCTGGCCCGAACCCCAGATGTCGCGCCACGCCTTGGCTTTGTCGGAACCGAATTTCATCGTGTCGACGTTGCCCGCGGCCAGCTCGTCGGGGTCCAGCCCCGCGCTTGCGATCGAAGACCGCAGATAATTGCCGTGAACTCCGGTAAACAGGTCGCTGTAGACGATGTCGGCGGCACTCCCCGCGACGATGGCCTGCTTGTAATCGGCCGTCGCATTCGCCTCGCTCGTGGCGATGAATGGCGATCCGACATAGGCCAGGTCCGCGCCAGCGGCCTGCGCTGCCAGGACCGCTGCGCCAGTGGCGATCGCTCCGGACAACACCAGCGGCCCATCGAACCACGCGCGGATTTCCTGGAGTAGCGCGAACGGCGACCAGCGGCCGGCATGGCCGCCGGCCCCAGCGGCCACCGCGATGATGCCGTCGGCGCCCTTGTCGATCGCCTTGCGGGCGAAGCGGTCGTCGATCACGTCGTGGAAGGTGATTCCGCCCCATCCGTGAACCGCATCATTCAGTTCGGCCCTGGCCCCCAGCGAAGTGATTACGATCGGCACTTTCCATTTGGCACAGATCGCCAAATCCTGCTCGACCCGGTCATTCGATCGGTGAACGATCTGGTTTACCGCGAACGGCGCCGCCGGCCGTTCGGGATGATCGCGGTCCCACGCCGCCAGCGCTTCCGTGATCTCGTGCAGCCACTCATCAAGCTGCGCAGCCGGGCGGGCATTGAGCGCCGGAAAGCTGCCGACAATTCCCGCGGTGCACTGGGCAATGACCAGCTTGGGGTTAGAAATGATGAACAGCGGTGCACCGATCACCGGGATCCGCAGATCCTGCAGGAGCTGCGGGAGTGCCATCAAACGCCGTGGTAGCTGCGATACCAGTCGATGAACGCCGGCACCCCGTCATCGATTGTCGTGCGCGGTTCGAAGCCGAGATCCCGTTGAATGGCGCTGATGTCGGCAAAGGTTTCCTTCACGTCGCCGATTTGCATCGGCTGCGGATCGAGCAATGCCTTGCGGCCGGTCGCTGTCTCCAGCAGCCCGATCACGCGCATCAAGTCTTCGCTGCGGTTGTTGCCGATGTTGTAAAGTGCGTGGGGGGTGCTGCTTCCCCCGGCCTTGACCGACCCGTCGTCGGCGGGCGGGGAATCGAGACATGCAATCACCCCGCGCACGATGTCGTCGACATAGGTGAAGTCACGGCGCATCTCGCCGCCGTTGAACAGCGGCAGTGGATCGCCGGCATAAAGCGCCTTGGTGAAAATCCACATTGCCATGTCGGGCCGGCCCCATGGCCCGTACACCGTGAAAAAGCGCAGCCCGGTCAGCGGCAGGCGGTACAGGCTGGCGTAGCTTTCGCTCAGCAGCTCGTCGGCCTTCTTGGTCGCCGCATAGAGCGACAGCGGGTGATCGACGCGGTCTTCGACCCGGAACGGCAGGCTCTTGTTGCCTCCGTAAACCGAGGACGAAGAGGCATAAACCATATGCCTCGGCCGGCGATGGCGAGCGAGTTCGAGCATGTTGGCGTGCCCGACCAGGTTGGACTGAATGTAGGCGCCGGGGTTTTCCAGGCTGTACCGAACCCCCGCCTGGGCGCCGAGATGGACGATGCCGCCGATGTCGATCCCGTCGGTAATGCGCTTCAGCACTTCGGCGTCGGCGAAATCGGCTTGCTCGAGCCGGAACCGATCGCCGAAATCCTTGGCCAGCCGATCGAGCCGCGCCTGCTTTAGAGCGGGGTCGTAATAATCGTTGAGATTGTCGATTCCGACCACTTCGTCGCCGCGGTCGAGCAGCACGCGAGACGTCGCGGCACCAATGAAACCCGCAGCTCCGGTGACAAGGATGGCCATGACCGCCCCTTACGGGGTGCGGCCACCAGCGCAAAGCCCCTTCAAGGCCGCATCGGCGCGCAGCGCTTGGCGAGTGTCGCCGTCACGTCGTTGGTGACCTACTGCACATCGCACAATTGCGCGGTTTGAAGCAGGAGCTGCTGGAGCTGATAATAGGATCGCCGGGCGCGGATGGTCGCGCTGCTGCCGCTTAGCGAAGGGCGACGAAGCGAACCGCCGCGCCACCGCCCGATGCCAGACGCAGCGCCAACCGGCCGGTGCTGGTGACGGTTCGCGCTTCGATTACCATCGCGCGGGGATTGGTTCGGTAATCGGCGGTATCCCCGTCGCGATAGATTTCCGCCCGGTAACGGCGGCCGGGCTGAAGGAAGTCGAGCGCGACGTCGAACCGGCGTTCCTGCTCATCGCCGACTGCGCCGATGAACCAGTCGGGAGAATTCCTTGCCTT
>JBDSGQ010000005.1:0-4954 GCA_039918915.1 Sphingomicrobium sp.
ATCAATCGGGGTTGGCGCCCTCGGCCTTGTTCTCGAGCACCTTGCCGGTCCGCGCATCGACTCCGACTTCAAAGGTCTTGCCATGGCTCTTGATGTCGAACGAATAGCGCAGGCCGGTCCCGCCGCCTTCTTTCTCAAGCTCCTGGTCGGTGATCACGCCGGGATGGGCGCGCACCGCGGATGCACGGGCCTTGGCGAGTGTGATCTTGGCCATCGGCAGCAATTCGGCTCCAGCAAAATGTTTCGGCACCGCAGCCGTCGCTCCGCTTGCCGCGAGCGTCGCCGCGGCAGTCGCGAGGATAATCTTCCGCATCCATCAATCTCCGCTTGGTAAACCCCTGGTGTGGCGGGCAATATGCCCGATAACCTGTATGCGACCTGACCCTTTAGCGAACCGAGCGTCCGATCGCTTCCAGCCGCTCAACCACATCCTGCGAGAGCTTGAGCTCCGCCGCCGCCAAATTCTCGCGCAAATGCCCGCGCGACGAAGTTCCCGGGATCAGCAGGATGTTGGGCGACCGCTGCAACAGCCACGCCAGCGCAACCTGCATCGGCGTTGCACCAAGCTCGCTCGCGACCCTCGACAATTCGTTCGACTGCAGCGGCGAGAACCCGCCCAGCGGGAAGAAGGGCACATAAGCGATCCCCTGCCCGGCCAGGCTGTCGATCAGCGCATCGTCCTCGCGATGGACGAGATTGTACATGTTCTGGACGCAGGCGACGTCGACGATGCCCTGCGCCTCGGTCACCTGCCGCTGCGTCACATTGCTCAGCCCGATATGCTTCACCAGGCCCTCGCGCTGAAGCTTCGCCATCGCTTCGACCTGGCCGGCGATCGCGCCTTCGGATGGACCGTGGCCATCACCCATGATGCGCAGGTTCACGACTTCCATCGCTTCAAGGCCGAGGCGACCCAGATTATCGCGCAGGCCCTGCGCCAGTTCTTCCGGCCGGTTCCACGGCAGCCACGACCCGTCGTCACCACGCCGCGCGCCCAGCTTGCTGACGATGACCAGGTCCTGGGGATAGGGCGCCAGCGCTTCGCGGATGATCTCGTTGGTGACGAACGGCCCATAATAATCGCTGGTGTCGATGTGATCGACGCCGCTCGCCACCGCCTCGCGCACAACCGCGATCGCTTCATCGCGGTCCTTGGGCGGGCCGAACACGCCCTTCCCGGCAAGCTGCATCGCGCCATAGCCCATGCGCTTCACGTCGCCCTCGCCGAGCCGGTAGCTGCCGGCCGTGCTGATATCGGTCATCGCTGGTCCTTTACGTTCGTGGCCGTGCACATGGGGTTGGCGACACCAGGAGTGAAGGCGGCAATTGCACCGTCCTCACAACCGGCGTAGTTCGTGCTTTGTTCTAAACAGCCGGGATTCGCTGACTATGGCCGACCTCATTTTTTACACCAACCCGCAATCGCGCGGGCAGACCGTCCGCTGGATGCTGGAGGAGACGGGCGCTCCCTACGCCGATCACATTCTCGACTATGCGACGACGATGAAGGCAGAGCCTTATCTGTCGATCAACCCGATGGGGAAAGTCCCGGCCATCGTCCACAACGGCCGCACCGTGACCGAAGTCGCGGCGATCTGCTGCTATCTCGCCGATGCCTTTCCCGCAGCCAGGCTCGCGCCGCCGCCTGCCGACCGCGCCGATTACTACCGCTGGATTTTCTTCTGTTCGGGACCGGTCGAAGCCGCGTTCAGCAACAAGGCGGCGGGCTTTGAACCGACGCCCGAGCGGCAGCGGATGTTCGGCTACGGCAATTTCGACCTTGCCGTGGGAACGCTCGAAAAAGCGATTGCCGGCCGCGAATATATCGCCGCCGACCATTTCACCGCGGCCGACCTGTTCGTTGGCGCGATGGTCAATTTCATGATCGCCTTCAACCTGCTCGAACCGAACGAAACCTTTGTCGATTACGCGCGCCGGATGACCGACCGCCCGGCCTATCGCAAAGCGCAGGAAATCGACGGCAATCTCGTTAAGGCGGCCCAGCAGCAACAACAGCCGGCATCATGACGTCCGACACCCGTCAGCAGGCGATACGGCTCTACGACCGCTTCACCCACGACGGGATGGAACGGCGGGCATTCATGGCGCAGATGGTGAAGCTGGCGGGCAGCGCCGCCGCGGCCGAGCTGCTGATCGCCGGCATCGCGCCCTCGGCGGCGGCGGCGGCGATCGTCGCCGAAAACGATCCGCGGCTGGCCGCTGGCCCGCGCATGCTCGCTTACGATTACCGCGCCTATGTCGCCGAACCGCGGACTCGCGCACTGCGCCCGACCGTCCTCGTGATCCACGAAAACCGCGGGCTCAACGATCACATCCGCGACGTCACCCGCCGGGTCGCTCTCGCCGGCTTTCGCGCCGTCGCTCCGGACCTGCTGTCGCACACCGGCGGAACCCCCCGCAACGACGATGCGGCGCGCGACGCCATCGGCAAGCTCAACCTTGGCGTCGTCGTGCACCAAATGACCGGAATCCTCGACGAGCTCGCCCGGTCGAGCCGCAACGGCAAGGTCGGTGCTCTCGGGTTCTGCTGGGGCGGCGGGTTCGTCGACCGGCTGGCCGTCGACGCGGGCGCCAGGCTCGCCGCCGGCGTATCCTATTACGGACCGGCCCCCGCTCCGGCCGAAGCGGCGAAGGTCAGCGCTCCGCTGATGCTTCACCTTGCCGGGCTCGACGACCGCGTCGGCGCGACGGCCTGGCCGTTCGCCGCAGCGCTTGGAAAAGCGGGCAAGGCGGTCGAACTGTTCGAATATCCCGGGGTCAACCACGCCTTCAACAACGACACTGCCGCTGACCGTTTCAACCGGCGCGCGGCCGACCTCGCCTGGGGCCGGACCATCGCCTTTTTCAAACGCCAATTGGGCTGATCTCGGTCAGCCGCGCGGCCTGGCGCAATAAAGCCAGCAGACCGATTCGACGATCGTGTCGATGAACCCCGGCTCGACTGGGCGGCCAGCGATGAACATGCGAAAATAAATCGGGCCGGCAGCGAACGAGAACAGCGTTTCACGCTCGACATCGGCGGCCAGCTCGCCGCGCTCGACCGCGGCGTCGAACATCGGCTTCAATTGCGCAACGCGCTGGTCGAAATAGGCCCTTGGATAATCGGCTTCGGGGCAGGCTCGAAGCTCGCCCGCCGCAGCCATCAACGCCGGGCCAAGCGGTCCGCTCAACGTGTCGGCCAACTTTCGCAGAACCGACTTGAGGTCGCCGGCAAAGGACCCGGTCGTGTCCGGCATCACCTCCAGCGCGCTGCGTGCCATGAATGCATCGATGATCGTCGCCCAGCGATCGGGAAAACGGCGATAGAGCGTCGATCGCTCGATCCCGGCGCGCGCCGCGACGTTGGAAAAAGTGCAGGCGGCATAACCCCCCTCGACAATCAGTTCGAGGACCGCCTCGCGCACTCGCTCGGTGACGTCGGCCGTCCTTCCACCCGGACGTCGCTTGTGATCGCTGGCGACTGTTGACTCCAAGACACTTCCTTCTTAACGCGACATTTGTTGCATTAAAAGAAGCACCCTCCATGTCAAAAGTCAATCAACGGTGCGCCCTCGGCGTGCCGTCGCCTTTGTTGTTTGCACTGCGCCGCCAGGGCGCATGACAACGCCTGCCCAAAGATCGCGGCCGCGAATCCTCATCAGCGGTGCTGCGAGTGGGGTCGGCCATGCCTGCGCCAGGGCTCTCGCCGGCCGTGGCGCCGAGCTTATCCTGTGCGACACCGACGGCCCCGAACTGACCCGCGCAAGCGAGGAAGTCGGCGGCTATTCGCGCTATTGCGACGTCGTGTCGGAAGCCAGCATCGAGGCCTATGCCGCCGACATCGCGGCCGCCTACCCAAGCCTCGAGGTGCTAATCAACGCTGCCGGCGCCGGTTACGTCAGAACCCTTGGAATGGTCCGCATGACTCGCGCCATGCTGCCCTTGCTGCGGCGGGCGCGCGGCCATCGGCTGATCATCAACATCGCTCCGATCGGCGGATTTTCCCGGAACGACCGCATGTTCCCTTACGCTGGCTCGCGCGAATGCTTTCAGCGCCTGTCCGAAGCAATCGCTGACCAGGTCAGGGGCTCGGCGATCGAGGTCGTCATGCTGACCCCGCGCCTGGTCGCGGCCGTGAGCACGAACTCGCCCCGGCCGGCGCAGCCCTATTGCTTCCAGCGCGTGGACGATTGGGATATTGCCGAGCGCATCACCGGAATCGTCGCCCAGACGGTCGCGCTGACTTCGCCGCAGCCGAAGATTGGCAGTCGAAGCGCCTAGGAAAAAGGGCCCGCGGATCGCTCCGCAGGCCCTCTCCTTTTTCGTCCGGTTTCGCTAGGCTTTAGCGGCGGCTGCCCATGAAGCTGAGCAGGAACTGGAACATGTTGATGAAGTCGAGATAGAGCGTCAGCGCGCCCATGATCACCGTCTTGCCGACCATGTCGGTGCCCTGGACATAGGCATACATGCTCTTGATCCGCTGCGTGTCGTAAGCCGTCAGGCCGGCGAAGATGAGCACGCCGATCGCACTGATCGCCAGCGCCATCGCGCTCGAATGAAGGAACATGTTGATCACCATCGCGACCAGCAGGCCAACCACGCCCATGATCAGAAACGTGCCCATGCCGCTCAGGTCGCGCTTGGTGGTGTAGCCGTACAGGCTCAGCCCGGCGAAACCGGCGGCGGTGGCGAAGAACGCACCCGCGATCGACGTGCCGCTATAGACCAGGAAGATGGTCGACATCGACAGGCCCATCAGGACCGCAAAGCCCCAGAAGAGCATCTGCATTGTGCCGGTGCTCATCCGGTTCTGGCCGAAGCTCATGCCGAACACGATCGCCAGCGGCGAAAACATGATGACATACTTCAGGATGCCGCCGCTCATGAACACCTGTGCGGCGGGCGACGTTGCACCGCCCCACGCGAACAGCATCGCGACGATGCCGGTCAGCAG
>JBDSGQ010000006.1:0-8719 GCA_039918915.1 Sphingomicrobium sp.
TTCTTGACCACCGACCGGTTCATTTCGGCGATGCGGACCTTCAGCATTACCTGCAACGGCGTTGAGGAACGCAGGCGAGTTACGACTTGCGTCCCTTCGCCGACGTAAGCCTGCACGAGACGCTGCGCTTCGGCGGCGTCCTCGGGAGCAGCAACGGTACCGGTCAGGAGGACAAGGTTGTTCATCGGCGTTGCCGCGATGCTCGCATCGGGCATCGCCAGCTGCAGCATCTCGTCCACCGAGCTGATGTTGTTGCCAACCCGAACGGTCGCCCCATAAACGGTCCGCCCGGACTTGCTCGTGGCATAGACCGTGGTTTCACCGCGGCTTTTGCCAAACACATACAATTGGGTCGACGAACGGACCTGGACGTCGGCAATCGCGTCGTTGGCGACGAACACGTCGCTCATCGGCTCCGACAGGCGAACCAGCGTTCCGGTGCCCTGGCTGAGATTTACGGTCTCGGTCGGGCGCGCGGTGTGCGACTGGGCTGCAGCCTGAGGAGCAACAGTGACGCTGCCCATGGCGATTGCCAGAGTGGCGCACGCGGTGCCGAGGAATGCCCGGCGACGGTTGTTGCGAATCTTCATCTTAGCGGCTCCCCACCGGCACCGTTGTGACGTTATTTCCGCGAGCGATGCGGACGACCGGGCCAGTTGGTACTGGCGCTTGTCCGCCCATGGCTTGCGCCAGGCCGTTGCCGCGGCTTGCCATCGCCGGAGCCATTCCCTCTGGCGGACTGCTGTTCATGCGGCCGGGGACAGTCCGGCGCTGGAAGCGCGAGACGTCACCGCCGGTGCTGTAAGTCGTTCCGGAATCGCTCGGGCGACTGGCCAGAGACAACAGCATCTGCCGTTCCTGCGCCGGATTGGCGTTGGCCGGGATCCTGATGTCGCCTGCTGCGACCGCACGCTCGATTTCGGCGCCGTTGTCGGCGATCGACCGCAACGACAGCGACAGCGTGCCGAGGCTTTGCGCAACCGCGATCTTCTCGACGAGCTTCGGAGTGACTTCGAACGTGACGTTGGAGAAGGTGCGAACCTGCGTCTTGCCGTCCTCGTCTTTGTCGGTGATGCGCTGGTCGGTGGCGAGCACGCGGACGTTGCGCATGATCGTTTCGGAAACTTTGAGCGGTGGGCCGTCGCCGCCGCCGGACACGTTCTGGGTGAGAACGATATCGACATGGTCGCCCGGGAAGACGAACCCGCCAACACCGGAGTTGACGTTCACCGGAACCGTCATCGCGCGCATTCCAGGGCCAAGCGCCGCGGCGAGGAAGCCGCGGTCCTGCGGTCCGACGAGCGAACCGCGAGTAATTGGCTGACCAGCGGTGACGGGATAGCGAACGACGGTCCCCAGCAGCCGCTTGGGGTCGCCGTCGGGCGAGCCTTCGACATAATAAGCGCTCTGCATCAGTTCCTTGGGCCACGGCTGATAGACAAAGCTTTCGGGATCGATGATGGTCCCCGCGGGCAGCGCCTTTTTGGCCACGAGGACCTTGGGTCCAAGTGCGACCGGGGCGGCAGCGGCTTGCTGTGCACCGGCACCGGCGAACATATTCTTGGCCATGACAGCGGTAGTCACTGCAATCACCAGCGCTCCGATAAGCAGAGCGAGCTTCTTAACATTCATGGCGCGATCGCCTCCCCTGGAAGGGCCACTTCAACAGCCCTACACATCAGACAAATTGGTTAAGAAACCGTTGGGCGAGAATCGTCAGACCGCCGAATGCGATCGCGACTCCGTAAGGAATTTCAGGACGTCCCTCCCGCTTGCGAAAGCGGTGGAGGGCGAGGACGAATAGCGTCAGCACGCCACCGGCAAGCGACATGATGACGAGGAATTTGACTGTTCCGGCGGGCGGGAACCATAGCGCGAGGGCGGCTGCCAGCTTGACGTCGCCGCCGCCCATCAGGCCGGCGTAGAACGTTGCCGCGAGGAGCGCGAAAACCATTGCCGCACCGCCCAGCTGGATCGCCATGCCCGGCCAGGGCGCAAGCGCGACCGACAGCCAGTAAAGGGGAGCGCACAGCGCAACTGCGGCGTTCAGGCGGTTGGAAATGGTGAAGGTGCGCACGTCGATGACCGCCGCGACGACCAGTGTCGCGGCCAGTCCGATCAGGAGGACTTGGGTAAACGTCGTGTTGAACATGGCGCCCATCCCTAGACGGCGGGGCTTTCCAATTCGTAACCGCGGCGGCGAATATGCGAAAAGTTGACGTCATCATCATCGGCGGCGGGATTGCCGGCGCCAGCCTGGGCGCCGCTGTCGCCGGGCAGCGGAACACGCTGATCGTCGAGGCCGAGGGACAATGCGGCGCCCATTCCACGGGCAGGTCGGCCGCCTTTTACCTGGAAAGTTACGGCGGCCCCGAAGTGGCCAGGCTGACTGCTGCGTCGGGGGTGTTTCTCGAGCGCCCGCCGGCAGGATTCGCCGAGCGCGGTTTCCTCCGCCGGCGCGGAGCGCTCCACCTGTCACAGGATGAATGGCCCGAACTCCCGCCCGGCATCGAAGCGCGCAGGGTCGAGCGGCGCGAACTGGAGCGCCTGCTTCCGGGTATCCGGCCGCGCTGGCAGCGAGCACTCTACGAGCCCGGCTGCGCGGACATCGACGTGGCCGGTCTCCACGCCGCGTTTCTCAGGCATTTTCGACAGGCGGGTGGAGCGCTTGCAACCGATTCGCGCGTCGCTCGCGCCGAATTCGCGAACGGGCGATGGTTAGTGACCTTCGCCGACGGGTCGACCGTTGCCGCAACCCTTCTGGTCAATGCCGCGGGGGCCTGGGCGGATGCGGTCGCCCAAAGCTGCGGAGTGGCACCGCTCGGGCTTGAGCCGATGCGGCGAACCATGGTGCAGCTTGGCATTGAACGAAGCGGCCTCAAAAACCTGCCGTTGGTCAATGATTCGGCGGGTCAATTCTATTTCAAGGGCGAGGGCGACCGGTCGATCTGGCTAAGCCCCCACGACGAGATTCCGAGCGCGCCGTGCGATGCAGCGCCGGATGAAGTGGATGTTGCCACGGCGATTCATCGCTTCGAAGGCGTGGTCGACTGGCCGGTCGGTCGAGTCGAGCGCAAATGGGCGGGCCTTCGGACCTTCGCCCGCGACCGGCTGCCGGTTTACGGCTTCGATGCCGACGTCCCGGCTTTTTTCTGGTGCGTGGGGCAGGGCGGGTTCGGCATTCAAACCTCGCCTGCCGCCTCTGGAATGGCGGCCCGGCTGCTTATCGGCAGCGGAAGCAGTGTCCTTGCCGACACCATCGATCCGGCGCCCTTCTCACCCGCTCGGTTCGGCTAGAGCCGATGATGACGACGTTGATCGTCGGCCTCGGCACAGGCCAGCGCATCGACGCGATCGTTATCCGGATGGCCGCTGTGGCCTTTGACCCATCGCCATTCGACTCGATGCGGTGCGGCAGCCGCCACTAATTCCTCCCATAGCTCGGCATTCTTCACCGGTTTTTTGTCCGCCGTGCGCCAGCCGTTTTGCTGCCACTTGTGGATCCAGCGGGTAATTCCGTCACGGACGTAGCTGCTGTCGGTATGCAGCTGCACGCGGCACGGCCGCTTGAGCGCTTCCAGGCTGCGGATCGCCGCCATCAATTCCATGCGGTTGTTAGTGGTCAGCGCTTCGCCGCCGACGACTTCGCGTTCTTTCCCACCCATTCGCAGCAGTGCCGCCCAGCCGCCGGGGCCAGGATTGCCCCGGCACGCGCCGTCGGTGAAAATCTCGACTTCCGGAAGCTCGTCCAAGGCGGTCAGTCGACCAGTTCGCGTGGCAGTTTGAACACCATCCGCTCCGCCGCATGGTCGGCAATCTCTTCAGTGACTTGGAAGCGTTCGGCGAGCGCGGTTAGCACCTCGCGCACCAGCACTTCGGGAGCGGAGGCGCCGGCGGTCACTCCGACCGTCGCTGGCGAACCAAGCCAATCCCAGTCGATATTGCTTGCCCGCTCGATCAGCCGCGCCGGAACCCCCATGCGTTCGGCAACTTCGACCAGCCGCAGCGAATTGCTGCTTGCCGGAGCGCCGATCACGAGCATCCGGTCGCAATCCCCGGCAATCGCCTTAACCGCGGCCTGGCGGTTGGAGGTAGCGTAGCAAATATCCTCGCTGCGCGGCGCCCGGATCTGCGGAAAGCGGGCCTTGAGCGCGTCGACGACGAGGGCGGTGTCATCCACCGACAGCGTCGTCTGCGTGAGGAATGCGAGGTTGAGCGAATCGGGCAGATCAATGCCGGCGACATCATCCGCGGTTTCAACGAGCGTCATCATGCCATCGGGAACCTGGCCGAACGTGCCGATGACTTCGGGATGGCCGGCGTGGCCGATGAACAGGATGTGGCACCCGTCGGCGATCAAGCGCTCGGCCTGGCGATGGACCTTCGATACCAGCGGGCAGGTTGCATCGAGGAAGGTCAGTTCACGGTCCCGAGCGGCGGCGGGCACCGACTTGGGGACGCCGTGCGCGGAAAATACCACTGGGCGGTCGGGCGGCACTTCATCGATCTCATCGACGAAGATCGCCCCGAGCGCGCGCAACTGATCGACGACGAAGCGGTTGTGGACGATCTCGTGGCGCACGTAGATCGGCGCTCCGAACCGCTCGATCGCAAGCTCGACGATCTGGATTGCCCGGTCGACGCCAGCACAGAAGCCGCGCGGGGCAGCAATGATGACTCGCAACGGCGGGCGCGGTGGAGACTGGTTCAGCATGACGAAAGGGAATGTAAGCGTTCGCTTGCAGGCATAGAAGTGCCTTCCTATGAACGCCCGACCTCTTTTCGCCGTCGCAAGGACATTCCCCCAGTGAAGTTTCGCCTGATTGCTCTGCCCGCCGTGATGCTGTTGAGCGCCTGCCAGCACGCCGGCGACCTCGTCGACGAATCGGGTTCGGGCGTTTACGCCGTGCGCAGTTCCTGCCCGATCGCGGGAGTTCCGGCGGGAACGGGCGACATCACCTTGTTCAATCCGCCGGAAAGTACCGATTCCAGGGCAATCGACGTCACGGCCGCGATCAGCGACGTGCGAGCGACCTGCCAAACTGTCGGCAACGATTCGGTTTCGGTTGTCACTTTTACGATTACCGCGCTGCGCCGGGACAATGGCGCCGCCCGGCAGGTCGCGCTGCCCTATTTCAATCTTGCGCTGAGGGGCGGGGCGACGATCTCCGCCAAGACGGTTCATCAGGCAAGCCTGAACTTTGCCGCCGGCAGCTCGCGGAGCTGGGCCAGGCTGCAGGCTGTCGTCCGGGTCAATCGCGGCGCGGCGTCGTTGCCGGCCAACGTTCGAGCGATCCTGACGCGGCCGCGCAAGTCGGGCGAAACACAGGCCGCGGTCGATCCGCTGGCGGAGCCGGGTGTCCGCGCGGCCGTTGCCAACGCCACGTTCGAGCATTTGATCGGCTTTCAGCTGACCACCGACCAGCTCAAGTATAACGTCACGCGCTAGCGCGTTGACTCGCGCTCGCCGGCCAGCCAGAGCGTGAGCCGTCACCGGCGGCTTGCCGTCGGAAGGACACGCGGGAGAGTCCGTCCGAAAGGGCGGCGCCGAAGGAGCAACCGCCCCCGGAATCTCTCAGGCATCAAGGACCGCGTGCGCCTGGACAGTCTGGAAAGCGCCCGCTGGCCATTGGCCAATGCGGGCCGCCGAAGGGGCAAAGCTCTCAGGCGCTCAAGACAGACGGGGGCGGCAGCCAAAACGCTCGCCAGGGCGTCGGCCGTCGCACCCTTTGCTGGCGGAGCGCGTGAATGAGCAGGCCAGAATGAACCGGGAAACCCACAACGGCCCGACCGACGACAACCAGGCGCGGGGCACGCCGTACAGCGGCGACCCGCAGGGTGGGGCCGGCGCCGAAGCCGATCCGATCCAGCAGCTGCCACTGGACAGCTGGCATCGCGGGCGCGGGGCGCGGATGGTCCCCTTCGCGGGCTATGAGATGCCGGTCCAGTATGAAGGCATCATCGCCGAGCATGTGTGGACTCGCGAGAATGCGGGGCTGTTCGATGTCAGCCACATGGGCCAGCTGCTGGTCCACGGACAGGACGTCGCGGTCGCGCTGGAAACGCTGATGCCCGGCGATTTCCAAAACGCCGCCGACATGAAGCCCAAATATTCCCTGCTGCTGGACATCGAAGGCGGCATTGTCGACGATTTGATGGCCACGCGCCGGGGCGACGATTTCTACGTGGTCGTCAATGGCGCGACCAAGCAGGGCGATATCGAGGACATGGAGCGGCGACTGCCGCGCGGCATCGTCATCGACCACATGAAGGAGCAGGCGCTGCTGGCGTTACAGGGGCCGCGAGCCGTCACCGCGCTTGAAGGTGTTGTGCCCGGAGTGAGCGAACTCGGCTTCATGCAGGGCGCCGCATTCCGGTGGAACGGCCACAGCCTGTGGATCAGCCGGTCGGGCTACACTGGCGAAGACGGCTTCGAGATATCCGTTCCGGGGAATGCCGCAGCCGCGCTCGCTGATGCGCTCTGCGCCAGCGATCTCGTCAAGCCGATCGGGCTTGGAGCGCGCGATTCGCTTCGGCTGGAAGCAGGCCTGCCGCTCTATGGCCACGACCTCGACCAGGCGACGACGCCGGTGATGGCGGGCCTCAATTTCGCGATCAACAAGCGGCGTCGCGCCCAGGGCGGTTTTCCTGGCGCTCTGCGAATTCTCGCCGAGCTGGAAAATGGGCCGCCGCAGTTGCGCGTCGGGTTCGCGGTCGAAGGCCGCCAACCAGTGCGCGAGGGCGCGCTGATCCTCGACGGCGAGGGCAATGACCTTGGCAAGATTACCAGCGGCGGCTTTTCACCGTCGCTGCAGCGCCCGATCGCCATGGGCTATCTCGCGACGCCGTTTGCCGCCGAAGGCACGCAACTCAAGCTCGAACAGCGCGGCAAGCTGTTCGACGCCCAGGTCGTGGCGATGCCGTTCGTCCCCCACCGCTATCACCGCAAGGGAGCCGCCTGATGTCATTGTATTTTACCAAAGAGCATGAATGGATTCGGGTCGAAGGCGACACCGCCACGGTCGGTATTTCCAACCATGCGCAGGAAGCGCTTGGCGACATCGTCTTTGCCGAAGTGCCCGAAGGCGGCCGGCAGGTCACCAAAGGCAAGGAAGCGGCGGTGGTCGAATCGGTCAAGGCCGCGTCCGACGTCTATGCGCCGGTTTCGGGCGAGGTGGTCGAGGGCAATCCGCAGGTCACAGAGGACCCCGCAATCGTCAACCGCGATCCGGAAGGCGAGGGCTGGTTCTTCAAGATCAAGCTGTCCAACCCGAGCGAGCTCGACGGGCTGATGGACGAGGCCGCCTATCGCGAGTGGGTAGCGAGTCTTTGAACCCAGGCGCCGTCTCGACCAGCAAATGGGATGCTGCCGATTATGGCAAGGTCGGGGCATTCGTCGCCGAGCTTGGCGGCGCGGCGCTCGACCTGCTCGATCCCCAGCCGGACGAGCGAATCCTCGACGTCGGGTGCGGCGAAGGAACATTGACCAAACAGATCGTCGATCGTGGCGCGTTGGCGCTGGGCGTCGACAGCTCCCCCGAAATGGTCGCGGCGGCGCGTGCCAATGGCATCGATGCGCTGTTGATGGACGTGGCCGACATGCCGTTCGCGGGTGAGTTCGATGCGGCTTTTTCCAATGCGGCGCTGCATTGGGTGTTGGCCAAGGACCAAGCCGCTCGAGCGATTTATCGTGCGCTGCAGGCCGGCGGACGGTTTGCCGGTGAAATGGGCGGCGACGGCAATCTCGCCAGGCTTCGCGAGGCGCTGGATGAGGAGCTGATCATTCGCGGCTATGTCCCGCCCGTCGAAGCGAGCAATTGGTATGCGTCGCCCGAAGAGTTCGCCGATGTCTATGAGGCGGCGGGGTTCGCCGAAATGGACGCCCGGCTGATCGAGCGGCCGACGGCGATCGAGCACGGCGTTGCCGCCTGGGTGACGACCTTCCGCAAAGGCTGGCTGGATCGCGCCGCGGTGCCGGAGGACGAGCACGACGAAATCGGCTCGGCGGTCGCTGATCGCATTGGGTCCAACATTGCCGATTATGTCCGCCTTCGCTTCATCATGAGGAAGCCAGCTTAATGCGTTACCTGCCACTATCCGATGCCGATCGCGGCGCGATGCTGCGAGTGATCGGCGCGGGCTCGATCGACGATCTGTTCCAGGACGTGCCTCAGGATTTGCGGCTTAAGGGGCCGATCGAAGGCTTGCCGATGCATGCGTCGGAACTGGCGGTCGAGCGGCACATGTCGGCCTTGGCGCGCAAGAACATGGTTGCCGGCGATGTCCCGTTTTTCCTCGGTTGCGGCGCCTATCGCCATCATGTCCCGGCAAGCGTCGATCATATCATCCAGCGCGGCGAATTCCTCACCAGCTACACGCCTTACCAGCCCGAAATTGCGCAGGGCACGTTGCAATTATTGTTCGAATTCCAAACCCAGGTGGCGCGGCTGTTCGGCTGCGAAGTCGCCAACGCATCGATGTACGACGGTTCGACCGCGATGTGGGAAGCGATCCTGATGGCCCACCGCATTACCCGCCGCAACAAGACCATCGTCTCCGCGGGCGTTCACCCCCATTATGTCGCGGTCGCGACGACCATGGCGAAGTTCACTGGCGACGCTCTCGACACCGCCGTGCCCGAACTTGGCGCGGCCACCGATACCGAGCGATTGATCGCGGGGATCAGCGATCAAACCAGCGCGGTCGTGGTGCAATATCC
>JBDSGQ010000007.1:0-14475 GCA_039918915.1 Sphingomicrobium sp.
CGCAGCGTCTCGTGCAGGCTTACGTCGGCGAAGGGACGCAAGTCGTAACTCGCCTGCGTTCCTCAACGCCGTTGCAGGTAATGCTGAAGGTCCGCATCGCCGAAATGAACCGGTCGGTGGTCAAGAAAATGGGCGTCAACCTGCTCAATCGAAGCTCTGGTGGGACGCTGTTCGGCATCGGCCGTGGCAGCCCCGGGACGATCAATGTCGCCAAGGGCCCGCCCAATCCGATCACTGGCGTGACGCCAGAGACGGTGACCGGCGCCACGTTCAACCTGCTGACCGGCGGGACCACTCTTGGGCTGTTCGGGCATATCTTTGGAACCGATCTCCTGGGAACGCTCGACCTGCTTGAAAATGACGGCGTCGTGAGCACGCTCGCGGAGCCTAACCTCACCGCACTGTCGGGCGAAACCGCAAGCTTCCTCGCCGGCGGCGAATTCCCGATCCCGGTGTCGCAGGGCAACAACGCCGTGACGATCGAGTACAAGCAATATGGCGTCGGCCTGGCTTTCACCCCGATCGTCCTTGCTGACGGCCGCATTTCGCTTCGGGTTCGTCCGGAAGTGAGCCAGCTGAGCGATGCCGGTTCGGTCAAGCTCAATGGCTATGTGGTCCCGGCGCTAACCACGCGCCGCGCCGAAACTACTGTCGAACTCGGCTCCGGCCAGTCGTTCATGATTGCTGGGCTGCTTCAGAACAGCAACAACAACAGCATCGAAAAGGCGCCGTTCCTGGGCGACTTGCCAATCCTTGGCGCACTGTTCCGTTCGACCAGCTACCAGCGCGCCGAAACCGAGCTGGTGCTGATCGTCACGCCTTACCTGGTCAAGCCGGCATCGACGCAACTGGCGCTGCCCGTCGACGGTTATCGCGCTCCCGACGACATCCAGCGCAACTTCCTCGGCCAAAGCTTCGTCGGCCGCAGCGGAGCTCGCGCTCCGACGGCAGTCCAGGCCGTTCCCGCGGCTCCGGTAACCGGCGCCGTGGCCGCAGCTCCGGGCTTCAATCTGTGACCCGCGCCCTGTTCAGGAAGGATGCGAACATGCGTTCGAAACTGCTTCTACTCGCCTTGTGCTCAAGCGTGGCGGCGTGCAACGCCCCCGACGTTGCGGACGCCGGCGTCGCGTCCACCCACGTCCCCGTGGTGACCAGCGCCGACTATGTATTTGACGCCGATGCGCCGGAAGGCGCGCTGGCGCCGGGTCAGGCGGACCGCCTCAACGGCTGGTTCCAGGGCCTGGGCCTCAGCTACGGCGACCGAGTCTATGTCGACGGGGTCTATGCCGACGCCGCCCGCGGCCAGGTTGCGGCAATTGCCGGCCAATATGGGATGCTCGTCACTGCCGGCGCTCCGGTAACGGTTGGCGCGCTCCAGCCCGGTACCGTCCGGGTGGTGGTCAGCCGGCGCCGCGCCGAAGTGCCCGGCTGCCCCGACTGGTCGCAGCCTTCCCAACCCAATTTCCAAAACCGCAATGTCCCCAACTTCGGTTGCGGCGTGAACAGCAACATCGCCGCAATGATCGCGAACCCGGAAGACTTGCTCCACGGGCGCGAAGGCACCGGCGTTGGCGATCAGAGCACCGCCTCCAAGGCGATCGAGCTTTACCGCGCCACTCCGCCGTCGGGTTCCAAGGGACTCCAGTCAATCCAGAAGGGCAGCAACTGATGAACGCTCCGTTTCAGGCACGCGCGGGTCTGCGTGACCCCTTCACCGCCTTCGTCTGCGACGATGCCGCGGCAGACATGCTTCGTCCCGTCGCGGTCGAGCACGGCTGGTCGCCGGAAAAGGTCAACAAGGGCGGATTGCGCAATGCCGTCCAGTCACTGTCGGTTTCGGCCAGCCCGAACATCCTGTTCGTTGATCTCAGCGAATCCGCTGATCCGCTGAACGACATCAATGCGCTTGCCGAAGTGTGCGAGCCCGGCACGATCGTGATTGCCGCGGGGACCGTCAACGACGTGCGCCTGTACCGCGACCTCGTCGCCAGCGGGATCCACGATTATTTGCTCAAGCCATTCTCGGTCGATCAGCTGCGCGACACCTTCGCCCATGCCCAGTCGATCCTGTCCGGGCCGCGCGGCGAAGCCCAGGCCGATAAGCCACACATCCTGTCCGCCGTCATCGGCGTTCGCGGCGGCGTCGGTGCTTCAACCATTGCCACCTCGCTGGCGTGGCTGCTTGGCGAAAAGGCCCGGCGGACCACCGCGCTGCTGGATCTCGACGTCCATTTCGGGACTGGCGCGCTGGCGCTCGACCTCGAACCCGGCCGCGGCCTGACCGACGCCATCGAAAACCCCAGCCGCATCGACGGCCTGTTCATCGAGCGCGCGATGGTGCGCGCCAACGAACGGCTGTCCGTGCTGTCGGCCGAAGCGCCGATCAATCAGCCGCTGGTCACCGACGGTGCCGCCTTCTTCCAGCTCCAGGAGGAAATGCGCAACGCGTTTGAATCCACGGTCCTCGACCTTCCGCGGCACATGCTCATCCAGCATCCGCATCTCGTCCATGACGCGCATGTTGCAGTCGTCGTGGCGGAACTGACTTTGGCCGCGACCCGCGACACCATTCGAATCTTGGCCTGGCTGAAGGCCAACGCGCCCCAAACCAAGGTCGTGGTCGTCGCCAATGCCGTCCCAAGCGGCGGCGCGCTGGAAATCAGCCGCAAGGATTTCGAACAGTCGGTCGAACGCCCCGTCGACATCGCATTCCCTTACGATTCCAAACTCGCCGCTCAGGCAGCCAAGCTCGGCAAGCCGATGGCGGAAGTCGCAAGCGGCAAAATGGTGGCTCCGTTCAACGCTTTGTCGAGCGCGGTTCTCAGCCATGCCACGGAGGATGCGGCGGCGACCGACGGCAAGTCCGCCGCTGCGGCATCGTCCTTGATGGGTAACTTCAAGGCGATGCTGTCGAAAAAGGAAAAGGCGGCGGCCTGACCCGCCCGTTTGTCCGGCGCAGTCGCTCCGGGCTCGTGATTTGAGAGGCAGATAGGCGAATGGTCTTGTGGCTACTCCTGGCAGGCGGCGTCATGGCGCTCGGGCTCGCGTATGTCGCGCTGCGCGGGCCGAACGCGGCCAAATCGGCCAAGCGGCGCATGGAACTCCTCAAGGAGCGCCATGGCGATGTGCTGACCGGCAATGCCCAGGCGCAGATCCGCAAGCTCATGGCCGAACGGGCAAGCCGCATCGAAGGTTTCGCGTCGACCCTGGTGCCCAAGCCGGCGCTGCTTCGGAAGCGCCTGGAAATGACGGGCAAGGACATTACGCTCGGCAAATATGCAACGATCTGCCTTGGCGTCGTGCTCGTTCTGTCGGGCCTGATGCTGGTTCGCGGAGTGCCGTTGCTCCTGTCGCTGTTTATCGGGCTGTTCGTCGGAGTGGGTGTGCCGCACTTCATCGTCGGCAAGCTGATCAAGCGGCGCATCGCCAAGTTCAATTCGAATTTCCCCGATGCCATCGAACTGATGGTGCGCGGCCTTCGCTCGGGCCTTCCGATCACGGAAACGCTGGGCATCGTCGCCAGTGAAATCGGCGGGCCGGTCGGGATCGAATTCCGCACTGTCGGCGACAAGATGAAGATCGGCCGGACAATGGAAGCCGCGCTTCAGGAAACCGCCGATCGGCTCGGCACGCCTGAATTCCAGTTCTTCGTGATCACCCTCGCGATCCAACGGGAAACGGGCGGCAACCTTGCCGAAACGCTGTCGAACCTGGCCGACGTGCTGCGCAAGCGCGCGCAGATGAAGCTCAAGATCAAGGCGATGAGCTCCGAATCCAAGGCTTCGGCCTATATCGTCGGGTCGTTGCCGTTCATCGTCTTCGGCCTCGTTTACATGATGAACCCCCATTACATGGCGGGCTTCTTCGCCGACCAGCGGCTGATGGTCGCGGGCCTCGGCGGACTGTGCTGGATGGGCTGCGGCGTGTTCATCATGGCCAAGATGGTCAACTTCGAAATTTAGCGGGGACTGGGACTCATGCAGCAGGTGCCTTCAGGCGGCCCCCACATCCTTGGCTTCGACGTGGTCATGATCGCGACGCTGCTCAGCGCCGTCGCGGCGTTCGCGGTGCTTCTCGCCATCTACGCCGCAACCACGGTCAAGGATCCGATGGCGCGGCGCGTCAAGGCGCTCAACGAACGGCGCGAACAGCTCAAGGCGGGCATCGTCGCCTCGACCAACAAGCGCAAGAAACTGACCAACCGGAACGAGGCCGCCGACCGCGTCCGGTCGGTCCTGTCGCAGTTCAAGATGCTCCAGGACGATCAGGTCAAGAAGACTCAGCAGCGCCTGATGCAGGCCGGAATCCGGACCAAGGACCTCGCCTTTTTCATCATTCTCGCGCGCTTCCTGATGCCGCTGGTGCTCGGCACCGCGGCTGTCCTGCTGATCTATTATGTCGACTATTTCCCCGGCTGGGGCTGGTTCAAGCGCTACGCTTTTGTCGCGGTTTCGCTGGTCGGAAGCTACAAGGCGCCGGACATCTGGCTGAAGAACAAGGTCACCAAGCGCAGCCACGCGATCCGCAAGGGCCTGCCCGACGCGCTCGACCTGCTGGTCATTTGCGCCGAGGCCGGACTCACCGTCGACGCCGCCTTTGGCCGCGTCGCCAGGGAACTCGGCAAGGCGTATCCTGAACTGGGCGATGAATTCGGACTGACCGCGATCGAACTCGGCTTTCTCAACGAACGCCGCCAGGCCTTCGAAAACCTCGCGGGCCGAGTTAACCTCGAAGCCGTCCGGGGCGTAGTCACGACCATGATCCAGACCGAAAAGTACGGCACTCCGCTGGCGTCGGCGCTGCGCGTCCTATCCGCCGAATTCCGCAACGAACGAATGATGCGCGCCGAGGAAAAGGCCGCGCGCCTGCCGGCGATCATGACCATTCCACTGATCCTGTTCATTCTGCCGACCCTGTTCATCGTCATTCTCGGCCCGGCGAGTTGCTCGATCAACGACAGCTTCCTTCACGGCTCCTGACGACTGCGCCGCAAGGCGTGGAACGCCGCCGCGTGCCAAGCGTAGTCGCCGCGGTTAATGTCTGTTAGGGCTGCGAAATGAACAACATCGCTTCCGATCCCAACCTGTGGGTAATCTGCATCCTGATCTTCCTGCTCGGCCTGTTGATCGGCGTCTTCCTGACCGCTGGCGGCCGCCGCAAATGGAAGACTCGCTACACGACCGAATCCGAACGCCGCCGCGACCTCGAGCGGGAGCATGAACAGCACCTCAAGCAGGCGAGCGAGCGCGAAAAGGAATTGCGCGAGCGTGAGTCCCTGCGCGCTGCGGCAATCAAGGATCCGACTGAGCCCAGCGACGGCGAGATTCGCTCGCTCTAACCCTCGATTTTCGAGAAATCCGCGACCTGATTGACGGCATCGCGGAACCGCGTCAGCAGGTTCAGCCGATGCTCGCGCTTGGCGGGATCGTCATCATTGACTTTGACATGATCGAAGAAGGCGTCGATCGGCGCGCGCAGTATTGCAAGCGCCGCCATTGCCGCCGTAAAATCTTCCGCTTCGACTGCGGCGGATGCCTTGGGCTCGGCCGCGTTCAGCGCCGCGATCAACAGTTTCTCTTCGGGCAGGTCGGCGCCCGCCTGACCTGACGCCATCTCCGCGATTGCCTCGCCGACGATCGGATCGTCGACCAGCGCCAACGGATCTTCCTCGCCGGTCTGCGGAATCCCCTGCTCCTCGGCCGAGCTCATGACTTGCGACCCGGTCCAGCCCTCCTTCTTCAGGATATTCGCCGCGCGTTTGTAAGCGGTGAGAAGGTCACCGCCGTCCGGAGTTTGCACAAACTCCTGCAAAGCGGTCACGCGCGCCAGCAGCCGCACCAGATCGTCCTCTCCGCCAATCGAGAACACCGCATCGATCAAATCGTGCCTAACCCCGGCTTCGCGCTGTTGAACCTTTAGCCGGTCGGCGAAGAAGGCGAGGATCTCGGGCGCTGTCTGATCGAGCCGGTGGACTGCAGAATCCTCCGCCGCGCAAGCCCGGTTAGCGAGCGCACCACGCACCGCCTCCGTCAGACCCAGCCGCAGACTGTTACGAACGATCAGGTCGATGGATGTGATTGCGGACCTTCGGAGTGCGAAAGGATCCTTGGACCCGGTCGGCTTCTGATCGATGCTGAAAAAGGCGCAGATCGTGTCGAGCTTGTCGGCGAGCGCCACGGCGATGGATGTCGGCTCGCCGGGCGTGCCGTATTGGTCGCGGATCGCGTGCGCGACCTCGCTCGGCTCGCCCTGCGCCTCGGCCAGATAGCCGCCAATCACCCCTTGCAGTTCTGGAAATTCCCCGACCATTCCAGTCACGAGGTCGGCTTTCGCAAGCCGCGCGGCGCGTTCAACCTGATCGGCATCCGCGCCCCGCACGATCCCCTGCTCGACCAGCCACCGCGCCAGCTTGGCCACCCGCTCGACCTTGTCAGCGACCGTCCCGAGCTTTTCGTGGAAGACGATGCCGTCGAGCTTCTTGCCCTGCTCTTCCAGCGGGACCTTCAAATCCTGCTCCCAGAAGAACCGCGCATCCGACAGCCGCGCGGCCAAGACCCGCGCATTGCCCTGCGCAATCGCCTCGCCCCCGTCATTCGCGGCGATGTTGGCGACGCACACGAACGCCGGAGCCAGCAGCCCCTGGTCATTGGTGCAGGCGAAATGTTTCTGATTGGTGCGCATCGTCAGCACGATCACTTCGCGCGGCACGTCGAGAAAGTCGTCGTCGAACCGCCCTACCAGCGGCACCGGCCATTCGGTCAGGCCGGCATTCTCGACCACCAGCCCTTCGTCGGGAAGCAGGGTCAGCCCCGCCGCCTTGGCCGCCGCATCGGCGCCTGCACGGATTAGCTGTTCGCGCTCGTCCTGGTCGACGATCACGTGGCAGGCGCGAAGTTTCTCGACATAGTCCGAGGCGCCGCCAAGCGTGATCGGGCCCGGGTGATGAAAGCGATGGCCGACGCTGGTCGCGCCGCTGGCGATGCCTTCGATCTCGACTGCAACGATGGTTTCCCCGAGCAGTGCGACAATGCCCTGCAACGGCCGCACCCACCGCATGCTGCCATCGCCCCAGCGCATCGACTTGGGCCATGGAAAATCGGCGACGATCCGCTGCACTGCTCCGGCCAGGATTTCCGCCGCGCCCCTGCCCGGCCGCTCAACCACTGCGAACAGCACACCGTCGCGTTCCTCCAGCTGATCGCGAGTCAGGCCGGTCTTGCGCAGGAAGCCGTCGAGCGCCTGCGCCGGAGCGCTTGCGCGTGGTCCCTTGATCTCCTCGCGCGCGGCCTCCGTCGCTTCGGCCACATTGCGCGCGATCAGCGCCAGGCGCCGCGGCGTGGAAAACGTCTCGATCGGCCCGGTCGTCAGCCCCGCATCGCCGGTACACTCCGCGAACAGGCGCGCCAGGTCGTTGCGGGCCTTGGCCTGCATCCGTGCCGGTATCTCCTCCGACAGCAGTTCGAGCAGGAAATCGGCCATCAGGCGCTGCGCTCCAGCCATGCCGCGCACGCCGCTTTGGCCATGTTGCGAACCCGGCCGATATAGGCCTGCCGCTCGGCCACGCTGATCACGCCGCGCGCCTGCAGGGTATTGAACACGTGGCTCGCCTTGATCGCCTGCTCATAGGCCGGGATCGGAAGCTTGTTCGCCAGGCAATTATCGCATTCGGCAGCGGCCTTGCGGAACAGGTCGAACAGCGCGTCCGTATCCGCGACTTCGAAATGATAGGCCGACATTTCGCGTTCGTTTTCCAGGAAGACGTCGCCGTAGCTGACCCCCTTTTGTCCGGGCTTGGCGTCGTTGAACTTAAGGTCGAACACGTTGTCGACGCCCTGGATGTACATCGCGAGCCGCTCGAGCCCGTAGGTCAGCTCGCCCGTGACCGGCCGGCACTCGACCCCGCCGACCTGCTGGAAATAGGTGAACTGCGTGACTTCCATGCCGTCGCACCACACTTCCCAGCCGAGTCCCCAGGCGCCCAGCGTCGGACTTTCCCAATCGTCCTCGACGAAGCGGATGTCGTGCTTGAGCGGATCGATGCCGATTTCGGCCAGGCTGCCGAGATAGAGTTCCTGCAGGTTCCCAGGGCTTGGCTTCAGCACGACCTGATATTGGTAATAAGCGCCGAGCCGGTTCGGATTTTCGCCGTAGCGACCGTCGGTCGGGCGGCGGCACGGCTGGACATAGGCCGCTCGCCACGGATGGGGGCCCAGCGCGCGCAGCACCGTCGCGGGATGAAAGGTGCCCGCGCCCATTTCCATGTCATAGGGCTGGAGCAGCACACAGCCCTGCGCGCCCCAATAGCGGTGCAGCGTAAGGATCAGGTCCTGGAAGCTAAGGCTCAAGCAACGGCCCCGTCGATGGTCGGCGAATGTGCGCGGCTTTGGCCCGGACTTCGACAAACAACAAGGCCTTCAGCAATCCGCAAGCTTGCGGCCTTAAATCCAACACCCCACTTGGGAGTCCATGATGAAAAAGCTGCTTCAGCGCCTCGTTGCACCGCTTGCCGCCATCCTCGCGCTTGGCTCGGCTGCCGCGGCCCCGGCCAAGGCCGTCGTCAAACCTGCGCTGTGGGCTGTCACCGACCGGGACACGACGATCTATCTGTTCGGCACGATTCACCTGCTGCCCGAAAAATATCAGTGGCGAACGGCCAGGTTCGACCAAGCCGTCGAAGGATCACGCGAATTGGTCGTGGAAACCATTATTGACGACAAGGACCCGTCGAAAATCATTTCGGCGATGACCGCGCTGGCGTTTTCGCCCGGCCTGCCGCCGCTTGCCCAGCGCGTGCCCCAGGCCAAGCGCGCCGCGCTTGCCGCCGCGGTCGCCAGAACCGGACTTCCGGCCGTCGCCCTGGACCGGATGGAAACCTGGGCAGCGGCCTTTCTGCTGCTCGGCAATCAGTTCAAGGACATGGGCCTGCAAAGCGGCCAGGGTGTCGAGACGGTGCTTCGCGCCAACTTCCTGGGCAAGGGCAAACCTATTGGCGAACTGGAAAGCAATATCCAGCAGCTGGGCTATTTCGATACCCTTCCGGAAACCGCCCAGCGCGGGCTGCTCGAAGGCGCGATCGACGAGAGCCCTGGCACCAAGAAGCAGTTCAGTGGAATGCTTGCGGCATGGTCGCGTGGCGACGTCCCCGCGATTGCCCGAAGCTTTGATCGCGACCTCGATGCGTCACCAGCGCTCAAGGACGCGCTGATGGTCCGGCGCAACGTCAATTGGAGCCGCTGGATCGAGCAGCGCCTGACCAAGCCGGGCGAGATCATGGTCGCGGTCGGCGCCGGTCATTTGGCCGGCAACAATTCGGTGATCGCGATGCTCCAGAAGGACGGCTACACAGTCCGCCGCCTGCAATAAGCTTTCCGGGCGGCCGCTCGCGGGCCATTGCTAGATTCTCACATCATCCGGATTTCACTAGACTTTCCGTGACTGCCGAGTGACTTTCGCAAACTGGGTATCGGGCTGGGGGGTCTGATGCGCGGGGCGAGCGGCAAACGATCCCAACGGACCGTCGGGCATGCTCGAATCGCGCTCGACAACTGCAGTTCCGCGGCCACGATGGAGGCTGTTGGATGATCAATCTGCTTATCGCCGCCGCGCTCGGCCTGGCATTTCCGTCCGCGAGTTCGCCGCCGGCCGACTCCGTCGATGCCAAGCTGGGACCGGCGATGTTCGTGGTTGGCGACGCTGACACCACCATCTTCCTGTTTGGCACGTTCCACGCCCTCGACGGTCGTTCGCAATGGTTCAGCGAAGGCATCCGAAGGGCGTTCGAGAACTCCGACGAACTGGTGCTCGAAACGCTCGTCCCCGAATACCGCGGCACCCCCCAGCCAGCCCTTGGCGCCGCCGCAGCGGTGCAGATCGCCCCGTCCGCGTCGTTCCTCGCAACCACTCGCATGGCAATCGACGCGGGCAAGCAGGAAGGCATGCAGGTTGGCAATGGCGCCGACATGGTCCTTCGTCACGTCGCCGAACGCGAAGGCAAATCCGTCCAGGGACTGGAAACGCTCGACTCGCAGCTTGCGATGTTCGGGCGCATGCCGGGCCAGCTGGCCGTTGCGCGCTCGACGACAGCGCCGGCGCCAAACCCGGCCGCCACCCTCGCGCAATCGATGATGGCGATGCAGTCGGCATGGACGCGCGGCGACCAGTCGCTTCTGGTCCAGATGCTCGATCAGCTCGATCGCGCCTCGCCGGCGATGTACCGGATGCTATTTACGGAGCGCAACGGCCGCTGGGCGGACTGGGTTTCGGCGCGACTGAAAACGCCGGGCGTGGTGTTCGTCGCCGTCGGCGCTGGCCACCTCGTCGGCAAGGACAGCGTCTTGGTCCGCCTCGCCCAGCGCGGAATCGATTCACGCCGAGTGAACTGAACGCTTCCAAACTTGCTTTTGGAGGGGTGCTGGACTAGGGCGCTCCCGCCCCGGCCATGGTCATCCCTGGAGGCGTGGTGCGGGGCCAACAATCGGAGACAAGCCAAATGAGCGATCAGCTAACGCTGCCCGCCGAGGCGCGCGACCGGGCTGGCAAGGGAGCCTCCCGCGCACTGCGCCGAGATGGACGGGTACCCGCCGTGATTTACGGCGAAAAGAAAGAGCCGCTTTCGATTCACGTCGAAGAAAAGCTGCTTAACAAGATTCTTTCGACGGGCCACTTCATGAACTCGGTCGTGATGATCGATTTCGAAGGCAAGCCCCAGCGCACGCTGCCGAAAGCAGTGGATTTCCACCCCGTCAGCAGCCGCCCGATGCACGTCGACTTCCTGCGCATTGGTGAACACACCAAGGTCACCGTCGCGGTGCCGGTGCGCTTCGACAACGAGGAAGCATCGCCCGGCCTCAAGCGCGGCGGCGTTCTCAACGTCGTCCAGCACGAGCTGGAGCTGGTCTGCGACGCGGCCTCGATCCCGAGCGAGATCCACATCGCGCTCGACGGGCTGGAGATCGGCGATTCGATCCACATCAGCAACGTCACCCTGCCGGGCGGCGCGGTCCCGGCGATCGACGATCGCGACTTTACCATCGCCACCATCGTCGCTCCGTCGGCAATGAAGTCGGAAGAAGATGAAGCAGCGACGGCAGAAGGCGATGTCCCGACTGTCGGCGATGAAGAAGCCGAAGGCGAAGGCGCCGAAGGCGGCAATTCAACCGAAGGCGGCTCGGAGGAGTAATCCTCCCAAGCTTAACTCAGCCGTTCGTCCATTCGCGAAGCCGAGGGACGAACGGCTGATGTTTTGCTAGCGACCTTGACGATGCAATTGTGGGTCGGCCTTGGAAATCCCGGTAGCGAATATGCGCTGCACCGGCACAACGTCGGGTTCATGGCCGTGGACACTATCGCCGCCAGCCATTCATTCGGCCCTTGGCAAAAAAAATTCCGCGGCCTGATCGCCGACGGCCGGATCGGCCGCGAGCGCGTGCTTCTGCTCAAGCCGCAAAGCTTCATGAACGACAGCGGCGATGCGGTTCAGCAGGCCCTCAATTTCTACAAGCTCGACGAGGAAGCGCTGACCGTTTTCCACGACGAACTCGACCTTGCCCCGTTCAAGGTGAAGGTCCGCGTCAGCGGCGGCCTTGCCGGCCACAATGGACTGCGCTCGATCAACGCCGCGCTCGGTCCCGATTTCCGACGCGTGCGGATCGGCATCGGCCACCCGGGGCCCGGACGAAAGGAACTGGTCACGCCGTACGTCCTCGGCAATTATGCCAAGTCGGAAATGGATCCGTTGTCCGACATGCTCGGCGCCATGGCGGCCGAGGCGCAGTGGCTGGCGGAGAAGGATGACGCGCGCTTCATGAGCGAAGTGGCGCTGCGGATGCAGCAGGTCGGCTAAAGATCGACGGCTAGATAACTCTGGACGAAGCGGCCTGGATTGGACGTGTAAACCCCGGACCCGGCCAGACCGTAGCCTGGATTGTTGAACAGGTTGACCAACTGCAGGCGGAAGGTCGCGCTGCGCTTGGCGATGTGGAACCCGTAACGGCCCCCAATGTCGACCCGTGCTCGTGCTGGCAGGAACAGGGCATTGTCGGTTCGGGCGGCGACCCTGCCTCGATGACTCAAGCCCAAGTCGAGTTCGATGCCTTTGACAGGCGTCTTCCAGTTGAAGTTCGAGATGAGGATATGCGTCGGCAGGGCCACAGGCTTTGAACCGATGCTTTGGTCGCCACTGTCGGTGGCCGTCACTCGGGGATTCAACACGACGCCGCCGGCTACAACATTCAGCTTCGGCGTGATGCTGCCCGACACGGAGAACTCCGCGCCTCGGCTTCGCACAGTGCCGATCTGCTTGAACACGCTGTTGCCATCGAAACCAAAATAAGGCCGGCTCAGGTCGAACACACCCGCCACCGCACTGATTTTCTTGGTCAGCGAGAAGCGTATTCCGGCATCCTTTTGCTCTGTCAGGATCGCTGGAAGCGGCTGGTTTCGGTTGGCCGCGTTCGGTGGTGCTGTGCCAGTCTCCTCCAGGCCCCGCGCGTAACCGGCATAAGCGGTTATCGACCGCGTAAGATTTGCAGCCGCCGTTGCGTTGTAAAGAAGCGGCTTCGATCGGGCGCGCGCCACGGAAACTTCAGGAACGAACGTGTCCTTGCGATAATTGGCCTGAGAAAGCCCGAAGCTGATCTCCCCGACGTTTTTCCATCGTCCGTCATAGGCGACGCCAATTGTAGTCTGGCGGAGGCGATCATGGCTGATCTCGCCAAAATTGTAATGGTCGGGCTCCGGCGCGTCCACCGGCTGACCGATCTGACCGGGTCCGAAGTCGATCAGCTCGGATCCACCAAACTCCCGGCGTGCATTTCGGCTACGCAGGCTGAGATGGATGACATGCAGGCGCGGTCCGTCGGGAATGCTCTGCGTCAGCCGCAATTCGCCACTCGTTGACGCGGCAATGCTGCGTGGATCGGCATACAGAATGCGGTCCCCGGTACCGTCCGGTTGCTCGTCGACGAGCAGGTTGGAAAATGCGTGCTGCTGATCATTGACCGATCGGAATGCTCCCAGTCGGACCACCGTGTTGCTCGCCAGTCGGGCGGACGCGAGCACGCCGAAGTTGGTGCCCGTGTATTGATAGTCAGCCCACTTTGCGCCTTCATTGACCCCAGGCTTGGGAAGCTTCGGCAGGAAGGCGCCGGCGGGTACGTAAAAGGTCCCTGCTTCGTCGTGATAATCGTCGTTCCGCGACCAGAAGGGCATGATTTCTATACCGGACGCCGGTTGCCAACGCAGGCTCAAGCTCTCCGTATGGTTGTCGTTATTGGTGCCGTCCGGGAACTCGACATGGGTTCCATTCAGTCCAAAGCCGAGGCTGAGCTTGGAACTGATCGGCAGCGATCCGCTAAGTTCGAGCCCGGCGGTGCCGTGGCTGTCGAAGTTGAAAACGACCGACGCGCCTGGTTCGCTTTCCGGGCGATGAAACGAATAGTCGACGATGCCGCTCGGCGCTGCGAACGGATAGCCTTGCGCGGAAAGGCCGACCTTGATGTTGGCTGAGTCAATGAGTGTGCTCGGAAGCCCGAACACTTGGTCAAAATACAGGCCGTCGATTCGCAGATTGCCCGCGGCGGTTGGCGAGAAGCCGCGCGCCTGCCCCGCGTTGTAGATACCCAGGCTCTCGCGCCCAATGCTGAATCCAAAGGCATCTTCGGCCTGCGTGATCGCATTGTCGTCAGTACGGCTTTGCGCACCGGCGAATGCCGGGGCGCACGCGACCACCGCCGCTAAAATTGAGTGACGGACACGCGTTCTCAGAACCATTGAATATCCCCTGTCCAGCAGGGGCCATGCTCCTTGTACGAAGCGGCCGACATCGCCCTTCTGCGAGAGGCATGTGGGCTTCGATGGATGCGGCGCGCTTCCGCTCTCACCCTTGGCGCTCTAGGAGTTCACTGTGCAAACCCTGTTCGCAACAAACCTCTACGATGCGCAGATCGACGATCCGACGATGCTCGCCGATCTCGCCCATTCGATCCGCACACTGGCGAACGACGATGAAGCCGGCCGGTGCTGGTCCAGGGATCATCGTTATGCCGGCTACACCAGCTACGCTTCGTTGAACGACCTGCCGCGCCGCGATCCTTCGATTGCCGACCTGGCCAAGCTACTCGCTCGTCACGCGGTCAGGTTTGGCAAAGATTGCGGCTTCGATATGCAGCGCAAGCCGCGCCTCGACAGCCTGTGGGTAAATCTGTTGAAAAGCGGTGGACATCATAGTGGGCACATCCATCCACAAAGCATGCTGTCCGGCAGCTTTTACGTTGAGGTTCCGGCCGGAGCCGGTGCTATCCGGTTCGAGGACCCACGCCTGCCGCTGATGATGGCCGCCCCGCCCCGACCGGATACTTTCGTGACGGTCCAACCCCGCGCCGGCCTGCTTCTGATCTGGGAAAGCTGGCTCCGCCACGAAGTCCTCGCCGGAACCGGGCGCGGCGAGCGGCTCAGCATCAGCTTCAATTTTTCTTA
>JBDSGQ010000008.1:0-19237 GCA_039918915.1 Sphingomicrobium sp.
GGCCCGCGAAGCTCGGCAGGAAACGGGTGATCCCGACCGTCGAGGCGTGGGCCCGATGCGACGCGGAGAAGGCGTCGTTGACGTAATAATCGCCAAGCGCCGCCATCGCTTCGGCAAGCGCGGGATCATTCTGTTCCTCGCCGAGGTGGAAGCGGGTGTTTTCGAGGATGCCGATATTGCCCGGAAGCATGGTCGTGAGCGCGCGCGCCGCCTCGGGTCCCTGGCAATCCTCGATGAAGCGGACCGAGCGGCCGGTCAGCCGGTGAAGCGGCGTGACCAGCTGCGCGGTCGACATGTCGGGTCGATTTTCGCCTTTCGGCCGGCCGAAGTGGGACAGCAGCAGAACGATCGCCCCGCGGTCGGCGAGTTCAAGCATGGTCGGCAGCGCGGCGCGAAGCCGCGTGTCGTCGGTTACGCGCGCGCCGTCCATCGGGACATTGAGATCGACCCGCACCAGCACCCGCTTGCCGGCCAGGTCATCGGGCAGATCGTCGAGGGTCTTGAACGCGGTCATGGGCCCGAGCTTGCTCAGCCGAGCTTGCCCATCGCCGCCGCGGTATCGACCATGCGGTTCGAAAAGCCCCATTCATTGTCGTACCAGCTGACGACGCGGACCAGCTTGCCTTCGATCACCGCGGTTTCGAGGCTGTCGATGGTCGAGCTTGCCGGCGTGTGCTGAAGGTCGATCGAGACCACGGGGTCGGCGGTATAATCGAGGATGCCCTTGAGCCGCGGCGTTTCGGAGGCGGCTTTCAAAATCTGATTGACCTCGTCGCGGGTCGTGTCGCGGCCAGGCGTGAAGGTAAGGTCGATCAGGCTGACGTCGGGCACTGGAACGCGGATCGCCGAGCCGTCGAGCTTGCCCTTGAGTTCCGGCAGCACTTCGCCGACCGCGCGGGCAGCGCCGGTGGTGGTCGGGATGATGTTCATTGCCGCGGCGCGGGCGCGGCGCAGGTCGGGATGGATCTGGTCGAGAATCTTCTGATCGTTGGTGTAGGCGTGGACCGTCGTCATCAGCCCGCGCTGAATCCCGATCGCATCGTTCAGCACCTTGGCGACCGGAGCGAGGCAGTTGGTGGTGCAGGAAGCGTTGGAAACGATCTTGTGTTCGGCGGTCAGCTGGTCGTCATTGACCCCGTAAACGACGGTCAGGTCGACGCCCTTGGCGGGGGCGGAAATGAGGACTTTCTTCGCGCCTGCATCGATGTGCTTCTGGGCGCTGTCGCGGTCGGCGAAAAAGCCGGTGCATTCGAGCACGATGTCGACTCCGCCAGCACCGTGCGGCAGCTTGGCCGGATCGCGTTCGGCAGTGACGTGGATGCGCTTGCCGTCGACGACGATGTCATTGCCGTCGGTCGTGACTTCGCCGGGAAACTTGCCGTGGACGCTGTCATGCTTGAACAGCCAGGCGTTGGCCGCCGCATCCGCCAAGTCGTTGACGCTGACCAGTTCGAGACCGCAGTCGGGGCGTTCAAGAATGGCCCGGGCGACGAGCCGGCCGATGCGGCCGAAACCGTTGATTGCAACCTTGGTCATTCAAATTCCTCGTTCGTTCATGAATTCGGTCACGCGCGCGGCGACCTTGTCGATAGTGAGGCCAAAATAGGCGTAAGCGTCGGGCGCGGGCGCCGAAACGCCGAAGCGATCGATGCCGAGGCGCAGGCCATGAAGTCCCGTATACCGTTCCCAGCCGAACGTCGTCCCCGCTTCAATCGAAACGCGCAGGATTTCGCGATTGGAAACGTCGGGCAGGATGTCTTGGCGATATTCGGCCGGCTGCGCATCGAAGCGTTCGGTGCACGGCATGGATACGACGTCGACGCCAACTCCCTGACGCTCGAGCACGGCCGCGGCGCCAAGTGCGATTTCGACCTCCGACCCCGTCGCGATCAGGATTGCCTTGCGCGGCTGGTCCGCGGCTTTCACGCGGTAAGCCCCGCGCGCGCTAAGATTGTCAGCGGCAGCGACGGTGCGCACGGGTGGAAGATTCTGCCGGGTCAGCGCAAGCACCGATGGGCCTTCGCTTTGCAGCGCAAGCGCCCAGCACTCGGCAGTCTCGACGGCATCGGCGGGCCGGAACACTTCAAGCCCCGGCATCGCCCGCAACGACTGCAGATGCTCGATTGGCTGGTGGGTCGGGCCATCCTCGCCAAGCCCGATCGAATCGTGCGTCATCACATAGATGACTCGCGCCTTTTGCAGGGCACTCAAGCGGATCGCCGGGCGCGCATAATCCGTGAAGACGAGGAACGTGCCGCCATAGGGAATGACCCCGCCATGCAGCGCCATGCCGTTCATCGCGGCGGCCATGCCGAATTCGCGGATGCCGTAGTAAATGTAGCGGCCGGCATAATCCCGTGCGGTCAGCGGGCCGATGGCCGTGGTCTTGGTGTTATTCGATCCGGTAAGGTCGGCCGAGCCGCCGATCGTCGCCGGGATTGCGACGTTGATGGCTTCCAAGGCCATTTCGGACGCCTTGCGGGTCGCCACCGGCTTCTGATCGACGAGCAGCTTGTCGAGATACGGCTTGAGCCACGACTGGCCGACCTTGCCGTTCAGCCGGGCGAGCAGTTCGTCCTTGCGCCCGCTGGCTTCGAGCCGGTCCTGCCATAATGCATGATCGACGCTGCCGCGTTTCCCGGCGGCCCGCCACGCATTGAGAACGTCGTCGGGGACGGTGAATTCCTGCGGTTCCAGCCCAAGCTCGGCGCGGGCGGCCGCGACCTCGTCCTTGCCCAGCGCGGCACCGTGCGTTGCGGCGGTCCCCTGCTTGCCCGGCGCGCCGTAGCCGATGATGGTCTTGCAGCGGATCAGGCTTGGCCGCGGATCGGCGACCGCCTCCTCGATCGCGCGGCTGACGTCGGCGGAATCGAGGCCATCGCATTCGACCGTGTGCCATTGCGCCGCCTGGTGGCGAGCGACCACGTCTTCATTGCGCGACAAATCGGTCGACCCGTCGATGGTGATTTCATTATCGTCCCACAGGACGATCAGGCGGCCGAGCCGAAGGTTGCCGGCAAGTCCGGCGGCTTCGTGATTGACGCCTTCCATCAGGTCGCCGTCACCGGCAATGACGAAGGTTCGGTGATCGACCAGATCGTCGCCATAGACGGCGTTTAGATGACGCTCGGCAACCGCCATTCCGACCGCCATTGCAACGCCCTGCCCAAGCGGCCCGGTGGTCACTTCAACGCCCGCCAGTTCGAAGTTTTCCGGGTGGCCCGCGGTGGGCGAGCCAAGCTGGCGGAAGTGCTTGATGTCGTCGAGAGTCGGGCGATCGTAGCCGGTCAGATAAAGCAGCGCGTAAATCAGCATCGAGCCATGGCCGGCCGACAGGATGAAGCGGTCGCGGTCGGGCCAGCGCGGGTCGGCGGCATCGAATTTGAGGTGGCGCGTGAACAGCGCAGTGGCGGCGTCGGCAATGCCCATCGGCATGCCCGGGTGGCCACTGTTCGCGGCTTCCACCGCGTCCATCGCAAGAGCGCGAATGGCGTTGGCTAAGCGGCGGTCGGTCGGCTGCATAGGCTCCATCGCGGCTGCGGCGCCGTGCCGGATGGGCGGGCCGTCCCGCGCCCTTTGGAAGGTGCGCCGTGAAGCGTCAATGCTTGCCGCAAATCATCAAAGTGCGTAGCGCTGCAAGCCATGGACGAAGGCGGACTATCTGAAGCGCTGGAACGGGCCGAACGCGCCCTTCAGCGGATCGAGCGGGCACTTGCCGACCGGCGCGACGCGCCGCCGGCACGCGATGACGCGCTGCGGGCCAAGGTTCGCGAAGTCGTCGACGAGCTGGACGACCTGATCCGCCAGGCAGCCGCCTGATGGCGACGGTCGACCTGACCATTGCCGGCCGCACCTATCAAATTGGTTGCCGCGAGGGCGAAGAGGAGACGTTGCAAGCCGCCGCGCGGCTGGTTGACGGCAAAAGCCGCGAGGCGCTGGCCGGGCTCGGCACGCTGTCCGAAGCGCGCCAGTTCCTGTTCGCTTCGCTGCTGCTTGCCGACCAGCTGATCGACAAGCAGCCCGGTGCCGCAGTGCCCGTCCCCGACGCGGGGCTCAAGCTTCGCGCCGAAGCGCTCGCCGAGCGGCTTGAAGCCGTTGCGCAGCAGCTTGAGAATAGCGGCGGAAATCCCTAAATAGAACGCGACGGGTACTGCCCGGTACGAGCCTTCGGAAAATCCCTGAGGCGATTGAATCCAAATGGGAGCTGTCCCTGCCCGGATTCCGGTCCGGATCATATGGCGCCCACCTGACGTTTTGGCGTCAGAGGATTTTAGGGCAAACGGCCATGGTGGTCCCGTCACATCCATTTTCGTCCGAACCGCGACCGGAGATGCACCTGCTGTCGAAGGATTCGTTGAGGCACAGCGCGCTCGATGCGCGCAAGGCGTTCGTCCGCACGCTGAGCGACGGCGACCGGGCGCGGCTGGAACAGCGACTCGCCGAACAGCTGACGTCGATCTGCGCCGGAGCGACGGTGGTTGGCGGCTATGCGCCGCTGGGATCGGAAATCAGCCCGCTGCTGGCGATGGAGGATGCGCGGGCAGTCGGCGCCATCGTCGCCTTTCCGGCATTCGATGACCCCGCCAAGCCGTTCCGGTTTCGCGCCGGCGACCCGCTTGATCCTGGGCCGTTCGGGATCATGCAGCCCAAAAGATCGGCGCCGGTGGTGGAGCCCGACCTGATCCTGGTCCCGCTGGTCGCGGCCGATGCCAAAGGCACGCGCCTGGGCCGGGGCAAGGGCCATTACGACCGCGCCCTTGCCCGGCTGCGCAAGAAGGGTGCGCGGCTGATCGGGGTCGGCTGGCCATCACAGTTGCTGGAAACGACGATTCCCGCCGACGAATGGGACGTGCCGCTGGACGCATTCGCGTCGCCAGCCGGACTGACGCTCTTCGACCGCGGCTAGCGGGCAGCGATGGCCGTGTAGGGAACCCACATGTTGAGGTTGCAACTCGGGCCGGGGAAGCCGCCAATTTCAACCGACCGAGCGACATCATTCACACAATATTCCGATCCGATCGGATGCATGATGAGCGTCTGGTCCTGCCGAAAGCCGCAACCCGCGCTGAGGTGATTGGCATAGATCGTCTTGCCGAATCCGTACAGCAACGTACTCGGATCCCCATTCGCCGGACGAAGCGCCATATCGCGCTGGATGTAGACGCAACGTTGAGCTGGGCCGGCGACGCGGCCGAGAAGCTCTTGAGCCTGGAACGGCCCGACCGGCCCGGGCGGCGGCGCGACGCATGAGCCAAGCAGCACTGCGACAAGGATGAGTGGTGAGCGCATGCCTCCTCATACACCTTTATTACGGGCTGAGGAACAATCTTGTCGGTGGTGCTCGTCAGCGGCGCAGCGCGACGCCGGATCGACTGAAACAGGCCCGCCCGTCGCGTGGCAAGAAAGACACATCCCGCCAATCAATGCATTACGACCGAGCGCACGAATTGACAGCGGTCAGGCGAAGAGGTTCATCTTGGCGCCAGCGAGTCAAATACTGCCGGAACGCTTTATGTAACCGGTTACACAACGTCGCGGGGGAGAGCGTCAAGTGAACATTTCCAAAAAGCGCATGCTTGCATCAGGAATTTCCGTCGTTGCCGTCGCGGCCGCACTGACGGTTGCCAGTCCGGCGCTGGCGCAGTCATCAACTTCGACCCTGCAGGGCACCGCACCCGCTGGAAGCGTCGTTGTTGCGAAGGAAGTCGACACCGGGTTCGTTCGCCAGACCACCGCGAATGCCGACGGCACCTACACCATGCCGGGCCTTCAGGCCGGCAATTATCATGTAACCGCCGGTGGGGCCGCACAAGACGTCAATGTCCCGGTGGCCTCGGTCCAGGTTGTCGATTTCTCAACCGTGAAGGCCGTTGCCGAGCGCGGCGGAATCGTCGTTACCGGTCGCCGTTCGACCGTCGAAACCAAGACGTCGCAGGTCAACCAGTTCGTCACGCTGCACGACATCGCGTCGCTGCCGCAAACGACCCGCAACTTCCTGGAATTCGCGGACACCGTTCCGGGCATGCAGTTCAATGTCGACCAGAACCACAACACCTCGCTTCGCGGCGGCGCCCAGCTCAATTCCGCCGGCAACGTCTTCATCGACGGCGTCAGCCAGAAGGATTTCGTCGGTTCGGGTGGCGGTACGAATGGCAGCGGCTCGGGCTTCACCGGCAGCGGCGGCCCCAGCGGTAACGGCGATCCCGGCAATCCTTTCCCACAGCTCGCCATTGCCGAATATAAGGTAGTCAGCTCCAACTACACCGCCGAATATGGCGACGCGGCCAGCGCGATCATCGTCGCCCAGACCAAGTCGGGCGCTAACCGCTTTCAGGGTGAGGTGTTCGGCACCTATACCGACGAACATCTCCGCGCTTCGCTGCCGTATGAAATCGCATCGAAAAAGGGCAAGGCGCACCAGCCAAGCAAGGAATATGGCGTCGCGTTCGGCGGGCCTATCGTAAAGGACTTTGCCCACTTCTTCTTTACCTGGGAACACAAGAGCCTGGCGAACTACGCCACCGTGCTCTCCGCCCCGGAGGTGCCTGACTCGATCATCAACTTGCTGCCGGCCGGTGTTCAGGACCAATTCGGCCCGGTCACCAATCCGTTCACCGAAAACCTTTACTTCGGCAAGGTCGACGTCGAGCCGACCCAGAACGACCGGCTCGAGTTCACCGGCAATTTCCGGCTCGAACACAACATTCCCAACGCCGGCGGCCAGAACGCGATTACGACGCAGGTCCCTTACCGGAACAACGTCAAGCGCGGTGACGCCAAGTGGCAACATACCGGCAACAATTGGTTCAACTCTTTCCGCGTGTCGTACCAGGACGCCTTGTCGGCGGCTGAGCCAACGACGGCGAGTCCGCAATTCGATTATTTCTACTTCCCGAACGATCCGAGCGGGCCGAACGCCAATCTTAACCGGGCATCGATCATCAATGTGGGTGGTCCTGGCTCGGGCGTCGGCGTCGTCAACCGTCAGAAGGGCTGGACCTTCGCGGACGACGTGACCTTCACCAATATCCAGCTCGCCGGCACGCACACGTTCAAGCTGGGCGCGGCCTTCACGTCGATCAACCTGACGACGCAGAACGCCAGCGCCGATCTCGGCAACGCGACCTACTTCTACGCAGTTACGGATGCGGGCGTCGCACCGGCGCCGTTCGAGATCCAGTATCCGAACTTGACGGCAGGCTTCAACAGCGCCCGTGTCGAGACCCGCGACAAGCAGTACAGCGCCTATGTCCAGGACAATTGGGACGTGACCTCGCAACTGCAGCTCAACCTCGGCCTGCGCTGGGATCACGAAGTCGTTCCGGCATACCTAAACTACCAGACGCCGCAGAACGTCGTCGACGCGGTCAGTGGGCCGTTCCCTGGCGGCTCCGGTAGCTACGCGGCCGCACTGGCGACCGACGCGCCAGGTGCACCCGGCTACAATATCTTCGATTACATCAGCACCGGCAGCAACCGGAAGGCGCCGCACCTGTTCTCACCGCGCGTCGGCTTCTCGTATGACGTCCGCGGCGACAATACGCTCGTGGTGTTTGGCGGTTACGCCCGTGCCTACAACCGTAACCTGTTCAGCACGCTGGCGCTCGAAACGACCAAGATCGCGCTGAATGGTAATCCGGAAATTCTGTTCCCTTCGGCACAGACGCCGGGCAACTTCGGGCCATGTTTCACCCCGGCCGACGTCGGCACCGGGCACTGCTATGCCTTCGATCCGGCCTATCTGACGCCTGGCGGCCTGGCCAACTTCCAGACCAATCCGTCGTCCCACGAAGTCGATTTGATCAACAACAACATCAAGACGCCGTTCTCCGACCAGTTCAGCCTCGGCATCCGCAGTCGCATGGGCGATTGGAACACGCAGGCAACCGTCCAGTACATCGCCAGCTACAACGGCATCTATGGTCATTGGGGCGCACGCTACGCCAACGGACAGTACTATGATAACACCGGCTCCCAATGGGGCGGTCAGGGCGTTCCCGGCGTCGGCTCGCTGATCCTTTTCGATAACGGCTTCAAGGATCGCAACCTGCAGTTCTCGCTGGGTGCGCAAAAGCCGTACACCCGCCAGTCGGGCTGGAGCGCGACCGCAGCCTACACCTTCTCCTCCGCCAAACAGAACAACGCCTATTCCTATGGCGCCGGCGGCAATATGTACCTGTTCGACTTCCCGGTTGCGGAGGATTATCCCTTCCTGCGGTCAAGCTCCGTGCCGCGGCATCGCCTGGTCCTGACCGGAACGAAGGATCTCCCCTGGGGTATCCAGCTCGCCGGCAAGCTCACGCTGGCGACGTCGCAAACCTTCTATGCAGGCTATGGATGCGACGGCAAGCCACGCCCAGGATGCGCGCCGAACAGCGGCGGCTTCTACGTCAATCAGTTCGGCGGTGGCTACGGCGGTTACGTCCCGCTCAACCCCCACGAGTTCCTCGGCTACAAGGACCTCGACATTCAGCTAACGAAGAACTTCAACTTCCTGAACACGTTCAGCGCGTACGGCCGCGTGGACATCATCAACGTGTTCAATTGGCACAACTACAGTGACACTCAGTTCACCAACGATTCGATCGGCACGCCGATTTCGGTGAAGTACAACCCGAACGGCAATATCGTCGGTTCGCCGTTCACGATCCGGCTCTCCGCGGGCATGAGGTTCGGCGAAACTCCGCTGGCGCCCGCGCCGGTGATCGAAGTGGCACCTCCGCCACCTCCCGTGGCGACCCAGACTTGCCCCGACGGCTCGGTAATCGAGGCGATGGCGACCTGCCCGGTCCCGCCGCCGCCGCCGCCGCCGCCGCCACCGGCTCCGGTCGAGCGGGGGGAACGCGGTCAGTAAAATCGGCCGAGACTGAATAAGACTGGGGCGGCGCCAACGTGCCGCCCCTTTCTTTTTGGCAGGACTATATTCTTCCAGCCCTCCAATTTATCGCTTGAGCATGAAGCAGCAGGAACCCGAGGCCTCCATTCGATCAGTCGCGATTATCGGCGGCGGCACGGCGGGATGGATGTGCGCGGCCGCGATTACAAAGTCGTTCGAGGGCAAGATCGACGTTGTCCTGGTCGAATCCGAAGAGATCGGGACCATCGGCGTCGGTGAGGCCACCGTTCCTCACCTCTCCGCCTTCAACGCCTTGCTCGGAATCGACGAAGCGGAGTTCGTGCGCGAGACTCAAGGGAGCTTCAAGCTCGGCATCCAGTTCAATGACTGGGGCCAAATCGGCGACAGCTACGTTCACGGATTCGGGACCATCGGCCGCGACCTCGGACTGCTGCCATTCCACCAATATTGGCTGAAGGCGCGTTCCGAAGGCCAGGCAAAGGACATCGGTGCTTATTCGTTGAACACGGTTGCCGCCGTGGCGGACAAGTTCATGACTCCGCCTAGCGACGCACCCCCCAATTCTCCGCTCGCCGAAATCGCCTACGCCTATCATTTTGATGCCGGCCGTTACGCGCGGTTCCTGCGCCGGCGGGCCGAAGCCCAGGGTGCCAAGCGGATTGAAGGGAAGGTCGTCTCGGTCGCGCAGTCAAGCGGCACCGGGTTTGTCGAGAGCGTCACGCTGGAAAGCGGGAGGACGATCGCCGCCGACCTGTTCCTCGACTGCTCCGGCTTCCGCGCGCTGCTGATCGGCGGCACCCTAAGCGTGGACTTCGAGGACTGGACTCACTGGCTGCCGTGCGATCGCGCTTTGGTCGCGCCATGTGAGAAAGTCGGACCGCCTACCCCCTATACGCGCTCGACTGCGCACAAATTCGGCTGGCAATTTCGGATTCCGCTTCAGCATCGCACCGGCAACGGACACATCTACAGCAGCCAGTTCGGGACCCAGGACGAAGCTGAGGAAATCCTGCTCGGAACGCTCGATGGCCCTGCCCTGGGCGACCCAAGGCTGCTGAAATTCACGACCGGCAAGCGCAAGAAACTGTGGGAAAAAAATGTCATCGCGATCGGCCTTGCCGGTGGCTTCCTGGAGCCACTGGAGTCGACGGCGATCTACCTCATCCAGGCCGGTATCAACCGTCTGATGAGCCTGTTCCCGACCGCAAGCTGCGATCCGGCCTTGCAGCGCGTCTACAACGATCAGTCGAATTTCGAATATGAGCGCATCCGCGACTTCATCATCCTGCATTATCACGCGACCACGCGCGAGGACTCGGACTTCTGGAATTACGTGCGGACGATGAGCATTCCCGACACACTAAGGTCCCACATGGAATTGTTTGCGGCGAACGGGCAGTTCGTCCGCAACGGCACGGAGCTTTTTGGCCTGACGAGCTGGGTCCAGGTGATGCTTGGGCAGGGCATCATCCCGCGCGCTTATCATCCTGCAGTAAACTGGGTCGCCGACCAGGACATGCTGACGCTGGTCGGACACGTCGAAAAGGTCATCGCCTCCAATGCGCAACTGATGCCGCAGCATGAAGAATTCCTCCTCCGCTGCTGCGCTGCGCCGGCCTAAAGGAATAGTGATGCTTCGAACCCTGCTATTCGCAACCGCCGCCACCGCCGTGCTTGCCGGCGGTGCATCAGCCCAACAGCGGACCACTATCAACCCCGTTGATATCGATTACCGCTACAACTTCGAGCAGACCAACGACAGCGTCTCCTATCGCACCGGGGCCGACCCGGCGGTGGTCAATCACAAGGGCGCCTATTACCTGTTCGAGACGCTGGCTGACGGCTATTGGCGCTCGACCGACCTCATCCACTGGACGTTCATTACGCCGAGCATGTGGCCCAACGGCGGGATCGTCGCGCCAGCGGTTATCTCCGACGGCGACCGGCTCATCATCCAACCTTCGAACTCGTTCACCCAACCCAGCTCGATCTACGTCACCAACGCCCCGGAAACGGGCAAGCTGGATTATCTGGTGCGGCGGTTCCCCGACATGCCGGGCGTGGCCGACAAGCTTCCGCAGGACATGAAGCCGGGCGAAGTGCCGCCGGGGCCGTGGGACCCCGGCCTGCTGAAGGACGACGACGGGCAATGGTATCTCTATTGGGGATCATCGAACGTCTTCCCGATCTACGGCCAGAAGATTGCGTTCGAAAACGGCAAGCTCACCTATCAGACCCACGCCCAGCCGCTGTTCAAGCTTCATCCGGAGCTGCACGGCTGGGAGCGTTTCGGCCAGGACCACAGCGGCTTGCTCGCTAACGGCCAGCCGACTGCTCCCTATGTCGAGGGCGCCTGGATGACCAAATCGCGCGGCCATTACTACCTTCAGTACGGCGCGCCCGGGACCGAGTTTAACGCTTACGCCAACGGCACCTACGTGTCGGATCAGCCGCTCGGGCCCTTCGCTTACGCGCCTTACAATCCGATCGCCTACAAGCCGGGCGGGTTCGTCCATGGCGCCGGCCACGGCTCGACCTTCCAGGACCGCTACGGCAATTGGTGGAACACCGGCACGCCATGGATCGGCTACAATTGGACATTCGAGCGCCGCATCGACCTGCTGCCCGGCAAGATTTACCCGGATGGCCAAATGGCCTTTTCGTCGCGCTTCGCCGACTTCCCCTTTTACGCGCCAACTTCGAAGATCGGCAATCCCGACGGCCTGTTCACCGGCTGGATGCTGCTGTCGTACCGCAAGACGGCAACGGCCTCATCAACCATGGGGGAGTTCGCCGCAGATCGCGTGACCGACGAGAATCCGCAGACCTTCTGGGTGGCGCGCGAGAACCGGCCGGGCGAGGCCCTGACGCTCGATCTGGGCAAGGTCGATACGGTGCGGGCGGTCCAGGTGAACTTCGCCGACTACAAATCGGGCCGCTTCGGCGATGCGCCCGATATTTACACCGAGTTCGCGCTGCAATCATCGCCCGACGGGGTCAACTGGCACGAAATTGCCAGGACCGAACCGCCGCGGCGTGACCGTCCCAACGCTTATTTCGAGCTTGCCCAGCCGGTCCGGGCGCGGTTCGTGCGCTATGTCCACGGCCATGTCGGGGCCGCCAATCTGGCAATCAGCGACCTTCGCGTGTTCGGCACGGCCGACGGCGCAACCCCGGCGAGGCCGACAGGCGTGTCCGCCGCGCGCCATGCCGACGACCGCGATGCAACAATCCGCTGGGCCCCGGTGCCGGGCGCGGTCGGCTATAACATCCGCTTCGGCATCCGGCCCGACCGCTTGACCCTGACGCACCAGCTATGGGCGGACGAGCTCGGCAAAGCCGGCAACCTGGCCAAGGAGCTGCGGTCGCTCAACAAGGGCGTTCGTTACTGGGCGGCGGTGGAAGCCTTTAGCGAAACCGGGGTGTCGAAACTGAGCCGGGTCGTGCCGGTCCGTTAGGCGAGCCAGCCGCCGGTAAAACCCGCGCGCTTGAGGCCGCGCCGGATCGCCGGCACGCCGCGCATGTAGCGCCACACGAAATCGTCGCGGTAATTGGCCGCCTGAAGCAGGATCGGTCCCTGATCGATGCCGAGGTAATCCTTTGCCACCCAGCCCGTGCGCGGGTCGACGGTGCCGCTTTCGATCTTGCGGTCGGCGTAGGTGAAGCTGGGGTTGAAGCTGTCGAAAAAGCCATATTTGCCGAAGATCCGCGCGCCATGCTGTTTAAGCAGCGCCTGTGCACAGGGGATCACGATTTCGGGAGCGAAGGGCAGCGAGCCGAGGGCCGCGGTCGGCGACAGCGTGCCATCGTCGCGGCCGTCGGGCTCGTCGATTGGACCGCGCGCCGAGTAGCCGAAGAACTGGCGCTGCTCGCCTCGGTAGGGAAGGCGGAAGTTGCCCGGTCCGTCGCAGGCCGTCAGGCCCCACACATCCCTGGAATAGCCGCGCCACCGCATTGGGTTGACCGCGCAATAGTTGCGGTTTGCAAAGGTTGCGCGGCGGCTGTTTTCAAAATAGTCGAACCCGGCGTGGCGCATCGGCGCATCACGAATACCGCGGAAGTCGATGAAAAGGTGGCTATATTGATGCCCGAACAAGGGCGCGAAGGCGACTCGCCGAGTTGGCCCCTGCCCGCGCCAGTATCGCGGATAGGGAGCCGTCCACTGCGGCCACAGGCTGTCCGGCCCGGCATGGGTTAACGAGCCGAGCGCGAGGATGTTCACGAACATCCCCTCGTTGAACCCGTCCCAATTGCGTTCGATCAGGCCCTGGCCGGGGTGCCACCCCATCGACAGCGCCGGGCGCCCGTCGGTGCGGAAGAAGTTCCAATCGGCGCGATCGTAAATCGCCTTGGCAAGCGTCCGGATCTCGCGTTCGGCCGGGTCCGCGCGATTGTAGAACGCGCCGGCAAACAAGATTCCCATCAACAGGATGGTGGTGTCGACGCTCGAAAGCTCCACGTCTGGGCCGTACCGGTGCCCCTTCTGCATATCGAGGAAGTGATAGAAGAAGCCGTGATGGCCAGCCGTACCGCTCGCCTCCGGGCCCTGCGGCGCGTTCCAGAAGAAGCGCAACGTGGTCAGGGTCAGGTCGCGCGCCTCGGCGCGGGTGCACCAGCCGTGCTCAATTCCGGTCGCATAGGCCGGAAGCGCGAAGCCAACCGCCGCAATGCTTGAAAAGCTCGGCGTCGGCCACCGGTCGGGGACCAATCCGTTCTTGCGACTGGCCGTGTCCCAGAACCATTGGAACGTCCGCTTCTCGATTTCGCCGTAGAATGGCGGGAGCTTTCCGGCCTTGGGCCAGGGATTGGCCGCTGCCGGCATGGACGCGCCGCCGAGCAACGCCGCGCCACTGCCGAGCACTTGCCGCCGGTTCAGTATGATCATTGCCCGGCCTCCCCGGCGGTCGTCGCGCGAACCACCAGCTCGGGCGCATGAAGTTCGTCACAGCGAGTCGTTTTTGCGCTGAGGCTATCGAGCAGCAGTTGGATCGCGCGTTCGCCCAGCTCGGCAATTCTGACGCGGACCGTCGTCAGGCCCATGTGCCGGGCCAGCGGAATATCGTCGAAGCCGGCCACCGCAACATCTTCCGGCACCTTCAGCCCGGCGTTGCGAAGCGCCTGAATCGCGCCAATCGCCATATTGTCGTTCGCCGCGAAGACTGCATCGAACCCTTGTCCCTGATCAAGCAGGCGCTGCACCGCCAATTCGCCCGACGCCCCCTGGAAATCGCCGCCCAGAACCTCGAACGCCACCCCGGCCTCGGCCGCTGCTGCGCGAAATGCGGCCGAGCGCTCCTGCGCATCGAAATTTTCATCCGGCCCGGCAATATGCAGCAGCCGCTTTCGCCCCAGGCCGACCAGATGTTCCACCACCGCTCGAACCCCCGCTTCATTATCGAGGCGGATCATCGGATGCGTGCCGCTCCGGTCGCCGGTATTGATCAGCATCGCGTGCAAGCCCTTTGGCAGCAGTCGCTCAAGTTCTTCGCTGGTAAGGTGCGGCGCCATCACGATCAGGGCGTCCACGCGGCCGTGCATCGCGCTTAGCGCGTGGGCCGCCTGGTCGGTCCCCGCATGAAGGTTGGAAAGCAGCAACAGGTAGCCGCGGCGGCTTGCCTCGCGGTCCATGCCGCGGACGATTTCGGAAAAGAATTCGCCGTGGAGATCGGGCAGCACGACGCCGATCGCATTGGTCCGCGCCAGGCTGAGGCTCCGCGCTCCGGCATGGGGCACATAGCCCAGCTCAAGCGCTGCCTCGTTCACCCGCGCCCGAGTCGCATCGCTAACGTTGGCGAACCCGTTCAGCGCGCGGGAAACCGAAGCCACTGAAACTTCGGCACGGCGAGCAACGTCTCGGATGGTGGCGTCGGGCATCGCGTCCTTATCACCGGATGTTGCGCAAAGAGTCACTCTGCTACCAATTGCAATTGCCTTGGGTGTGCGTCATGTAACCGGTTACACAGGCCGTCAAGGCACAGGAAGATCATTGACGAATTGCGGCCGCCAAACCTTGGCGGCAGCGCGGTGGAGGGAAAACCAATGCTCGATACCCGCATTTCGCGGCGTGCTGCGCTGATTGGCGCGGGCACCGTGGCGGCCTGGCTGGCAAGTCCTGCACGCGCACTTTTCCAGGCCGTCGGACGAGTCGAGACGCCAAACTTCGTCGATCCGCTGATCGCCCGCATGACGCTCGAAGAAAAAGCCGGGCAGCTCAGCCTGATGGCTTCGGCCTGGGGCGGCGGCGCCGCGCTTGCCCTCAATCCCCCGCAAGGCAATTCGGACTTTCCCAAGCAGGTCGAAGAAGCGCGCCTGGGCCAGCTGACCGGCGTGTTCAACGGCAATGGCGCGCGCATGGCGCGGATTCTGCAGACTGCCGCAGTGCGTGATTCGCGGCTGAAAATTCCGCTGATTTTCGCCGCCGACATCATCCATGGCCACCGCACGATTTTCCCCGTGCCGCTGGCCGAAGTGGCAAGCTTCGAACCCGATCTCGCCCGCCGCACCGCGGCTGCCGCATCGTTCGAAGCGGCCGGCGCCGGCATCGACTGGACCTTTTCGCCGATGGTCGACGTCGCTCGCGACCAGCGCTGGGGGCGCGGCGTCGAAGGCGGCGGCGAAGACGTGCTGCTCGGTGAACTGTTCGCCGCGGCGCGGGTCCGGGGTTTCCAGGGTGCCTCGCTCAAATCCAACGACAATATGCTCGCCTGCATCAAGCATTTCGCGGCCTACGGCGCAGCCGAAGCAGGCCTCGACTACAACACCGTCGACATGTCCGAAGCGCGGCTGCGCGAAGTCTATTTGCCGACCTACAAGGCCGGCTTCGATGCCGGCGCGTTGTCGGCAATGGCCTCGTTCAACGAGATCAACGGCGTCCCTTCGACCGGCAACCATTGGCTGATGACCGATCTGCTGCGCGGCGAATGGGGTTTCCAGGGTTTTGTGGTGTCCGATTACACCGGCGACGAGGAAATGATCCTCCACGGCTTCGCCAAGGACGGCCGCGACGCGACGCGCCTCGCCTTCCTCGCCGGCGTCGACATGAGCATGCAGAGCGGGCTTTATCGCAAGTTCCTGCCCGACCTGGTGCGCAGCGGCGAAGTCTCCCAGGCCCAACTCGACGTGTCGGTCCGGCGCGTGCTTGCGCTGAAAGCGATGCTCGGCCTGTTCGAGGACCCCTTCCGCCGGATCGACGAACAGCGCGAAACCAGCCGATCGATGCTGCCCGCGACCCGCGCCCTCGCGCGCGAAGCCGGCCGCAAGTCGATCGTCTTGCTCAAGAACGAAGGCGACCTGTTGCCCCTGCCCCGATCGGGCAAGCGGATTGCGCTCATTGGGCCGTTCGCCAGCGGTCAGCACGACCTCGTCGGCCCGTGGGTAGTCTATGGCGACGATGCCAAGGCGGTCGATCTCGAGACGGGCGTGCGCGACGCCGTCGCAAGCAAGGCGCTGGTCACGGTGACGCCGGGCTGCGACGTCGAAAAGTCCATTCCAGGCGGTATTGCAATGGCGGTCGCCGCAGCGCGCAAAGCCGACATCGTAGTGCTTGCCCTCGGCGAATCGCAGGGCATGTCGGGCGAAGCACAGTCGCGCACCGAAATCTTGGTCCCCGAAGCGCAGCAGAAACTCGCCGAAGCCGTGGCCGCGGTCGGCAAGCCCGTCGTCATCGTCCTGAAACACGGCCGCGCGCTCGCGCTTGAGGGCGCGGTCGCCAATGCCCAGGCGATCCTCGCCACCTGGTTCCTCGGCACCGAAACCGGCAATTCCATCGCCGACGTGCTGTTCGGCAAATTCGGGCCTTCGGGCCGCTTGCCGGCGAGCTTTCCGCAGCGCTCCGGCCAGGAGCCTTATTATTACGCGCACAAGCCGACGGGCCGGCCCAACCCACCGGGCGCGCCGGACTCCTACAAGGCCCACTACCGCGGCATTCTCAACCAGGCGCTGTACCCGTTCGGTCACGGCCTGACCTACGGCAAGATCGACTATAGCGCGCTGTCGCTCGGTGCCGCTCCGATGCCGCTGAGCGGCGAAGTGCAAATCGCTGCAACGGTCACGAACCGCGGCGCCCGGTCGGCGGAAGAAGTGGTCCAGCTGTACATCCACGACCGCACCGCCAGCGTCACCCGCCCGGTCCGCGAGCTCAAGGCGTTCCGCAAGGTCGCGCTGGCGCCGGGTCAGTCGGAAGTCGTGCGCTTCACGCTGCGCGCCGCCGACCTCGCCTTTTACGCTTCGGGAAGCACGCCGCGCGCTGAGCCAGGCAGCTTCGACGTGTGGGTCGCTCCATCCGCCGAAGCCGAAGGCGTCCACGGGACGTTTGTGCTGACCGCCTAGGGGCGCGGGCCGGCCGGGCGCCGGCCAATCGGATTGCGCGCCATGGCGACGCACGACAGCCCGAGGAACAGCAACGGCACCAACGCGACGGTCAGGCGCATGCTCGCGAGGGTCTCGGCACTTTGCCGAACGTTGGCGACATAGCCGGCATGGTCGAACGTCCAGCCAAGGATCGCGGTGGCGATGCCGATGGCAATGCGCTGCAACAGCGCGGCAACCCCGAACACCGTCCCTTCGACATGCAGCCCCGTCGCCTGCTCGCCATATTCGATAGTGTTGGGAAGCATTGCCCAAAACACGAAGTTGAGCCCAACGACCATCACCTGCATGCCGATCAGGAACAGCTGCATCGCGCCGGTGCCGTCAAAGCGAACGGCGGCGAAAACGGTCAGGCCCGCCATCCCCAACCCCCCGGCGATGAGCCACAACGCGCGCAGCCCGACGCGGCGACCCACCATCATCCACAGCGGAATGGCGATCCCGCTCACGACCCCCATTGACGCCAGCGCGAGCTGCCCGGCGGCGGCATCGTTGAGCAGATATTTGAAATAATAAAGCACCGACTTGCTGAGCAGGGTAATGGCGACGATCATCGCCATCATCGCCGCCATCAGCGTGACGAACGCCCGGTTGTGCGCCAGGCTGGCAAGGGCCGCGGCGACGTTCGCGGGCTGTGGCCGTTCGGGTTCGGCCGCTTCGCGGTAAGTCGCTCCGACCACGACCAGGATCGCCGCGCCAATCGCCGCGAAGATCATGGCGGCGGCGAAGTAGGCCCCGGCCGCGGTGGTTCCGGTCAGCAAGCGCCCGATCGGCACGGTGCCCAAGGCAACGACGACCGCCGCGCCGGTCCCGAACAGCATGCGCATTCCGGCGACGAACGCGCGATCGGCGGGCTCGGCGCTAATCCGCGCAGTCATCGCCAGATACGGGACGTTCACCGCGGCGTAAAAGGTCCGGAACAGCAAATGGGCGGCGAACACCGATACGATCGCCAAAGCCCCGGTGCCGGGCGGCGGCAGGTAAACCAGCACGAAGCTGAGCCCCAGCGGAACCGCTCCGGCAATCAGCAACGGTCCGTAACGCAGGCCGCCGCGGCGGCGGTCGACCATCACTCCGGCCGTGAAGTTCGCGATCCCGTCCCAGATCGACGCGACCATGTAGGTGGTGGCCGCAACCCCGATCGAAATCCCCAGGGCGTCGGTATAATAAAACAGCAGGAAGAGCATAATGCTCTGCCAGTAAAGGTTGAAGGCGAAGTCGCCGGCCGCGAACAGCAGCAGGCGCGGCTTTGCAACCGCCGCGGCGCCAGTCATCGAATATCGACCACTGCGGCGCGCGGCTGATCGGCAATCGTCCGCCGCAGCGGGCGCGGGCCGTGGACGGTAATGGCGATCGCGCGCCACCACGGAACGAAGCTGCCCTGCCGCGGGCCAAAGCGCACCGCGACGCCATCGGCGGTCGGTGAGCAACTCAGCGCCTGGCTGAGGTTGGGCCCGGCGATGCTCACGCCGTCGTCGAGGTACAGCGTGCCGCGGCAATCGTCGCCCGGATAAACGTGCAATTCGAGCGGCCCCCGCGGCTTGTCCGCCGTGCTTTGCACCAGCGGCTGTTTGGCAATGATGGCGCCCGGCCGGACGAACAGCGGCAAGCGGTCGAGCCGCGGCGTCTCACGCGTTTTCTCGGCGGCGAGCGGCTCGCCGCTCCAATAATCATACCAGCCCTTGCCCGGCAGGCAGACGTCATAGGATTGTGGCGATTCCGGCTTGGGCGAGGCCGCGATCAGCAAATCGCTTCCCAGTATGAAAGCCATGGACTGGTCGCACGGCGCCTTGGCCATCGCCGGATAGTCGTAGAAGGTCGGGCGCATGATCGGGTCGCCGGTCAGCGCATTGTCCCGTGCAAGGCCGTAAAGGTAGGGGAGCAGACGGTAGCGCTCCTCAATGTAGCGGCGGCGAATGGCGAGATGGTCGGGCCCGTCCACCCATGGCTCGGCGCGTGGTGCGTCATTGGCGGCATGGGACCGAAACACCGGCGTAAAGGCGCCGATTTCGA
>JBDSGQ010000009.1:0-19323 GCA_039918915.1 Sphingomicrobium sp.
ATTTCGGCGCGGATGCTGGCCGGGGAAGGCAGCGCGGCTTCCATCAATTGCGGGTGATGCGGGCTGGGAATATCCGGCATCGTCACGCGCGCCACCGGCGCGTCGAGGTCGAGGAAAGCTTCGTCGGCGACCACCGCCGCAATTTCCGCGCCGAAGCCGCCGGTCCGCAAATCTTCATGCACGATCAGGCACCGGCGGGTCTTGCGAACGCTGTCCAGCACCATGTCGCGGTCCCACGGCATCAGCGTGCGCAGGTCGATGACGTCGGCATCGATCCCTTCGGCGGCCGCTTCGCAGCGCGGCACCATCGCGCCCCAGGTGACGATGGTGATGGCGTCGCCCTGCCGGGTCTTCTTCCCCTTTCCGAAGGGCAAGACGTAATCGTCGCCGGCCCACGGCCGCCGCGCCCAGGCATCGTCAAGCATTGCCCGATGTTCGAAAAACAGCACCGGATCGTTGCCGCGCAGGCTTCCGCGAAGCAGCCCGACCGCATCTTCGGCATTGGACGGCACCGCCACCTTCCAGCCGGGATTGTGCACGAATTCGACCTCATTGGTCATCGAATGCCACGGGTCGCCGCATTTGAAGAAGCCACCGGGCACGCGCAGCACCATCGGCGCCGCAAAGCGGTTGGCGGTGCGCCAGCGCATCGTCCCGCAATCGTGAATCTGCTCGGTCGCCGGTTCGGCATATTTGCGGAACTGGATTTCGGGCACCGGCATCAATCCCGCCAGCGCCATGCCGACTGCCCGACCGACAATCCCTTCTTCGTTAAGCGAAGTGTCGAACACCCGCTCGCGCCCGAACTTTTCCTGCAGGCCCAGGGTGACCGCGTGGACTCCGCCCTTGGGCCCGACATCCTCGCCGAACACGACCACTCGCGGATTGGCTTCAAGCTCCTGGTCAAGCACCCGCCGGATGGCCGTCACCATGTTGATCCGCTGACCCGAAGCGCTCGGCGCGGCGGTTGCCCGGGGAAGTTCAAAGCCGCTGTTCCACAAGCCGCCGACCTGCTGCATCTCGCCTTCGAAGAAGACGTTGCTGGTCACCTTGTCCGGCGCCGAAACCCCGCGTTCCTCGGCCTCGGCCAGCGCCGCTTCGACCTGCCATTCCGCTTCACGCTCAAGATCCGCCCATTGGCTGTCGCCAATCTGCTGCCCGGCGACATGCGCCTTGAGCTTGGGCAGCGGATCGCGCGCCCATTCGGCCGCGATCTCGCTTTCGCTCTTATAGGTCTGGGTGTCCTGGAAGCTGTGCCCTTCAAGCCGTGGCACCGACAGCCGCAACAGGACCGGCCCGCGCCGCGTCCGGACGTGGCTCACCGCTTCGTCGATCAGCCGCGACGCCTCGACCGGATCGGTGCCGTCACCGTTCAGCACCGTCAGCCCGGCAAAGCTCGCCAGATTGGCGGCGATGTCCTTGCCCGGCGTCTGATATTCGGACGGCACCGAAATGCCGTAGCCATTGTCCTCGATGTAGATGAGCAGTGGCAATTGTTGCGTCGTTGCAATAGTTAGCGCGGACCAAAATCCGCCCGTGGCGCAGCTTGCGTCGCCGCCCAGCACAACGCTGATCGACTCTGCCACTGGCCCTTCCAGAACCGCCTGCTTGTACGCGATTGCCTGCGCCCAGCCTGCCGCCGGCGTATATTGCGCGCCCACTCCGCCGCACATCGGCAGCGCATGCGCTCCGCCGGGATTGGGATAATTGAACACCACTCCGATATCGCGCCCGTCGGAATAGCCGCCGGCCAGGCCCATTCCCGATCCCAGCGCGTCGGCCAGCGGCACGCCCAGCGCCAGCAGCAGCGGCCGCGACCGGTAATAACCGAACACGCCGTCGCCGTCCCTGAGGTGAAGGCCGAGCATGACCTGCGCCATGTCGTGGCCGCGCGCAGAAAATTGGTAGAGCACCTTTTTGGCGGGGACGAGCTCCTGCTCCTCGATCCGGTCCAGTTCGCGGCTGGTCAGCACCAGCCTCGCCACCTCGCGCCAGTCGACCGCCGCCGACACCTTGCCCGGATCGCGGTCAGCCAAGACGGCTCAGCCGTCCAGCGCTTCGACCACCGCGCCGATAAATCGATCGATCGCGGCGTCGCTCATTCCAACGACGTTGAAGCGGCCGCTGTCGGCCATGTAGATACCTTTGTCCTCGCGCAGCTTGAACACCTGCGCCGGCGACAGCGGAAGCATCGCGAACATGCCGAACTGGCGGCCGATGAAGGCCAGCCGCGAGTCGGCCCGGGCAAGCCGCTGGCGAACCGCGTTGATACGGTCGCGCATCGCGTCAAGCTCCTGCCGCCAGCGCGCACGAAGTTGTTCGTCCTCAAGGATGATGTGAACCACCGCGGCGCCATGATCGGGCGGCATCGACCACATCTGGCGCGCAATCTGGGACAAATGCGCCATGGCCGTCGCGCTGCCTTCGGCCGAAGGCGTCTTGACGAACAGCGCGCCGACCCGGTCGCGATAGCAGCTGAAGTTCTTGTCGCAGCTTTGCGCCACCACAACTTCATCGCACGCCGCCAGGATCATCCGCAGGCCCCGCGCATCCTCCTCCAGCCCGCGGCCAAAGCCCTGGTAGGCGATGTCGACGAACGGGATCAGCCCGCGTTCGGCGACGACACGAGTCACTTCACCCCACTGGTCGTCGCTCAAATCGGCGCCGGTCGGGTTGTGGCAGCAGCCGTGGAGCAGCGCGACGTCGCCCGGCGCCCCGCTGTCCAGCGCGGCGATCATGTCCTCGAACCGGATCACGGCCTGGCCGCGCTCATAATATGGATATTCGACCACCTGCAGCCCGACCGCTTCGACGATTGGCGGATGGTTGGGCCAGGTCGGAGTGCCGATGAACACCCGCGCCCGCGGATTGGCGAGGGCAATCAGTTCGAACCCGAGCCGCAGCGCGCCGCACCCGCCCGGAGTTTGCAACCCGACGATGCGGTCGTCGGCGGAGTGTTCGCCAAGCACGATCGGACGCAGCAGTTCGGTGAACTTCTTGTCCCCCGCACTGCCTAGATAGGACTTGGATTCCTGAGTCTCGATCAGGCGCCGTTCGGCTTCCTTGGTGACCTGCAGGATCGGGGTGCGCCCTTCGCCGTCGCGGTAAACGCCAACGCCGACGTCGATCTTGTCCGCCCGCTGGTCGGCGTTGACCAACCCGATCAGCGCGATCAGCGAGTCGGTTTCGACATGCGGAAGACTGGCGAGCCCTCCGGGCCTGGCTTTGGTTTCGGTCAGCATCGAACCGCGATTAGCGTCATCAGGCGTCGTAATCCACCGCCACTCCATCGCCCAGCGGGACCGACTGGCAGGTCAGCACATAACCGTCGGCGACTTCCTCGTCCGTCAGGCCATAGCGCGCCGCCATTTCGACCTTGCCCGACGTCACTCGCGCGCGGCAGGTCGCGCAGACCCCGGCCTTGCACGCGAAGGGCGCTGGCAAGCCCGCGTTGCGCGCGCTGTCGAGGATGTTGCCGGCGGTGAACGGCACTTTGCGAGTTCGTCCGTCCAGAGTGACCGCGACGCTGACTCCTTCGGCCTCGGTCTGCAGCTCGGCGATCTGCCGCGCGACCGCACCCGCGGGGCGGTCCGCGGTGAAGCGCTCGATGTGGATTTTCTCCTTCGCGATGCCCTGGTCGAGCAGCGCGCCTTCGGCTCCGTCCATCATCGGTCCCGGACCGCAAATGAACCAGCCGTCGACGTCGGCCGCATCGGGCACGAGCGCCGGCAGCGCTTCGTCCAGCCGCTCGCGGCTAAGCATTCCGTTGAACAGCGCGATGTCCTGTTCCTCGCCATCGAGGAAGTGGTAAATCTCCAGCCGCCGCAGGTGCTTGTCCTTCAGTCCTGCAAGCGCTTCGAGGAAGATGATCGAACTGCTGTCGCGGCTGCCGTAAAGCAAGGTGAACCGGCTTTGCGGTTCTTCGCTAAGCAGCGTTCGGATCAGCGACATCACCGGCGTAATCCCCGAGCCGCCGGCAATGCCGACCAGATGTCGGCGCCGCGATCCCTCGAAGTCGGTGGTGAAGCTGCCGTGGGGCGGCATGACGTCGATCGAATCCCCGGCCTTCAGCCGATCGCCGACCCAGTTGGAAAACAGCCCGCCGCCAATCCGCTTGACGGTCACCATCCAGTCGCCGTCGCCCGGCGCGGTGCAAAGTGAGTAATTGCGCCGTACTTCCTCCCCGCCGAGCGTCGCGCGAAGCGTCAGATGCTGGCCCGCGCGGAATGCAAAACGTTCGCGCAGTGCCTCGGGAACCTCGAAGCGGATCGAACTGGCGTCGGCGGTCTCGGGCACGACTTCGGCGATGCGAAGCGCGTGGAAATGTTCGGCCATCTACCAGACTGCGTCGGGATAGGTGCGGGGCAGGAACTGCATCGCCGCCAGCAAATGGCCGAGATGTTCGCTGTGATGCCCGCGCCGCCCGCCCAGGATCGGCCGCTGGTCCGCCGGCGCTTCAAGCTTGGCGTCGGCGAGGACGGCCGCAATCGCCGAACGATAGTCCGCTTCGAACAACCGCGGATCGGGCGCGATTCCGCTGTCGATCAGCCGCCGCAATACGTCATCGACCTCGAACAGTTCGGGCACGAAGCGCCAGCACCAGTCGAGCCCTTCGGCCATTCGCCGAGCGCTCTCGTCCGTCCCATCCCCCAGCCGCACCGTCCAATCGGCGGCAAGCTCGCGATGATAAGCGATCTCCTTGACCGCCTTGGCCGAATATTCGCGCAAAAACTGGTCGTTCGACCCGGTCAGCCGCTGCAGCAGCAAATGCTGCCAGGTCGAATAGAGCAGATGCCGCGCCATCGTCTGGGCGAAATCGCCATTGGGCTGTTCGACCAGCAGGCAGTTCCTGAAATCGAGCACGTCGCGATGAAAGGCGAGCTGATCGCCGTTGCCGGCCTCGTCCAGCAATAGCGTCGCCTGCCCGACCAGGTCGAGCGCGAAGTTGGCCAGGCTGATATCGACTTCCAGGACGGGCGCATGCCCGCACCATTCGGCGACCCGCTGTCCGAGGATCAGCGAGTCGTCCCCGAGCCGAAGCAGATAGTCGAACCGCGCCGGGTCGGCCGACGCCATCGCGGGTGCGTCGAACGCCCCCGCGCCGGTTGCTCCCCGCGGCACGTCGATCGGCGGCAACGACGCCATCAGATGTGCTTCACCTCGTCGGGAATGTCGTAGAATGTCGGATGGCGGTAGATCTTGCTTTCGGCCGGCTCGAACAGCTCACCCGCCTGATCGGGATCGCTGGCGACGATCTCGGCCGAGGGCACGACCCACAAGCTCACCCCTTCCATCCGCCGCGTATAGGTGTCGCGGGCATGCGCCAGCGCGAGCTGCGGGTCAGGAGCATGAACGCTGCCAACATGGCGATGCGCAAGCCCGCCCTTGCTGCGAACGAACACTTCCCACAGCGGCCAGTCACTGCTCACGCCGCCTTCCTTGCGCGCCGCTTGGCTTCATGCGCCGCCGCTGCTTCACGGACCCAGGCGCCATTGTCCCAGGCGTCGCGCCGGTCCTTCATCCGTTCCTTGGCGACCGGCCCCTCGCCGCGCACCACGGCGTAGAATTCGTCCCAGTCGACCGCGCCGAAGTCATGCCCGCCCTTGGCCTCGTTCCACTTCAAGTCGGGATCGGGCAGGGTCAGCCCCAGGAACGCCGCCTGGGGCGCGGTGATATCGACGAATTTCTGGCGCAGCTCGTCATTGGTTTCGCGCTTGATCCGCCAGCGCATCGACTGCGCCGTATTGGGGCTGTCTTCGTCGGGCGGCCCGAACATCATCAGGCTTGGCCACCACCAGCGGTTGAGCGCATCCTGCGCCATCCGCTTCTGATCGGCGGTGCCGTTGGCCAGCGCGATCATGATTTCGAAGCCCTGGCGCTGGTGAAAGCTTTCTTCCTTGCACACCCGGACCATGGCCCGGGCGTAAGGTCCGTACGACGTCCGCTGCAATGGCACCTGGTTCATGATCGCCGCGCCATCGACGAGCCAGCCGATCGCGCCGATGTCGGCCCAGGTCAGCGTCGGATAGTTGAAGATCGTGCTGTACTTGGCCTTGCCCGAGTGAAGCGCCTCGATCATCTGTTCGCGGCTGGTGCCGAGCGTTTCCGCCGCGCAGTATAAATACAGGCCGTGCCCCGCTTCATCCTGGACCTTGGCAAGCAGGATCGCCTTGCGCCGAAGCGAGGGCGCGCGGCTGATCCAATTGCCCTCGGGCAGCATGCCGACGATTTCGCTGTGGGCGTGCTGGCTGATCTGGCGGGTCAATGTCCGCCGATAGGCCTCGGGCATCCAGTCCTTGGGCTCGATGAACTCATCCGCCGCCACCCGCGCCTCGAACGCCTCGAGCAGCTGGGGGTCTTCGAGTGATTCAATCTTGGCCGTCTTGTGAAGCTCGGTGGTATACATGATGACTATCTAGCGATTTGCCCCCCCACCTTCAATTCGTGGCTCGGGTGGCCGCACTTGAGCAGCGCAAGCCGTCTGCTATGCCCCTCAAATGTTGGCCACTTCTCATCCACGCCAAGAAGAACGCCTGGCGTCGCTGAAAAGATACGAGATCCTCGATACGCCGCGCGAAGATCAGTTTGACGACATCGTATCGCTGGTCGCGGACATCTGCGAAGCGCCCGTCGCAGTCATCAATTTCATCGATTCCGACCGCCAGTGGTTCAAGGCCGAGGTCGGGCTCGGGGTCCGCTCGACGCCGCTCGAAACCAGCCTTTGCAGCCACGTCATCCTCGAACGCGATTTCGTCGAAATTCCCGACACCCTCGATGATGTGCGAATGTGCGATAATCCGCTGTGCCTGGCGGACGGCGGGTTCCGCTTTTACGCCGGCGCTTTGCTGACCGGCGACGGCGGCCTGCCGCTGGGAACGCTGTGCGTTCTCGACACCCGGCCCCGCACGCTGAGCGAGCTGCAGCGCCGAACCATCAAGGTCATGGCCGATCGCGTGATGACCGAGCTGAATTTGCGCTTGGCTCTTGGGCAGCAGGAGGTGCTTCGGCGTGAAATCGACCATCGCGTCAAGAATTCGCTCGCCTCGGTCGGAGCAATCGTCAACCTCCAGTCCTCCCGCTCCGGCAGCGCCGAGGTCCGCGAAGCGCTCGACGCGGTGCATTCACGCATTGCCGCGCTCGAGGCACTGCACGAGCAGATTTACCGCGTTGGCGATAATGACGGCGTCGATTTTGGAATGCTTGTGAACCGGTGCGCCGAAAAGCTTCGGAGCCTGATCCCCGACCGGATTGCAATCACGGTCGATGTCGATCGCCATCCACTGCAGTCCGAAGAAGCCAATGCCATCGTCCTGACCGTCAACGAGTTCGTCACCAATTCCGCCAAACATGCTTTTCCAGGATCGGCGCGAGGCACGATCCGGATCGAGGGGCGCTCGCTCGGCGCGGGCTTCAAGCTGATGTGCAGCGACGATGGCGGCGGCGATGACTCCTCGCTCGACCGGATTGAACAAAGCGCGGGCCTGGGCTCGCGGGTAATCCGCGCGCTGGCATCGTCGATCCGCGCCCACACCCACTGGTCGACCAATGGTCCGGGCATCCGGCTGGAACTCGTGTCGTCGCCAAATAATCGAACCGGCTGAATGCCGGCCAACTGGTCGCCGGCCGTCACCAGAATTTGCGTAAATGCGATCGACGTGGCTACGCCGCGCCATGGATTATGACACGATTGCATTCGAACCGGGCACGATCGCCCGGATTACGCTGAACCGGCCCGACCGGCTCAATAGTTTCACCGCGGCGATGCATGCCGAGCTGCGCGACGCGCTTGGGAACCTCGGCGATGCCCGGGTGGTCGTGCTGACTGGTGCCGGACGCGGATTTTGCGCCGGGCAGGATCTCAACGACCGCGCCGTTGCTCCCGGCGAAACGGTCGATCTCGGCGATACCGTTGAGGAAAGCTGGAACCCGCTGGTTCGCTTGTTGTCCTCGCTTCCCCAGCCGGTGATTGCGCGCGTTAACGGGGTCGCGGCCGGTGCCGGCGCCAACATCGCCCTTGCCTGCGACATCGTGGTCGCTGCGAAATCGGCCAAGTTCATCCAGAGCTTTTCGGCGATCGGCCTCATCCCCGACAGCGGCGGGACATGGATTCTGCCGCGCCTCGTCGGCCAGGCGCGCGCGCTTGGCCTGGCACTGACCGGCGAGCCACTGCCCGCCGCAACGGCCGCCGAATGGGGCCTCATCTGGAAAGCGGTCGAGGACGACGCGCTCGACACCGAAGTCGATGCCATCGCCAACCGGCTTGCTGCTCTGCCGCCGCTTGGGCTGGCCGCGATCAAGGACATGATCCGGTCGAGCTGGCAGTACAGCCTGGATGAGGAACTCGGCCGGCAAGCGGGCGCGATGCGCCGGCTGGGGTTCACCCAAGATTATCGCGAAGGCGTGGCGGCATTCCTCGACAAACGCCCGCCCCAGTTCAAAGGCCGCTGAGATGAAAACCGTGCAGCTGTTGAACTACCAGCGCGATTCGTGGGTGCCCGGTGCTGGCGCCCTGGCCGAGATCGCCAGCGCGATCGACGGTTCGCCGGTGGCCATGACCGGCTCCAATGGCCTCGATTTCGGCGCCATGCTGCGCCACGCCCGCGAGGTCGGTGGACCGGCGCTGCGCACGCTCACCTTTCACGAACGGGCGCGAATGCTCAAAGCGCTTGGGGCCGCAATCGTGGCCCGCAAGGAAGAATTGTACGAACTCAGCTATCTGACCGGAGCAACTCGCAAGGACGGCTGGATCGACATCGAAGGCGGCGCTGGAACCCTCTTCTCCTTTTCGTCCAAGGGCCGCCGCGAACTACCCGACGCCCACGTCCTGCTCGACGGCCAGCTGGAAGGCCTGTCGAAGAACGGGACCTTCGTCGGCCAGCATATCTACACGCCGCTGCAGGGCGCCGCGGTGCACATCAACGCCTTCAATTTTCCCGTTTGGGGAATGCTCGAAAAGCTGGCGCCGACGATCCTTGCCGGGGTCCCGGCGATCGTCAAACCCGCTTCGGCGACCGCGTACCTGACCGAAGCCGCGGTGCGGATCATGGTCGAAGCCGACATTCTTCCGGCGGGCGCGCTGCAGCTGATCGTCGGCGGCGTCGGCGACCTGTTCGATCATTTGACCGGGCAGGACATGGTCAGCTTCACCGGCTCGGCCCAGACCGCGCTCAAGCTCAAAAGCCATCCGGTGGTGTTGCGGGAATCGGTGCGCTTCGTGGCCGAGCAGGACAGCCTCAACGCCTCCATCCTTGGCCCCGACGCGGCGCCGGGAACGCCCGAATTCGACCTGTTCATCAAGGAAGTCGCGACCGAAATGACGGTCAAGGCGGGCCAGAAGTGCACCGCCATCCGCCGCGCCATGGCGCCAGCGCAATATCTCGACGCGGTCGAGGCGGCGCTTCGCGAGCGGCTTGCCAAAACCACGGTTGGCGACCCCCGCGCCGAGGGCACGCGGATGGGCGCGCTGGTCAGCATCAGCCAGCGCGACGACGTGCGCGAAAAAATCCGCGAGCTGGAGGCTGCCGGGGCGCGCATCGTCGCCGGCGATCCTGATGCCGAACCGCCAATTCCGGGCGGCGCTTTCCTCTCGCCCGTGCTGCTTCGCGCCGACGATCCGTGGGGCACCGATGCGGTGCACGATTGCGAACCGTTCGGGCCGGTGTCGACGATCATGCCTTATCGCGACCTCGGCGACGCCGTCGCCCTCGCCAACCGCGGCCGCGGCAGCCTGGTCCTGTCGCTGTTCACGCACTCGCCCGACGCCGCGCGCGACTTCGTCCAGGGCGCCGCCGCATTCCATGGCCGAATGCTGGTCACCGACCGCACCAGCGCCGCCGAATCGACCGGTCACGGATCGCCATTGCCGGTGCTGGTCCACGGTGGCCCCGGCCGCGCCGGCGGAAGCGAGGAGATGGGCGGGGTTCGCGGCGTCAAACATTACATGCAGCGCACCGCGATCCAGTCGTCGCCGGCGATGATCGCCGCGATCAGCGAGCAATATATCCCCGGCGCGCCCAAGCATTTCATCGACGCCCATCCCTTCCGCCGCAAGATGAGCGAGCTGACCATCGGCGACACGCTGAACACGCCGAGCCGCACCGTCACGATCGCCGACATCGAGCATTTCGCGGAATTCACCGGCGACAAATTCTATGCCCACATGGATGAGGAAGCGGCCAAGGCGTCGCCGATCTTCGAAGGGCGAGTCGCCCACGGCTACCTGATCCTCAGCTTCGCCGCCGGCTTGTTCGTCGATCCCGATCCCGGCCCCGTGCTGGCCAATACCGGGCTTGAAAACCTGCGGTTCCTGACCCCGCTCTATCCCGGGGATTCGATGCGGGTCGAACTGACGGTCCGCGCCAAATCGCTGAAGAACGAGGACACCGGGGTCGTCCGCTGGGCAGTGGAGATCTTCAACCAGAAGGACGAACTGGTCGCGACCTACGACCTCCTGACCGAGAATGTGCCCTAAGCGGAGGAACGGTGCTTGCGCGCGGTTCGTTGGCCGGTCGAATTCAAACCTTCGGAGGACAATCATGAAAGTCAGTGATGTGATGACCCGCGACGTACAGACGATCGGCCCCGACCAGTCGGTCCGCGATGCCGCCTCGTCCATGCTGAGCGCCGACGCCGGATCGATCGTCGTCACTGACGGCGACCGCCTGATCGGGATGATCACCGACCGCGACATCGCCGTCCGTGGCGTGGCCAAGGGCTATGGCCCGGACACCATTGTGCGCGAGCTGATGACCGATGATATCGTCGCCGCCCGAGTGGACGACGATGTCGAGGAAGTGGCGGCGCGAATGAGCAAGGCGCAGGTCCGCCGCCTGCCGGTCATCGATGCCGATGAAAAACTGTGCGGGATCGTCAGCCTCGGCGACCTCAGCCGGCAGGGCGACGGTCAAAGTGCCGCGCAAGCGCTCGAAGGCGTCAGCAAGCCTGGCGGCGAACACCAGCAATAAGCGGCATTAGCGCGGGGCGATGTCCGTAATCGCCTGATCGACCAGCCGGGCATCGGTGGCGGCATCATGGCGTTCGGCGATCAGCCGGGCGGCGGCCTTGGTCGCGGCATCGGCCGCGGTCGCGCGAAGCTGCTCGACCGCCGAGCGCTCTTCCGCTGCAATCTTGTCCTCGGCCATGCGGCCGCGGCGCTCGACCAGCGCTTCGGCATCGACCTTGGCCTTGGCGACAATCGCGTCCGCTTCGTGCTTGGCGCGGTCCAGCAACGCCTTGCGGTCCTTGTCGGCCGACTTCGACTTGGCGACATATTCGGCCTTGAGCGCTTCGGCTTCCTGGCGCAGCGTTTCGGCTTCGGCGAGCTGGCTGCGGATCAGCGCGATCTTGCTGTCCAGCGCCTTGCCGATGGCCTTGGGAACGCCCTTCCAGATCATCATCGCAATCACCGCCAGCATCGCCAGCGCGATCCACGCCGGCGGCGTCAGGCCGAACGCCGTGGGCTCGGCTTCGTGATGGGCGGGGACCTGCGTACTGCTGTGCGGTTCAGACATGGAACTCCGCCTTTACCGCGCTTGCGGCATCCTGTTTGGCGACGTTGATTCCGGTCAGCCGGGCGACCATTTCCTGCGCTGCTTCGGCGGCCACGGCTTCGATTTCGGCGCGGGCCGAGCCGACTGCGTCGCGAAGCCGCCCCTGGGCAGCTTCGGCCTTGGCGTTGATCTGGTCGCTGGCGGCCTTGACGCGTGCTTCGGTGTCGCGTGCGCTGGCGTTCTTGGCGTCCTGGGCAAGGCGGCCCGCTTCGGCGCGCGCAGCGTCCATTCGCCCGCGCCACGCGGCCTCTTCCTCATCGGCCTCGGCGCGCGCCGCCTGGGCCCGCTCCAGATCGTCAGCGATCTTGCGTTCGCGCAATTCAACCGTGCCCTGAATCTTCGGCAACATTCCGCGCCCGATGACGAAGAAAATGAAGCCGAAAATCACGGCCACCCAGAACAGCTGCGACCAGAAGATCAACGGAAGTTGGGTAATTTGAGGCATTCGGGTCCCCGGCGCTTGGCCGTTTAGCGGATCAACGCGCGTAAAGGATGATGATCGCGACGACGAAGGCGATCAGGCCGAGCAGTTCGGCGGCAGCAAAGCCAATGAACAGGCGGCCCTGCTGGCTGTCGGCGGCAGCCGGATTGCGCAGCGCGCTTTCCAGAAACGAGCCGAAAACGTTGCCGACGCCGATTGCGGCGGCGCCAACGCCGATCGCTGCAAGACCGGCACCAATGACCTGTGCGGAAGCGAAATCCATAGCGTAACTCCTTGGGTTGAACTTTAGTGAAGGTTGATTGCGTCGTTGAGATAAAGCGTCGTCAGCAGCGCGAACACATAGGCCTGGATCGCGCATACCAGCAGCTCGATCGCATAGACGCCGACGATGAACAGGAAGCTGAGGAAGCCGACACCCCAGCCGACCGGCCCGCCGTTGATCCCGGTGACAATGAAGTTGCCGAACACTTCCATCAGGATGTGGCCCGCGATCATCGCTACGAACAGCCGCAAGCCAAGGCTGAACGGCCGCACCATGAACGAGATGAATTCCACCAGGAAGATCAGCGGGATCATCGGCTTGGGCGTGCCGTGCGGAATGAACAGCGAGAAGAAGTGAAAGCCGTGGCGCCAGAAACCGATGATCAGGACGATCGAAAAGCTGAGGATCGCGAGGACATAGGTGACGCTGAAATGGCTGGTCGAAGTGAACGGGTGCAGGCCAATGATCGCAATCGGCAGCAGGCCAAGGAAGTTGGCGACGATGATGAAGGTGAACAGCGAGAAGATGTAGGGCACGTACTTCTTGCCCTCGGGCCCGATATTCACCCGGACCATGTCATCGACGAAGCCGGTCAGTCCTTCGACCGCCATTTGCCAGCGGCCGGGCACCAGCTCGCGCTTCATGCCCATCGCCATGAAGCCGACGATCAGCACGAGCGCGATCAGCATCCACAACGAACTGTTGGTGAAGCTGATATCGTAATGCCCGATGTGCAGCGGAACCAGCGGTTCCACCGTGAACTGGTGCATCGGATCGATCTTGCCTTCGGCGGCCACGCTTGCCTCTAATCTTGGCCCGGATCGGTCCGGGTCTTGGAAAGTCGCATGATGTTCCGCACGCCGACGCCAAATCCGAAGAACAGCATCAGCACGAAGAACAACGGAAAGGTCCGGTGGCCGAAATATCCGGCCAGGCTATCGAGACCCCAACCGATCACGGCCCCGCCTATCGGAGCGCCGATCAGTTGCCCGAAGAGCTGCTGCCAGAGCTGATCGCTCGGGTTAACCTGCGCTCTTGCGGTCCGTTTCGCTTCCGCCTGCTGCAAACGGTCGAGCCGCCGATCGAGTGATTCGAACCGTGCATCTGGAGGAAGCTTCGGAACCTCGGCATTTTCATCCTTTGCCATGCTTCTCTCCTATGCGTCGCCCCCGCGTGTTTGGACGGACCGGCAGGACGAGGAACATGGCGGCAAACGAGCCCGCCAAGGCGCGGACCCTTTATGAATAGGAGTTTGGATAGTCAACCGCGCACGAGTGGCGCTATGCCTTGAACCATGACCCGGATTCACCTGTCGATCGCGGTATTTATGGGCCTTGGCCTGGCCGCAACCGAAGCGACTGCCCAAGTCACGATCGACCGCAGCACGAGCGCGTTGCAATTCACCTTTGCCTGGCCGGTGGAGGCAGCGCGAATCCCGGCGCTCGACCGCCGCTTCCGTGGCGAACTAGCCAAAGCGCTCAGCCAAGCGCGCGCCAGTGCCGTCGCCGACCGGCAACTCGCCAAGCAACAACAACGCGACTTCCACGCGCATCTTTATGCCATGAACTGGACAACCGCCGGGCACACCCCGCGACTGCTGTCGCTCGTCAGTCAGGTGGCGACGTTCGAGGGCGGCGCCCATCCGATGACCAATTACAATGGCCTGTTGTGGGACCGCCGGCTCAATCGGCAAATCGCGGTCAGCGACCTGTTCCTCCACGCATCGGCATTTGCGGCGCTGACGCGCGCGCCTTATTGCGCCGGCCTGGACCGGGAGCGGGCGACCAAGCGGCAAGGCGCGCCTGCCGGCCTGCCCGAATTCGATGCCTGCCCCAAATTCAGCGAACTGACCGTTGCGCCGGTCGATGGCGATCACGACCAGCGCTTCGACACCTTCGAATTCATCGCCGCGCCTTATACCGCAGGCCCTTATGTCGAGGGCCAATATACGGTGAAAGTGCCGGTCACCGCCCGGCTGATCGCCGCGATCAAGCCCGCCTATCGCACCGCCTTCGAAGCTCAGCGGCGGCAGTAATCCGGCACTGGCACGGGTTGGCCAGCAAGCCGCCGGCGCCAGGCGCCATCAGGCAGCATATAGGCGCCACCAACGCCCACTCGGCCAAGCAACTCGCAACCCGCGGCGACGCCGACGTCCTGACCGCTGGCACCGCGCTGCGTTCCAAGATTGGCATATAGCGACCGGCGCTGGATGTTAATCGAGCCAACTTGGCCGCGAACAATGTTGGACACCGGCCCCGAAATCCCGAGATAGCCGTCGAACCGTTCGCCAACCAGGCCAGCGGCGCGCGCTCCGTTGACGGCGGGCGTCTGGGCCGCGGCAGGCCACCCCGCTAGCGCCGCGATGGTCAGGATCAGGCATTGCATTGGACGGTTCATCGCTTGGTCGCCGGGGCCGGCGGGAACGCCTGCGGGTTCTGCTTGATGATTTGCTGGACGTCCTGCTGGAGCCGCACCAGCACCTCCTGCTTGATGTCGACGTTGAGGTTGATTTCGATCGGCTTGTCGGGCGCCTTGACGGTGACGCAACCGGCCAGCGACATGGCCAGGATCGTCGCGGCGGCTAATCTGGTGCGGTGATTGATCAGGCTGGTCATCTCACTTCTCACTTGGTGCTGGGGTGGTGGAAACTTCGACGTCATTGATGGGCGCCGTCGTCTGCTGCTTCTCGGTCTTGCGGTTTTCGATCACGACCACGTCGAGGCTTGGCGAATCGATCGGGAACGGCATCACCGGCGCGATTGCCTGGCGTGGATTCTTCAGCGCCTTGGCGGTCTGAATCAGCGCCCTGAACGGCCCGTTGATGTTAAGGTTGAGCTTCAGCGGCACCTTGCTGAACACGCCGCGGATCAGCCCGCCGGCAAGTCCGCCGCCCTTGCCGAGCGAGATCTGGTCAATCGTCACGCGGCTGGCGAATTCGCCCGACAGGTCGCCATCCAGGCGAACGATCATCGACCGGTACCGAAGATCGGTGACCAGCGCGAACACGGCGTCGGCGATCAACCCCGCCTTGGGCTTGGTGCCGGTGTAGCGGAAGGTGCCGCCAGGATCGCGCGAGTCGAGCCGCCCACCAACGATCCGGCCACCGTTTTCGTCGAAGATCATCGGCAGGAAGCCGTCGAACTTGCCAGTGATATCCAGGCCCGGGAAGCCGAGCGTATCGACGAATTGCTTGGCGTCGAAACCGATCACTTCGAACGTCAACCGCTTGGCTGTCGGATGGCCGAAGTTCAGCACCGTTTCGTGAAGGATCAGGCGGCCGCCCATGAACGGCCACTCGCCGCGCTCGACCTTCACCAACTGGTGGGGGAGCAGCTGGTACCGAATGACTCCGTTTTCAACGAGGATGCCCGGATTGATCGAACGCACATTGGCGACTTGGCCGGGGGGCGACGAAAGCCCCAGCAGGTCGTCGAAATGAAGCGTTCCGCTCAGTCCCGAAACCGGTCCGAACGGCGCTGCGAGATCGGTGTTGTTCGTGGTGAAGTCGCCGGTTGAAGTGACCTTCCCGCCGGCTGCCCAGTTGATCTGTCCGTGACCGAAAATCGTGCCGTTCACCAGCGCCACGACGCCTTCGGTCAGCCGGGTCAGCTCTTCCGGCTGAAGCCCTGGGCCGAACGTCAGGCCCGGCACGTCGAGCGAGGCATGCCCGCCGCCGGTCGACAGCCGGTGCTCGATGTTGACGTCGGTAACCTTGGTCCCGCTGGCCGGGTGGCGAAGCGTGCCCGTCGCCCGCACATAATCGCCCGCGATGGTCATGTGCACGTCGTTGCTGTGTAGCGGATAGAAGCGCGGGTCGGGATTGCGGTCCGCAACGTTCAGCGCGCCGTCGACGGCCAGGTCGCCGTTGCGATAGCCCCATTTGCCCACGCCATCGCTGAGCACCAGCGGGACCGTGCCGATCGTCGCCCGGCCGTCGGCGAAGCGCCCGTCGATCGCCCCGCCGCGACCGAACGCGCCGGTCAGTCGGCCGGCATCGAACAGAATCGGCGAAGTGGGTTTGCCAAGCCGCATCCCGAAGCGATTGAACGCGAATTGCTGGCCGACGATCTGGCCGCTCGCCGCTTCGACATGAAGCGGCGATTTGCCCAGCTGGCCATTCAGCGACGGCGACACCAGGCGAGCGCCCGCCTGAAGCGCCCCGCCGGCGCTCTTGCTGACCATCGCCGACCCGATCGGGCACACCGGCAGGCGGCTCGGCCCCAACGTGATGCTGCTCATCTGCAGGCGGGTGAAGCTGACCACTGCGCAGGATGTCCCAAAGGCAAAGCCGCCGCCGCTGCCGATACGGCCCTCGAGCGGCAGCCGCAGCGCCTGCACCCGCCCGTTGGGGAAGCGCCCGTCGAGCTGGGCGATCGTGCTGATCGCGGTGGTGTTGCCCGGCCCCGGCCCGAAGCGGATCGGGCTGAGCGCGAGCCGCTGGCCGCCCGCGCTGTACGGCGCAAGGTCGGCAACGCCGCTCATCGGCGCTCCGGCGTGCGGCTGGCGAAGCGTCACTCGCCCGCTGGGCAGGCCGCCGCCGCCCATTTCGATATTGCCGTCGATGCGAAGTCCGCCCGCGGGCCAGTAATAGGTCACACCGCTGCCGCCGAAGATGCGGGCGCGGGCGCCTTGCGGGCCCTTGATGTTCGCTTCGGTGATCCGCGCCGCGCCGCCGCCGGGGAAGTTGACGACGCGGATCTGCCCGGCTGCATCGAACCGGCTGGCGGTGCGCCCGATGGCATTGCTCATGGCCGCGGCGATCGGCCCGATGGGAGTCTTGCCGGCGGCCGCAAGCGGCTGAGTCACGCCCGCGAGGATACTTTTGTCGAGGGTTGCCTGGTCGGCGGCAAAGTCACCGACCAGCGCCAGCGTCCCGGCCGACAACCCGAGATGATAGCCGGCATTGAGCCGGGTCCGTTCGGCCCGGGTCGTCGCCAGCCGCGAATTCTGCGCCGACAGCCGGACTCGTCCGTCGACCGCCGCCAGCGATCCGTGGTACGTGATGTCGCCGACGAACGCCGCCAGCCCGTTCGATCCGGCGGTCATTCCGGCAATCGCCATGCGGCCGCTTCCATCGACCTTCGTGAATGCTTCGTTGAAGCTGGCCTTTGCGTCGAACCGTGGCGCAACGACGTCGATCCGGCTTGATGGGCAAGTCAGCCGGTCAAGCGCCACCGGCCCTTCAACATGCGGATGCCGGGCGACCACGGCGACCGCCAGGTTTGTGCGGACATTAAGGGCTTCGCAGCGGCCCGGAACGATCCGTGGGCTGGCGACCGCGAGGCGGCCCTTGAACCCGCCGCTAAGCCGTCCATTACCCTGGATTGCGACCCCCAGCGGACCGAACGGCGTATCGAGCGCAATCGTGCTGTCGGCGAGGTCGACGACGATGTTGGGCAGCTGGAACGGCTTCCCGGCGACCTTGGGCGCGGGCAGCAGGTGGTCGAGCTGGCCCCAGCTGACCTTGCCATGGGCGAGCCGCCCGCGCAGCCGGACGCCGCGCGCAACCACGCGATAAACCTCGTAATTGCCGTCCCATTTGAGCCGCATCTGGACCTGCGCGTACCGCGCGGTGAGGTCCGGCCGCCGGGGATCGCCAATGACCAGGTTGCTGACCTGCTGCGTTCGAAATCCCACGCGATCGAGATGATAGCTGGCCGTGACTCCGCGGCTCTTGAACTCATTTTCCAGGAAATGGGTCGCAATCGGGCGCCGCTCGATCCACACCGCGGCAATCGCGAGGGCCAGCAGGACCAGCAGCCCAAGCGCGAACAGGCTGAGCGCGCGCCGCCAGCCCTGGCGGCGCACGACGATCGTCCGCGAGCCCTGCGGCTCGTCCAAATGCTCCTGCCCGGCGCGCTCCATTGGTTCCTACTAACCCATCCCGCCCGTGACCGTTCCAGAACCGGCATGACTGCTTCCATCGCTTCGGCATCTGTGGTGTAGTGGCCACGCTCGGATCGGACGCCAGAAGGGGTGGCGGTGGACGGGCATGCCGGGAAAATCGAAGTTGTCGGCGCCAGCGGCCACCGCGCCCGCTTGCGCAAGCGCTTGCTCGACGCCGGGCCGGCCGGATTCCACGATTATGAGCTGGTCGAATATCTACTTACGCTGACCGTTCCGCGCGTCGATACCAAGCCGATTGCCAAGCGCCTGATTCACGATTTCGGCGGAATTGGCCCGCTGCTTGCGGCCAGTAGCGATACGCTTCGCCGGGAGGGCCTGAGCGATGCGACGGTCGCCGCTTTGAAAATCGCCCAGGCGACGGCGCTGCGCTTGCTTGAAAGCCGGGTCGAGGGCCGCCCCTTATTGTCGAGCTGGGACGCGCTTGGCGAATATCTCCACGCGGCGATGGCGCACAGCCGGGTGGAGGAAGTGCGGATCCTGTTCCTCAACGCCAGGAACATGCTGATCGCCAATGAAGCGCTGTGGCAGGGCTCGGTCGACGAAGCGTCGGTCCACGTCCGCGAAGTCATCGCCCGCGCGATCGCCCTTGGCGCCACCGCGCTGATCATCGTCCACAACCATCCCAGCGGCGACCCTCAGCCAAGCCAGCAGGACATCCGCCTGACTCGCGATCTGGTCGAAGCAGGCCGCCACATGAAGGTCGCGGTCCACGACCACGTCATCGTCGGCGCTGCGGGCCGAACCAGCATGCGGGCGATGGGCCTGATTTAAACCGTGCTTTCACGCCATTGCGGACCTTGGCACTTCGAGCGAAGAATGGGTCTTCGAAAAACATTCAGCGTGGAGTCGTAATGCGGTCTGAAACCATCCTGGGGCCCGCCGCCACGCTGCTCGGCGTAGCGTTGCTCATCGTTACCGCCGTCCACATTACCGGCCGCTCCGAACAGTCGATTTCGGACGAGATTGCGTTTGGCGCGGCGCTGCTGTTCATTGCCAGCTGCCTGTCCGCCCACACGGCGATCCGCAAGACCAACGAACGCCTGGATAAGGTCGCCGACACCTTGTTCTTCGTGGCGCAGCTGATGCTCCTGATCGCGGCCCTGAGCTTCTGGTTCTAACGGCTGGCTGCGCTCCGAGCGCGCCCCACCGGGGTTCGATCAGCG
>JBDSGQ010000010.1:0-4791 GCA_039918915.1 Sphingomicrobium sp.
ACCATCAAGCGGTGGCGTGGGCACGGCCGCTGAGCCGCCGAGCGTACCGTAAGCGGACCCAGAACTTGGTCCGGGGGAGCGTCGTTACGTCGAGAGATGCCGAAGCGCGCGCGCAATCGGAATGGCAACTTTCGACCCATTCCTGCCATTCGCCGGTCGGCCTTTGTGTCACCCAACGCAGGCGCTTCACTCGCCTTCGGCGTCTATTTCAAAGAGGTTCAAGTATCTGCCATCGATGGGTCCGCCCCGCTCCGGACCAAGCTCGTTACAATGCGCTGCGCCACGCCACTCGCCTGACTGAAACTCGGCTGGAATGGAATCAACGTTAGGATCGATGCCACGCGCCTCTAACTCGTCGAACCAGCGGTCTCGCTGAGATGGCGGCAGCTTTTCGCCGCACCAAGGGCAATAGAAGAGCCGCTGTCGTGCGCCGCCAGCCTGAGCCCAGTAGTCGTCGAACCTTGCGTCATACTCTACCGACGACCAGTCGTTTTGCCGGTGCCGGTCCATGTGTCCGCGATGCGCTTCAGCCATACTCGAACCTACTGCCGCTAATGTCTCCTTTCCACCCAAAGCAGACATTTGAGCTGAAAGCCTAACCCCGCTTCATGCCCACCCGGAGCAGCGCCGCCAGCCGCGCCTTAACCGCGTCGGCGACGTGCATGTCCACCACGGGTGTGCCCACGAATCGCACCCCGAGCGGGTTCACCGGCTGGCCGCCCTGGCGGACTTCGAAGTGCAAATGCGGGCCCGTCGACAGCCCTGACGAGCCGACATAACCGATCAGCTGCCCGCGGTGGACGTAGCTCCCGGTGCTCGCGACGATCTCGCTCATATGGCCGTAGCGGCTGGTAATTCCGCCGCCGTGCGCAATCTCGACTTCGCGGCCATAGCCGCCTGCCCAGCCGGCAGTGATCACATGGCCATCGGCCGCGGCGACAATCGGGCTGCCCCAGCCCGCGCCGATATCCAGCCCCGCATGGAAGCGGGTGAAGTGAAGGATCGGGTGAAAGCGATAGCCGAAGTAGGACGTAATCGCGCCGGCGACCGGCATGACGAGGCCGCTTTCCACCGGCGCGGGACGTTCGGCGTTCGCCGCGTCGACCCATTCGGCGCGCCCATTGCTTGCCCAGCGCACCAGCTGCAGCGGCTTGTCGCCGATCCGGGTCAGCCCGGCATAGAGCAGCGCGCGATTGCTTGAGAGGACGAGGTCGAAGCCGTCACGCGCCCCAACCGCGCCGACGTCCACCTGAGTGGCCAGCGCCGCCAGATATTGCGCCGCGGCGTCCGGGCTCGCCCCGGCAGCGCGAAGCGACCAGTACAGCCCATCGCCGACTTGCCCGCGGATTCGCAGCGGACCTGACGGAGGCGGCGCCGGAACGGGCGGTGGCGGGCCGGCCACGGCGGGCGGCACTCGCTTCGGCGCGAATTCGATGGCGGTGGCGGCGGTGGTTGGGACCATCGACAGGCCGGTCCGGCCGCCGCTCGACAGCGGCGCGATGCCCAGCGCCCGCCACTGGTTCTGCTGATCGCGCGGAACGTCCGCCGCGCGCGGAATCGAAGCCCACGCGACCCCGCTGCACAGCAGCGCCGCGACGCCAGCGCTTCTCCACGGCACGCGCGGCCACGACGGCGCAAGCGCGCGCCGCATCGGGTGAACGGGGGTGGTCCGCATCAACACCCCGCAATTGTCGCTAATCGAGGTTAAAACCGACTTAAAATCCGCGACATGGGACCTTGCCTTCCGCGCGCGGGGTGCCACATTCGAAGTGATGGCGCGGCGTTCAGACGCACCGGTCCGGGCGATCCTGGGACCAACGAATACCGGCAAGACCTACTTGGCGATCGAACGGATGTGCGGCCATTCGTCGGGGGTCATCGGCTTCCCGCTGCGGCTGCTGGCGCGCGAGGTCTATGACCGGGTCGTGGCGATCAAGGGCGAATCGCAAGTCGCGCTGCTGACTGGCGAGGAACGCATCGTCCCACCCGGCGCGCGCTATTTCCTGTGCACCGCCGAAAGCATGCCGATCGGCAATGCGCTGGAAGAAGGCCGCGATTTCGCCTTTGCCGCGCTCGACGAAGCCCAGCTCGGCACCGATCCCGAACGCGGCCACGTCTTCACCGACCGCCTGCTTCGCGCCCGTGGCCGCGAAGAAACGTTGATCCTTGGCTCGGACACCCTGCGCCCGGTGATCCGCGAACTCCTGCCCGACGCCGAGATCGTCAGCCGCCCGCGCTTTTCGACGCTTCGCTATGCCGGCAGCGTCAAGCTGTCGCGCCTTCCCCCGCGCTCGGCGATCGTCGCCTTCTCCGCCGAGCAGGTCTACGCGCTCGCCGAGATGCTGCGGCGCTTCAAGGGCGGCGCCGCGGTGGTGATGGGCGCTTTGTCACCCGCCACCCGCAATGCCCAGGTCGCGATGTTCCAGCGCGGCGAGGTCGATTACCTGGTCGCCACCGATGCCATCGGCATGGGCCTCAACATGGACGTGTCCCACGTCGCCTTCGCCGGGCTGGAGAAGTTCGACGGCCGCCGCGACCGCCGCCTCAGCATCCCCGAAATGGCCCAGATCGCCGGCCGCGCCGGGCGTCACCAGAAAGACGGCAGCTTCGGCACGCTCGGACTTGGCAACGACGAAGCCGCCTCGTTCAGCGACGAGGAAATCAACGCGATTGAGGACCACCGCTTTCGCCCGCTCGACGCATTGTACTGGCGCAATTCGGACCTCGACTTCACCGACGTCAAAGCGCTGATTGCGAGCCTTGAACAGCGCAGTGACGATCCGGTGCTGCGCTCGGCGCCCGAAGCAATCGACCTTGCCGTGCTCAAATTGACGGCTCAGGACCCGGCCATCACGGCCAAGCGGGGAGCGCAGGCGCGGCGCCTATGGGCCGTCTGCGGCCTGCCCGATTTCCGCAAGGTCGGGCCGATGCACCATGCGCGCATGGTCCGCCGCCTGTTCAACTATATCGCCGAAGGCGGCCATGTGCCGCACGAATGGTTCGCGGCCGAGGTCACCCGGCTCGACAATATGAGCGGGGATATCGAAGCCCTGGCCGATCGCCTCGCCGGAATCCGCAGCTGGGCCTATATCGCGCATCGCTCCGACTGGCTTGGCGACCCGGCCAAATGGGCCGAGCGGACGCGCGAAGTCGAGTCGCGCCTGTCGGACGCGCTTCATGAACGCCTGACCCAGCGCTTCGTCGACCGCCGCACCGCGGTGCTGGTGCGCGACATCGGCGCGCGCGGCGCCGACGCGCTGCCGATCACAGTTGCCGCCGATGGGGAAGTCAGCGTTGGCCCGGAGCCGATCGGCCACCTCGCCGGGTTTGAATTCCGCGTCGATCCCACGGCTCGGCTGGCCGACAAGCGGTTGCTTCTGGCCGCTGCCGAGCGCCGTCTTGGCGAAGAACTCGACCGCCGCGCCGGCACCTTGGCGAAGGCTGGGGACGAGGCGTTTGCATTGATCGCGGAAGCTGGCGGCGGCGTCGCCGTGGCCTCCGACGGGCACATCCTTGCGCGGCTGGCTCCGGGCCGGTCGCTGCTGGAGCCGGCGATTCGCACCGCCCGGCCGCTCGACCGGCTCTCGGCCGCCAGTCGGGCCGCGCTTCGCAGTCGTCTCGAACGGTGGATCGAAGCTCAAGTCGCATTCCATCTGCGTCCGCTGCAAAAGCTCGCGGTTGCAGCAACCGATCCCGCCACTTCGGCGGGGGTCCGGGCGCTGACCGCGATGCTGACCGATGCCGGCGGGGTGGTCGCGCGCAAAGCGATGCTCAGCGCGATTGCGCATCTCGAACAGTCCGACCGCCACGCGTTGCACCAGCTCGGCATTCGCCTCGGCCCGATCGACGTCTTCATGCCGCTGCTGCTCAAGCCTGCCGCCCAACATTGGCGCGCGGCATTGCTGGCGGTGCGGTCCGGCCAGCCGATGCCGCAACTGCCGGCCGCGGGCGCCGCGACCTTGCTGGGTGACGCGGATGCGCGTGGCGCCGTGCTCGCCTACCGCCGTCTCGGACCGCAATGGTTGCGCATCGACCTTGCCGACCGGTTGGCGGGCCACGCGCGGAAAGTGCGTGCGGCAGGAGGCGAGGATCCCGTCGACGCGGCACTGGTCACTTCGGTTGGCCTTGCCGACGAAGCTCTCGCGCGCTTAATGGTCGAGGTCGGCTTTACTCGCGCCGGCGATGCCTGGCGCTGGCGTGGCCGGCGCGGCGGCTCCCGGCCCCAGCCCCGCTCCACTTCCTCCCACGCGTTTGCCGAGCTGGAGAAGCTGCGCCGCAAGTGAGGATCGATCGCTATCTCCACTGCATCCGCCTGGTGAAGAGCCGGACCCTCGCCCAGGGGCTGATCGACACCGGCCACGTCCGCATCGACGGCAAGCGCGTTACCAAGCCAAGCGAGGAAGTGCGCGTCGGCAACCTGATCGCCCTTCCGCTGCGCGACCGGGTGCGCATTCTCAAGGTCCTGTCGCTACCCTTGCGCCGGGGTTCGCCCGTACAGGCCCGCGCCTGCTTCGAAGAGCTGGGAATTGACGAGGCGCAGCCCGCGCCATAGCGAAGCGATCAAAGGGAGCCTTCACTCATGACCTATGTCGTCACCGACGCCTGCATCAAATGCAAATATATGGACTGCGTCGAGGTCTGCCCCGTCGATTGTTTCTACGAAGGCGAAGTGATGCTCGTCATCAATCCCAACGAATGTATCGATTGCGGCGTGTGCGAACCCGAATGCCCGGCCGAAGCGATTCTTCCCGATACCGAAAGCGGCCAGGAAAAATGGCTTGAGCTCAATTC
>JBDSGQ010000011.1:0-46604 GCA_039918915.1 Sphingomicrobium sp.
ATGCCAGTCAAACGGGGTCGCCCCATCGAGTGCGCTTGGCCATTCGACGTCGATCTCTTCACGTGACAGGCCGTCCCACGCGCCCAGGCTGACTTCCCTGATGCGGCTCTCCAGCACAATCGGGTGATAGCTTCGAGCCGCTGCGAGCAGCGCCGCGGTCACCCGCGCGCGGCCCAAGGGGCTCACGATCAAACTCGCTTGAACCTGCGGGCCAAGAAGCTCTGCAAGGCAATTTCCGACGACCGTTGCCTGTGACCGGCCTTTTTCAGTCAGCGGTGAGTCCATCGCGCCCTGAAACCTGCCCTGCCTATTCCAGACAGTCTGTCCGTGCCGCACCAAGTAAATGTTCGCGGTGCATGATGGCGGGTGCTTCGTCACTAGCTGATCTTGTCGGAGCTAGCGTCTGCTTTCCACCCATTGCGGACATTAGCGCTTCTGGTAGCCTCCTTTGCCAACGGGGGCCTTTATGCGATTTCGTCTTCTCAAACCCTTGCACGGCTGGCGCGGGTTTGCCGGTGAGGTAGGGGTCATCGTGCTCGGCGTCCTCATTGCCCTGATTTTCGAGCAGATGGCGCAGTCATGGGACTGGAAACAAAATGCAGCGGCGGCAATCGAGGACATGCAAAGCGAGTACGGCGACGACGACGGCCCGCAGGCTTATACTCGTGTCTCAATTCACGATTGCCTGGATGCGCGCTACATCAAGCTACGCGATGCCGTTGTAGCGAGAGATGGCCCTGCAACGCGGGCGGCCTTGGCTACGATTAGGTTTCCCGGCCGCAGTTACGACAATCAGGCGTTTGAAGGCGCAATAGCAGCGGGAGTGATCCCCTACGTTGAGTTCGCTCGCTGGGGCAAGATGCGGGCGTTCTATTCCACCGTGCCGGGCCTCAATACTCGAGCTCAATCCGAACGCATGTTGCTTGCCGAGCTGCGCGCAATCTATCCCGACGCAGATAATCTGGACGCAAACGCTCGTTTCAGCACTTTACGAGCTATCGAACAGCTCCGGGAGCTCAACAATGGGATTGAGTCTTCGGCGTACTTCATGATGCAAAGGGCGCGGGATGCGGGCTTCTCAATCGAGCGCGCCTCACTGAACACCGAACGACAAAATTACGTTTCAAACTGGGGCCGGTGCATGGTCGACCCCGCCACACTAAAGCCAAATGAGGCCCGAATATATGGTGGCTAGTGAGGAGCACGCCATGCAGGTCGTTCCCTCTTGAATGTCCGCTTTCCACCCATTCCTGCCATTCGCCTTCTGTAGTTCTCGCCGCACCGAACCCCAAATTGAGGGTGTGCGCCGATGGTGCATCGGACCGCGCACATCGCAGATACGCGCTACTCGTAACCACAGCTTATTGGAGTCCGGTCGGTGAGAACGCCTTGGAAGACCTTATATGATCGCACGCGCCCGATCATTGAGACGGACTTGCCCTACGCCTTGTGGCGGCTGCAAGGTTTCCTGTGGGCCGCCTGCATCGTCGGTCCGATCGCTATAGCCGTCTTGGTAGTGTCGGCGGTGGCAGAATGGTTCGCCCCAAACGCGACATTCTCGCGTTATCTTGAGGTCCATTACTGGTCAGTTGTTGTCGTCGTCAGCGCTCTGTTCTTTTTCTATTGGTTCTTCCGGCTCGTTTGGGACGGATTGCACGAGCCCACGGTCGACGTGTCGGCCGCTGACGTCGAAGATTTAGAGAACCACTCTTAGGGCAGCTTTCCACCCAAAGCTGACATTGGCGAGCGGCAGGTTTCGATCCGAGCCTACATACTCGCGTTCGCTATTGAAGGCGTCCATGGGGGTGCTAGAAATAGCGCATGAAGTTCCCACGAACACTTTGGCTGTCGCTCTCACTGGGGTTATCGGTCTCGCCTGCAGCGCTAGCGCGCACGGTTAGTCCCGATTCCCCCTCTGCCCCGCCCCCGCTGTTCACTTCGCGGGACTACCCCGCTGAGGCTCGCCGTCAAGGATGGCAAGGTAAGGTAATCGCTGACGTAACGGTGGGGGTCGATGGCCGACCAACTGCCTGCAAAATCGTCAAAAGCAGCGGCTATGCGATACTCGACGAAAGAACTTGCGACATACTTCGGACGCGCCCCAGATTCGTCATCGCTCACGACGAAAAGGGCATGGCGATCGAGCAGACCCTCCGCACCCCTCCAATCACTTGGGCCTTAAATCCGCATTAGAGCAGGCGATGGACTGGGCAGATTTCCACCCAGAGCAGGCACTAGGTCGAGTAGGTCACCAAGAGTTTATCGCCGGCACGTTCGACACTAATCCAGGAGTCATCCGGCCCAACGGGATAACCGTGAGGTTGGAGCCTTTGTCTCATCGCCTGCACTTGTCGGAGAAAGTCCGTTTCACAGGCCGCGCTCATCTTGAGGGACACAACGTAAACGACACCAATGCCCGCACTGTCCGTTTCCGCAGTGTGCCTGTTTCTTACTGTCGCTCCGTCGCAAATCTTAAGCCCGGTGACGCTGTTGAAGTAAGCGGGGGTCTCTTGCCGCGCCGAGTAACCACACGACGCCAGCATCAGCAGAGCTGCAACAGGCGTTAGGCGTGAAATCGGCATCGCCCAAGTCTAGCGTCTGAATGTCTGCTTTCCACCCAAAGCAGACATTAGAATCTTCTGTCCTACAGCCTCGCACATGAGATAACTGCTTCGCCTCCTTTCCGCTGTGGAGGCAAAATGGAATATGATCCCGGTGACTCGCCCGACCCTGCCGATGGCAGTTCGGGCCCGTCGCTCCCCATCCCGTTCGAACCCGTCCCCGTCCGCCCGCGCCACGATGGCTGGACCTTCGATCGGCAGGTCGCCATTGTCGAGAAGCTGGCCGACTGCGGCAGCATCAGTGCCGCTTGCAAACATGTCGGGATGAGCCGCGAGTCCGTCCGCCAATTGCGTCGGCGGCCGGGCGGCCGTGCCTTCCGCGATGCCTGCGACGCCGCGCTCGATTGCGGCTATGCCGAAGTCGAGGAAGCGGCGATGGAGCGCGCCCGGACCGGCATTGCCCGGCCGGTCTTTTACAAGGGCGAGCAGGTTGGCGAGTGGCGCCATCACGACGAACGGCTGACCATGTTCATGCTTCGCTTCCGCCGCCGGCACCGCTTCGGTCCGGAAGCAGACAGCCTGCCGCGCGATCGCCTCGAGCAGCTCGGCTTCCCGCGCCAGGAGGACCGCCCGTTCGATCCCGAAAGCGAGCTCGACTGCAGTCTCGACGCGATGGAATTCGCCCCCGATGCACCGCCCGACGACGATCTTGAGTTCGACTCGGATGCCGGCGAGCAATGACTGGCGGTCCCTCGCGTGCGCCCACTCACTCGTGCGCACTCGCACGCACCCGCCTGTTCACGCGCCCCCGCGCCCCCGCGCGCTCACGCGCACTCACGCGCTCACGCACCCACGCCCGCTTGCGCGCACATGTCGCTGCCAACTTTGCCAACTTCCACGCCGCATCCCCCACCGCCGGCACCGCTTATGCCGGGCTTTGCCGGATTTTCATGTTCCCCTCTTGTTCCGCCAGAACATATCAGATACGAAAGTATTTCCAGCAGGCGGTGCTCGGCCGCGCATTGACGAGGAGACAGGGGTCATGGCAGCGCAGTTGAAAGTCATCGGAAGCGGAATGGAATCACCTATTACGGATCGGCAGAAAGCGCTCGACGCGGCTCTCGCGCAAATCGACCGGGCATTCGGCAAGGGCTCGGCGATGCGCCTTGGCAGCCGCGAGAAGATTGAGATCGAGACGACTTCGACGGGCAGTCTCGGCCTCGATATCGCGCTTGGCGTCGGCGGCTTGCCGCGCGGGCGAATCATTGAGATTTACGGTCCCGAAAGCTCGGGCAAGACGACGCTTGCGCTCCACGCCATTGCCGAAGCGCAAAAGATCGGCGGCACCGCCGCCTTCGTCGACGCCGAACATGCGCTCGACCCGGGCTATGCCAAAAAGCTTGGCGTCAACATCGACGAACTGATCGTGTCGCAGCCCGATACCGGCGAACAGGCGCTGGAGATTGTCGACACGCTGGTGCGGTCGAATGCGGTTGACGTGCTGGTGATCGATTCGGTCGCGGCGCTGGTCCCCCGCGCCGAAATCGAGGGTGAGATGGGCGACAGCCACGTCGGCCTTCAGGCGCGGTTGATGAGCCAGGCGCTGCGCAAGCTCACCGGGTCGATCAGCCGGTCGCGCTGCACCGTCATCTTCATCAACCAGGTGCGGATGAAAATCGGCGTGATGTACGGCAACCCCGAAACCACGACCGGCGGTAACGCGCTCAAATTCTATGCGTCGGTGCGCCTCGACATTCGGCGGACGGGCCAGATCAAGGACCGCGACGATATCGTCGGTAACGCCACCCGCGTGAAAGTCGTCAAGAACAAGGTCGCGCCGCCGTTCAAGCAGGTCGAATTCGACATCATGTACGGCGAGGGCGTGTCCAAGGTCGGCGAAATCCTCGACCTCGGGGTCAAGGCCGGGCTGGTCGAGAAATCGGGTTCGTGGTTCAGCTATGACAGCGTCCGCATCGGCCAGGGCCGCGAGAATTCCAAGACCTACCTCAAGGAAAATCCCGACGTTGCACTGCGCATCGAAAATGCGATCCGCGGCCGCACCGAGGAAGTCAGCGAAGCGTTGATGGTCGGCCCCGATGACGACGACGGCGCCATCGACGAATAGGCTTTAGCCAAGATCGTCGGGGATACAGGGCTCGAGGACGTCTATGTGCCTCGGGCCCGTCGCTGCGAACAGCTGTCCGGGCTCGGTCACGACGACGATTGCGAAACTTGCCGCGGTGGCCAGCGCGGTGCCAAGCACGAAGGGTACGATGGTTCCGTCGAATGCCTGGCCGATGACGAAGCCGATAATCGCCGCGCCGACAGTGCTGACTACCCCCTGCACCGACGATGCGGTGCCGGCGATCGGCGCCATGTTTTCCATCGCCAGCGTGCCGAGGTTCGATGATGTAAAGGCGAAGCAGGCCATGGTCAGGCCCTGCAGGATGATGAACCCGGCCAGGCTTTCGTGCCCGGTATAAGCAACCGCGGCGTGGATCGCGGTCACCACGGCCAGTGCTGCCGACGCGATATGCCCGACCCGCCGCAGGCCGAAGCGGCCGACGAAGCGCGAGTTGAGCCACGAGGCAAGGGCCATGGGTGCGGCAATCGCGGCGAACACGAGGCCGATCAGGCGTCCCGCGCCAAAGGCGTCGAACACGATCTGCTGGATCGAGCTGATATAGGCGACCAGCGCAGCGAAGCTGACCGTCATTGCCAGCGTATAGCCGCGCGACAAGGGCTCGCGGACGGTTTCGGCAAAGGCGCGGGCCAGGTCGCCGAGGTGGAGCGAGCGGCGGAATTCGGGATGCAGCGTCTCGGGCAGTCGAAGCGAGGACCACAGCAGCATCGCGACCGCATATCCGCCGAGCACCAGGAAAATCGCGCGCCACGACGCAACGAGGAGGATGGCCTGGCCGATGTTCGGCGCCAGCACCGGGACCAGCATGAAGGTCATGAACACCAGGCTCATCACCCGCGCCATGGCTTCGCGTTCGAACAGGTCGCGAACCATCGCGACGACCAGCACTCGGGTGACCGCCGCCGATGCGCCCATCGCGACCCGGCCGGCGATCAGCAACGGAAACGACCAGGCGAAGGCGCACAGCACCGCGAACAGCCCGTACAGCGCAATGCCGATGGCCAGCACCGGCTTGCGGCCAAAGCGGTCGGACAACGGCCCCCACAGCAATTGGGTCGAGGCGAAGCCGACGAAGTATGCGATCACCACCAGCTGGCGCTGGTTTTCCTCGACGACCCGAAGCGACCGGCCAATGTCCGGAAGCGCCGGGATCATGGCATCGATGGCAAACGCATTAAGCGCCATCAGCCCCGCCAGAAGCGCGGTCATCTCACGCGTGCCGGGGCGCTTGGCGCCGTCGTTGAATGCCGAATCGAACATGGGAGCGGCGTCTGCTGGCCGATTGCGCCGCGCCGTGCAAGAAACCGCCATCGGTCGAAGGAGCAGTCATGGCACGCTTGGCAATCGGACGCAGGGGCTTTTTGGGCAGTTCGGGAGCGCTGGCGGCGACGCTGCTGCCGCTCGGCGGAGCACTCGCGCGCGCTGTTGCCGGGCTCAGCCCACTGAAGCTGCCACCGCCGATCTCGACCGCCGAGCGCCTTGGCCGGATCGCCGGGGCCCAGGCGCTGATGCAGCGCAATGGCATCGGCGCGGTCGTTATCGAACCGGGCGCAAGCCTCGATTATTACACCGGCGTTCAGTGGTGGCGATCCGAACGCCTGACCGCGGCAGTGATCCCGGCGCATGGTGAGCCGATCGTCGTTACGCCATTTTTCGAACGCCCGTCGGTGGCGGAATCGCTGTCGGTCCCGGCCGAAATTCGCACTTGGAACGAGGATGAGGAGCCTTTGAAGCTGGTCGCCGACTTCCTCCGCCAACGCGGCGTGGCGGCCGCGCCAATAGGGTTCGAAGAGACCGATCGCTATTTCATCTTCGACCGGCTGAGCAACCAGCTGCCGGCACTCCGGGCGGTCAGCGCCAACCCGGTTGTCCGTGCCCAGCGGATGATCAAATCCCCCGCCGAGCTGGCTCTTCTCCAGGCCGCCAACGACATTACCATCGCCGCTTACCGCCATATCCATGGCCAGATCCGGGAGGGCATGACACCGTCGGATATCAACCGGCTATACGCCGCCGCGACGACCGCGATGGGAGCGCGGAACGGGGAGGGGCTGATCCTGCTCGGTGAAGCCAGCGCCTATCCCCATGGTTCGGGCAAAGCGCAGCATGTCCGGCGCGGCGAGATCGTACTGCTGGACAGCGGCTGTTCGGTCCACGGCTACGAATCGGATATTTCCCGAACCTTCGTGTTCGGCGCCGACGCTTCGGCAGAGCAGCGCAAGCTGTGGGACCAGGTCCATCGCGGGCAGCAGATCGCAATGTCCGCGGCCCGCGTCGGAGTGGCCGCAGGCGCCGTCGATGACGCCGTCCGGAGCGCTTACGAAAGCTGGGGCTATGGACCAGGATACAAATTGCCCGGACTGCCGCACCGCACTGGCCACGGCATTGGCATGGAAGGGCACGAGCCCGTCAATTTGGTGCACGGCGAGACCACGCCGCTGGCCCCGGGCATGTGCTTTTCCAACGAGCCCGGAATTTACCTGCCCGGCAAGTTCGGCATTCGGCTGGAGGACTGCTGGCATATGACCGTCAGCGGACCGAAGTTCTTTACCACTCCGCCGCCCAGCATCGACCGGCCGTTCGACTAGGCCCGCGGCTGCTCCGCTCCGGGGGCCGGTGGGGCGGTATGCGACGGTGCATGGGGCGGTTCGATGTCCGCCGGCTCTTGCGGATCGAACGCGCCTTCCCAATGGGCAACGACGCTCGACGCGACGGCATTGCCGACGACGTTGGTTGCCGACCGGCCCATGTCGAGGAAGTGATCGACGGCGAGGATGAGCAGCAATCCCGCTTCGGGGATGCGGAACATGGACAAGGTGGCGGCAATCACCACCAGGCTCGCTCGAGGCACGCCGGCGACGCCCTTGGACGTGATCATTAGCACCAGCAGCATGGTGATTTCCTGGCCGATGCTGAGGTCGATGCCATAGGCCTGGGCGATGAAAATCGTCGCGAAGGTCATGTACATCATCGAGCCGTCGAGATTGAACGAATAGCCGAGCGGCAGGACGAAACTGGCGATACGCGGTGGAACTCCGAAGCGCTCCAGCGCCTCAAGCGTGCGCGGGAAGGCCGCTTCACTCGACGCGGTTGAAAACGCGAGCACGATCGGGTCGCGGATGTACCTGACGAGATGGCGGGTCTTCGAACCGACGATCAGGAAACAGGCGCCAATCAGCACTGCCCACAAAAGCACCAGCCCCAAATAGAAACTGCCGACGAACTTGCCGAAGGTCGTCAGGATACCCGGGCCGCGTTCGGCGATGGCGCTGGTCACGGCGGTGAACACCGCGAACGGCGCGAACCGCATCACATAATCGGTAACCTGGAGCATGACCCGGACGAGCGCATCGACGCCGCGGACGATCGGCCGCCCAGCTTCACCGACGGCCGTCAGGGCAACGCCGAAAAACACGGAGAAGATGACGATCGGCAGAATTTCATTGGTGCTCATCGCCTCGAAGATCGACGCCGGCACCAGGTGGGTAACGAAGTCCTTGAGGTTAAACGCGGCGGTTTCAACTCCGCTCGCCGCGTTGGCCGGCGGAATTGCCAGATCGAGTCCGACACCGGGCTGAAGCGTATTGACGAGGATCAGGCCGAGCGTGAGCGAGGTCAGGCTGGCGAGGATGAACCAGCCAAGCGACCGTGCGCCAACCCGGCCAAGCGCGGCGACATCGCCCATATGCGCGATCCCCGCGACCAGCGTCGCGAACACCAGCGGCGCGATGATCATCTTGATCAGGCGCAGGAACAGCGCGGTGACGATACTCAGATAGTCGGCGATCTCCTTGAGGCGCGCCGCGCTTGCGGGAGTGCCGTCGTCGATCGCGGCGTTGATTGCCCAGCCCGCGATGACGCCAAGCGCCAGCGCGAGCAGGATGAATTGGGTCAGTCGTTTGGCCATGAACACAGCCAAGCCGGTGGCCGCGCGCCCGTCAAGCCTTAGGCGGGTTCGGGCACCGGCCGTTGGACCACCTTGTCGGCCAGCGGCCCGTTCAGCTCGGCCAGGTGATCGAACTCGGCTTCGTAGGTCGCAAGGCCCTGGCTTTGCGCCCGGAGATCCGCTTCCAGTCCGGCCAGCTCGGCTTCGGGAATCAGCGCGTCGATCCGGTCCCATCCGGTCCAGCCTTCGCGCGGCGCAAGCCCGAGCATCTGCCCTCGGCGACCGGCGATGGCAGAGGTGATCCGGCTGGTCGCGCTCGATGGGGTGGCCACCGTCAGCTTGTGCAGGGGTTCGAGCAAGTGCGGCTGCCCAGCCACCAGCGCTTCGTGCATCGCCATTCGCCCGGCAAGACGAAACGCGAGCTCGGAACTGTCGACACTGTGATAGCTGCCGTCGATCAAAGCGACGCAGCAATCCACCACTTCGAACCCGAGCGGACCCTTGATCATCGCCTGGCGAACGCCTTCTTCAACGGCCGGAATCCATTGCCGCGGCACGGCGCCGCCCGTGATCCGCTCCTCGAATACAAACCCACTGCCGCGCGGGAGCGGCTTCAGTTCGATCATGACGTCGCCGAATTGCCCGTGACCACCCGACTGCTTCTTGTGCCGCCCTTTCTGAATCACCGATTTGCGGACGGATTCGCGATAGCCGATCGCCGGCGGGTGGCTCTTCACCTCAACTCCGTAGCGGCGCTTCAGGCGGGCGATCACGGTGTTCAAATGCTCGTCGTTAATGCCGCGCAGGCGCAGTTCGTGACTGGTTTCGTCATGTTCGACCAGCAACGCCGAATCCTCGTCCACCAGCCGCTGCAGCGCGCCTGACAGCTTGACGTCGTCCTTGCGGTCCGCGGGCTCGATTGCGACGGCGCAATTGCGCGCCGGATAGCTGATCTCGATCGGCGGGGGCAGGGCGCCCGGCCCAAGCCATTCGCCCGCGTGGATCATGTCGACCTTGGCGACGGCAATCACATCGCCATCCTGCGCGCCGGCGATTTTCTGGGTTTTTTCGCCCTGCACCTTGAACAGAGATCCCGCCCGGGCGTGACCGCCCGACGCTGATTTGAGGTCCGACCCTTCGTCAATCGCGCCGCCGAGTACGCGCGACAGCGCGAGCCGGCCGATCGCGCCGTGGAGGACCTTGAACGGGTAGATTGCGGGATCGGTAACCTCGAGCCGCCGCGCGGTCGCCTGCGGACCCGGTGCTTCATGGCGCAGCGCCTTGAGCAGCCGCCGCACGCCCCACGAGCTAATGGCCGAGCCGAACAGCACCGACACGCCCAGGCTTTCGCCGGTCTCTCGCGCCAGGTCGTGAAAGACCTTGGCCGGGGTTGGCGCCTGATCCATCAACAGTTGTTCGAGCAATTCGTCATCATGATCCGAAAGCTGTTCTAGCATGTGGGTTCGCGCTTCGCTTTCGCGGCCCTGCAGATCGGTGGGAATGGCGATCGGTTCGGATTGCTTGCCGGCGCGATATTTGAACGCCCGTTCGAGTGCGAGATCGACGAAACCGCCGACCTTGTCCCCGTCCCAGATCGGAATCTGGCGCCCGATCAGCGGCGATACGCTCATCGGCTGAAGGGCGGACAGCAAATCGCGGATTCGGCCGTGGGCGTGATCGATGCGGTTGACGAATATCAGGTGCGGGATCCCGAGTTCGTCAAGCGCACGCAGTGCGGGCGCGGCCAGCGGCGCCCGCGCCGGATCGGGATCGACCACCACCACCGCGACGTCGGCGATGGCCAGCGCCCGGGTGCCATCGGCTGCAAACCCGATCGAGCCCGGGCAATCGAGGATGGCGAAGCGGTCGCCGAGATAATCGAAATGATAGAGGTTGAGTTCGGTCGATCCGCCGCGCTGCCGGCTTTCGGCACTGGAATCGCCGATGCTTGAGCCGTTGGCGGTCGAGCCCAGCCGATCGGTGGTTCCGGCGGCGAACAGCATGGCTTCGGCAAGGCTGGTCTTTCCCGCGCCGGCGGGTCCCACCAGCGCGATCACTCGAGTGCCTTTGGATTCTCCAGCCATGCGACTCTCCTTCGTCCGGTTCACGGGCGTGCGAGTCGCTCTTCGAGGGGCTCGGGCACCCTGTCAGAAAGGTAGACCGTCCGCCTGTTTTACGGGCTTGGCAAGAGGGGGAGCAGGACCGGCATGCGAAACACGCCAGCGATCCGCTGCCGAACCTGACCTGCCTGTCAGGCGCCCGCTGTCAGGCGGCCGGGAGGAGCCGTTTTTCGCCCGCCAGCCGCAGAAGTGCGGCTTGCAGCTTTTCGAACGCGCGAACTTCGATCTGGCGAATGCGCTCGCGGCTGACGCCATAGACCTGGCTGAGTTCCTCCAGCGTCTTCGGATCGTCCGCCAACCGGCGCTCCATCAGGATGTGCTTCTCGCGCTCGTTAAGGCTGTCGAGCGCGCTCACCAGCAAATCGTGGCGGACGCGCGCTTCCTCGTCCTCGGCAATCTGCTCGTCCTGCAGCGGCCCGTTATCGACCAGGAAGTCCTGCCACTGGCTTTCGCCTTCGCTATCCTTCAGCGGGGCATTGAGGCTGGTGTCGCCGCCCATCGCCATGCGGCGGTTCATCGACACGACTTCGGCTTCGGTGACGCCAAGATGGGTGGCAATCTTGGTGACGTCGGCGGGCTTGAGGTCGCCTTCTTCGAACGCCTCGATCTGGTTCTTCATCCGGCGCAGGTTGAAGAACAGCTTTTTCTGGGCGGCCGTGGTGCCCATTTTTACCAGGCTCCACGAACGCAGGATGAATTCCTGGATCGAAGCGCGGATCCACCACATCGCATAGGTCGCAAGCCGGAAGCCGCGCTCTGGCTCGAACTTCTTCACGCCCTGCATCAGGCCGATATTGCCTTCGGAAATAAGCTCGCTCACCGGCAAGCCGTAGCCACGGTAGCCCATCGCGATCTTGGCCACGAGCCGCAGGTGCGAATTGACCAGCTTGGCCGCGGCGTCGGTGTCGCCATGCTCGCGCCAGCGCTGGGCAAGCATATATTCTTCCTCGGGGCTGAGGATCGGAAATTTCTTGATCTCGGAGAGATAGCGATTGAGCCCGGCCTCCCCGCCGGACGCGGGGAGCGAGACGATCTGTTTACGCTGAGCCATTGTCTTCGTCTTTCTCCGTAGCGCAGGGCGCGCGGGGCGCCCTACCGTGTTAGTATCTATACACCAAGTGCGTTGAACAATTCCTGCATGTCGGACGGCAGGGGACTGGAAAACGATAGCCTGTTCATCGTCACCGGATGCGTGAAGCCAAGTTGCGCGGCGTGCAGAGCCTGGCGTTCAAAGCCGAGTTCCTTCAGCAGCTTGCCGAAGCTTTTGCCACCGCGACCATAGACCGGGTCGCCGAGCAGCGGGTGGCCGATCGATGCCATGTGCACGCGCACCTGGTGAGTCCGGCCGGTTTCGAGGCGGCATTCGACCAGCGCCGCGCCGGCCAGGAGCTGGAGCCGCTTCCAGTGGGTTACCGCCCGCTTGCCGCGCGGGCCTGTGACCACGGCAATCTTCTTGCGATTGGTCGCGGATCGAGCGAGCGGAGCATCGACCGTGCCGGCAGCCGTCTTGGGAAGCCCGTCGATGATCGCCAGATAACGCCGGTCAACCGAATGCGCCGCGAATTGCCGCGCCAGCCCTTCGTGAGCAACATCGGTCTTGGCGACGACCAGCAGCCCCGACGTATCCTTGTCGATGCGATGCACGATCCCGGGCCGGGCCACTCCGCCGATCCCCGACAGCGATCCGCGGCAATGGTGGAGCAGTGCATTGACCAGGGTGCCATCGAAATTGCCGGCCGCGGGGTGGACGACCAGCCCCGCCGGCTTGTCGACCACCAGCAAATGCTCGTCTTCGAACGCGATCGTGAGCGGAATGTCCTGCGCTTCGTTGTGTGCAGCCTGCGGCTGGGGCACGGTCAACGCGAACTCTTCATCGCCTTTGACCTTGATCGCCGGGTCGCGAACAAGCGTCCCCCGAGCATCCAGCGCGCCGCTTCGGACCAGGCTTTTAAGGCGTTCGCGCGACAGGGTTGGGACCGCCGCCGCCAGGGCGCGGTCCAGCCGCCAGCCGGCAACGGCCGGCTCAAGGCGAATATCGAAGCGAGTCTGCCCCCCGGCCATCCGCTAGTATGTGGGTATTCTTTTCGGCGCTTCAACAGTGGCGAAACGCCACTCAGTCGCCCTTCGGTCCGACGTACGCGGGACCGTAAACGGCCTGGCGAATGTCATGGATCAGCGAGAAGTCGTACGGATCCTTCTGGACGAAGAACACGACCGCCATGTCATTCGCGGGATCGACCCAGAACAAAGTGGTCCAGGCGCCGTCCCAGAAGAACTCGCCCGTGGCCCCGCGGTTCTCCTTCGGGTCCCTGGGCTGACCGTTCCTGACGAAAAAATCGAAGCCAAAGCCGCCATTCCCCTTTTCGGGAAGCCACAGCCGTTCGGTCATCCGGGGGTCAAGCTGGTCGGTCGTCATCAGCCTGACCGTCGACGGGTTGAGGATGCGCGTGCCATCAAGGGTGCCGCGGTTCAGAAGCATGCGCGCGAACCGCATGTAATCATCAAGCGTGGTGGCAATTCCAGCGCCGCCCATGGTCAGCTTGCGATCGCTGAAATTAAGCCGCCGAATATCGGTCGTGGGTTTCGGGCGAAGCTTGCCGTCGGGCCCGGTTTCATAGGCGATGACGAGCCGCGGGTAGCGTGATTCCGGCTGGGTCCAGGCCGAATCGCGCATGCGCAGCGGATCGAGCACACTGGCGCGCATGTAGGTTTCGAATGGCTCACCGGTGAGTTTTTCAATGAGCCGCGCCTGGACGTCGACCGCGGCACTGTAGCGCCATTGCGCCCCCGGTTCGTACATCAATGGGATCGTGGCCATATTCTGGCTGAATTGCGCCAGCGTGTTGTCGACGTTGAGTGGATCAACCTTGGCCAGGACCTGCTCGGGATAGGCTGGCCCATCCCAATAAGCGAAGCCGGCGGTGTGGCGCAGGATGTCGCGAATGAGAATCGGACGCTCGGGGGCCTTGAGGATTGGCTTTCCCGATCGGTCCATGCCGACGAACACCTGGGTGTGGGCATATTCGGGCAGATATTTGGCAAGCGGTTCGTCGAGCCCGAAGCGGCCCTGTTCCCACAACCGCATCAGCCCGACACCGGTGACCGGCTTGGTCATCGACCAGATCTGCATCAGGTGATCGCGGCGAAGCGGCTTGCGCGCTTCGCGGTCGGCCCAACCGGCGGCATCGAAATACGCTTCGCGGCCGTCCTTCCAGATCAGGACCGAAGCGCCCGCGACGCGGCCCTTGTCGACCATTTGGTGCAACATCCGGTCGACTCGTGCGCGGTTAAGCTGGAACGGGGCCGGGGCCTGGGCCGGGGCCAGGGACGGGGACGGGGACGCGGATTTGCCGATCGCCGGGCTCGGCGCCGAAGCCGTCGCAGCAATGGCCACCAAGACCGCCAGAAAAACCCGCTTGGCCAATGTTCTTCCCCTGTTTCCGGCGAACCAATCTGCGTGCCGGCGGACGCTAGTGGAAACTTGCGTGAAATTAAACTTCGGCCCATCAGTGCGCGGCGATGAACCCCGTCGATCTCGCCAGTCTGCTTTGCTCCCGCATTTGCCACGACCTGATGTCGCCGGTGGGCGCGCTGAACAATGGTATTGAACTGCTTGCCGACGAGACCGACCCGGACATGCGGGACAAGTGCCTCGAACTGCTTGCCGACAGCGCCAGGGCCTCGGCCAACAAACTCAAGTTCTTCCGCCTCGCCTTCGGTGCCGCGGGCGGGTTCGCGGAAGCGATCGACACGCGCGACGCGGAAGCCGTCCTGCGCGGCGTGTTCGGGCCTGAACGGCGCATCGAACTGGGCTGGGCGGTCGCCGACGACAATCTGCCCAAGGGTGCCATCAAGTTGCTCCTCAATCTCGCGCTGCTCGCCGGCGATGCCTTGGTCCGGGGTGGCCGGCTCGATGTCGGCGGAGAAACGCGCGACGGGGAATTGGAGCTGGCGGTCCGCGGCGAGGGCCCGCGCATCCTGCTTGACCCGGTATTGCGCGACACCCTGGCAACCGGCGGTGGTGCCCAGATCGAACCGCGGGCGGCCGGGGCGTGGCTGGCCTACGCCCTTGCCGCCGAAGGGGGCGGGTCGATCATTCTGTCCGATCCGTCCAGCGAAGTGCTGATGATTGGCGCGACTCTTCCGTTGAAGGGCTAACGGCGCGTTAACTCCTCCCCGGCATAAGCGTCGCAAAGCAGCGCTTGAGGGGCCGTGTCGCCAATGGACGATCTGATTGCCGATTTCGTAGCCGAATGCCGCGAAATGCTCGAAGCGCTGGGCGGGGAAATCGTCGCCTGGGAAGCCGAGCCCGACGACCGCGCGCGCCTCGATAACATCTTTCGCTTCGTCCACACCGTGAAGGGCAATTGCGGCTTTTTCGAATTCCCCCGGCTTGAGGCGCTTAGCCATGCCGCCGAAGATGCTTTGGCCGACGTCCGCGCCGGCCGCCGGCAGCCCGACGGGGCGCTGGTCAGCGCAGTCCTCGCCATCATCGACCGGATTGCCGAGATGATTGCCGCCATCGACGCCGGAGAGGATATGCCGGCGGGCGACGATACAGCGCTGATCGAAGCGCTTGCGCCCGGCGCCGAAGGGCCAGCCGCGCCGCTTGTCGCAGCACTTGCCGACGGCACTGGCAAGGTGGCCTCCGCGCCACGCACGATCCGCCTGTCAGTTGAATTGCTCGATCGCGTGATGAGCACGGTTTCCGACATGGTGCTGGCGCGCAATGAACTGGCGCGGCGATTGCGCGAATCGCAGTCCGACGTACCCGTCGACGGAGCGTTCGAGCGATTGTCGTCGATCATCGCCGATATGCGCGACGCAATCACCCGCACCCGCATGCAGCGGATCGAAAATCTGTTCGTCGGCCTGCCGCGAATGGTCCGCGACCTGTCCGCCGAACTCGGCAAGCAGGTGCTGGTCGACGTCGAGGGCGGCGATGTCGAACTCGACCGCGAAATGATCGAGATGATCCGCGACCCGCTGACCCATATCGTTCGCAACGCCATCGATCACGGCATCGAAACTCCCGCAGAGCGATTGAAAGCGGGCAAGCGCGAGATCGGCATCCTGGCGGTCGCGGCGCGGCAGTCCGGCAATCAAATCCTGATCGACATTCATGACGATGGCCGCGGCATCGACGGCAAGCGCCTGGTCGAAAAGGCCATTGCCGCCGGGATCGTCGACAAGGGCGCAGCGGCGCAACTTGCACCGCGCGACCAACTTGCGCTGATTTTCGAAGCCGGCCTGTCGACCGCCAAGGAAGTGACTTCGATTTCGGGCCGGGGCGTCGGGATGGACGTGGTCCGGTCCAACGTCGAACGCATCGGCGGCATCGTCGAAGTCGACAGCAAGCCCGGCGAAGGGACACGAATGACCCTTCGCGTGCCGCTGACGCTGACCATTATCCCCGCGCTGACGGTTTCAATCGCCGGCCAGCATTTCGCCATCCCACGCTCCGCAATTGACGAGATCGTCCGGGCCAACGGCGAATCGGTCGTGCTCGATCACATCGGCGGTGCGGGAGTTGCGACGATCCGCGGACGGCGCGTGCCGGAAGTCTCGCTGGCAGACATCCTCGGCCTCGACAGCGCCGTCGCCCCCCAGGACCGCACGCTGGTCGTGCTTCGTCCGTCGGGCGGCGACGTTTACGCGCTGTCGGTCGACCGCATTCACGATCACGAGGAACTGGTGGTCAAGCCGGCGGCTCCGGCGGTGATGGCAACCGGGCTTTATGCCGGGACCACGCTGGCCGACGACGGTAGCCCGATTCTGCTGTTCGACCCCGCTGGACTGGCACAGGTCGGCGGCATCAAGCTTGAGGCGCACGACCGCACCGCACGGATCGCCGAGGGTCCGGCCAAGGCCGCCGCCAAGGCCACCGCCGTGCTGCTGTTCCGCGGCCTCGACGGTGGCCGGCGCGCGGTCCGGCTGGCGATCGTCGACCGGATCGAGGAAGTACCGGCCGCCGCGATCACCAATGCCGCTGGACAGCTGCGCGTACAGGTCGGCGAAGCCATCCTGCCGCTAGCCGGAGCGGCCGACGGCGATGTTGGCGCGGAAAAGGTCCGCCTGTTCCGCTTGAACGATGGCCGTCATGAGATCGGCTACGCATTCCGCGAAGTGATCGACTTCGCAACCATCGACAATGACGTCATTCACGCCGAACGGCCGGGCGAGGTCAGTGGCGTGTCCCTGATCAACGGCGAGCCGGCGGAACTGATCGACTCGCACTGGCTGTTCGCCAACCACGTCGGCCCGGCGGCGCGGTCCACCGAGCAACTGGTCTGCCGCCTGCCGGCCGACGATCCGTGGATGCAGAATATGCTTCGGCCAATCATCGAAGCCGCCGGCTATCGGGTCGTTGGCGATGGCCACGAAGGCGCGGTCGACCTGGTCATTGCGCCACATGGGGAAGGGTCAGTGGCAGAGTCGGCGGGCCGTACCATCTGGCTTCGCTCCGAGCCGGGCGGGCAGGGCAAAAAGGACCCGAGCATCTATCGTTATGATCGGGCGGGCTTGCTGCTGGCGCTGAAACTGGGTGGAGCAGGGGGCTCGTCATGAACGAATTGCTGCTGGTCGTGACCATTGCCGGAGCGCGCGTCGCATTGCCTGCGGCTGCGGTCGAATCGGTGGTCGAGCTCGATACGCTGATCCCGGTGCCGCGCGCGGCGCCGCACGTTGCGGGATTGTCGGCATTGCGCAGCCGAGTGCTGACCGTGATCGACTGCATGCGCTCGCTGGAACTGGGCGAAACCGATTGTTCGGATGGCATCCGCGAAGCCGCGGTCGTTGAGCTGGACGGCCACCATTACGCGCTGATCGTCGATCTTGTGGAAGACGTCGTGGAGGCCTTGTCCGAGCCGGCGCCGGTGCGTGCCGCAATGGGCCCGGGGTGGGAGCGCGCTTCGATTGGCATGGTCGAAACCGAAGACGGGCCACTGCTGCTGGCCGACGTGGCCGCACTGATTGCCGGAGCAGAGGCGCGGATCGCGGCTTAAGCTCTTCGTTACATTTACTGTTTAGACGAACCGTCAAAGCAAAGCGGGAAGCCGAAACCATGAAAAGCTGTTTGATCGTCGACGATTCCAAAGTGATCCGGAAAGTCGCTCGGCACATCCTCGAAACCCTCAACTTCGAGGTCGACGAGGCCGGCGACGGCCAGGAGGCGCTGACCCGTTGCGAAGCGCGGATGCCCGACGTCGTCCTGCTCGACTGGAACATGCCGGTGATGAGCGGGATGGAGTTTTTGAAGCTGCTCCGCCAGGCCGGCCATGCCGACCAGCCCAAGGTCGTGTTCTGCACCACCGAAAACGACATGGCGCACATCCGCGCGGCCCTTGAAGCCGGAGCGGACGAATATGTGATGAAGCCGTTCGACCGCGAAACGCTTCACATCAAGCTTCAGCTCGTCGGCGCCGCCTGAGTTCGTGCACGTGGAGCGGGTGCTCGCCAGATCGCGGGACCGCTTTGAGGAATCCCGCCCGCAAGGCCGCCGCATCCGGCTGATGATCGTCGACGATTCGACGGTTGCCCGGGCGGTGCTGTCGCGCATGATCCAGGCCGATCCCGAATTCGAAATCGCCGCCGTCGCGTCAAGCGCCGAAGCCGCCATCGAAGCACTTGGCGAATGCCGCGTCGACGTCGTCCTGCTCGACCTGGAAATGCCTGGCGCGGGAGGGCTGAAGTCGATCCCGCGGATCATCGGCGCAGCCGCCGGAGCGAAGGTGATGATCGTGTCATCGCTGGCCGAAGAAGGCGCCGAGCAAACCGTCGCCGCGCTCGCGCTTGGGGCCGCCGATACGATGCCCAAGCCCGGCACTGGCCGGTTCAACGGCAAGTTCGCGGAAATCCTGCTGAGCAAGCTCAAGGCGCTTGGCCATGCCAACGACCACCGCCCGGCCGCATCCGGCAAGGCGACTGCACGTCATCAATTCGCATTGCGGCCGATGCCGGGAACGCCGATCGACGTGCTTGCGATCGGTGCTTCAACCGGCGGAATCCATGCGCTTGGCAGCCTGTTTCATGCGCTTCCGCGGCGGATCGGCGTGCCAATCCTGATCACCCAACACCTGCCGATCCCATTCATGACCGTATTCGCGCGGCAGATCGGGGCCATTGCCAAGCGCGATGCCCGGGTCGCCGAAGATGGCATGGAACTGCTGCCCGACCACATCCTGCTGGCGCCGGGCGATGCGCATTTGACACTTGAACCGACGCGCAATGGAGCGGTGGTGCGGCTGACCGATGGCCGGGGGCGAAGCGGCTGCATGCCGTCGGTCGATCCGATGTTGGCTTCGGTCGGCGCAGTCTATGGAGCGGGCGCGCTTGGCGTGGTCCTGACCGGCATGGGCCGAGACGGCGTCGAAGGCGCGGCGCGGCTGGTGTCGTGCGGCGGTTCGATCATCGCGCAGGATGAAGCCAGCTGCGCAGTGTGGGGCATGCCGCGCGCGATCGTCGAAGCTGGCCTGGCCTATATCGCCTTGCCGCCCGATCAAATCGCGCGCCGGATTGCTTCGCGCACCAGGGAGCTTGCCGCATGCAGATAAGCGACAGTTCCAGCCGCATCCTTGCCGGATTGCTGGAGGCGCGCACCGGTCAGCAGCTGACGATGAGCAGGCGCTGGCGAATTGAAACCGCGCTGGCCCAATTGCTGCGCGATCGCGGCATCGCTTCACTGGACGAACTGATCACCATTCTCGTCATGGGCAAGGAACCGAATTTGTCGCAGCAGGTGGTCGAAGCGTTGCTGAACAACGAAACCTATTTCTTCCGCGATCGCTCGCCGTTCGACCTGCTGCAGCGGCACACCCTGCCGGAACTGGCGGTGGCGCGCGCCAAGACCAAGCGGATCAAGATCTGGTCGGTGGGCTGTTCGACCGGTCAGGAAGTCTATTCACTGGCGATGATGTTCGCTGAATCGCCGAACGACTGGCGCGGCTGGACCATCGACATCCTCGGCACCGACGTATCCAGCACGTGCGTCGATCGGGCGCGGGCCGGCACTTATACCCAGTTCGAAATCCAGCGCGGGCTGGGCATCAACCAGATGATCAAATGGTTCGAGGAAACGCCGAACGGCTGGCGTGGAATCGAGGAATTGCGCCGGCCGATCCGTTTCCAGGTTCACAATCTGCTCGAACCGCCGCCGCACCCGGGTGGGTTCGACATCATCCTGTGCCGCAACGTCCTGCTGTACCTGAGCCAGGACAAAAAGGCGCTGGCGTTCGAACGGCTGAGCAGCGCGATGGCGGAGGACGGCAGCCTGATGCTTGGCGCGGGCGAAACGGTGATTGGCCAGACGACCAAGCTCGGTTCCGACGTCAATGCGCGCGGGCTTTATCGGCTGGTCGGCGACGGCAGCAAGGTGGAGAAGCGCGCCGGACCCGACCGCAGGGCCGCCGCCGGGGCTTGACCCCGCGCCAAAGCTGGTGCGCGATAGGGACGATGGATTTCGTCGAACGGCCTTCCCCCAATCACGACGAGCGCAAGCTGTCGGTATCGATGATCGTCCTGCACTACACCGGGATGCCGAGTTGCGAGGGCGCGCTGGACCGGCTGACTTCGCCCGAAGCGCAGGTGTCCGCGCATTATTGCGTCGATGAGGACGGCACCATCTATCGCCTGGTCGATGAATCGCGCCGCGCGTGGCACGCGGGGAAATCGCGCTGGCGGGGGACAAGCGACGTCAATTCGGCAAGCGTCGGCATCGAAATCGTCAATCCCGGCCATGAATTCGGCTATCGCGCGTTTCCCGACGAACAGATGGCGGCGGTGATCCCCCTGGTCGCCGAGATCAAGGACCGCCACGGCATCGGCCGCGGCAACGTCGTCGGCCATTCCGACGTCGCGCCGGCGCGCAAGGACGATCCGGGCGAGCTGTTTCCGTGGTGGGAGCTGGCCAAGCGCCGCCTCGCGCTGCCAAGCCCGTCGCGCGACCTCATCGACCCTTATTGGACCGACGCCGGCTTCCTCCTCGCGCTCGAACGCTTCGGCTATGACGTCACCGACGAACAGAAAGCGGTGATCGCCTTCCAGCGCCGCTTCCGCCCCGACATGATCGACGGCATCATCGATGGCGAATGCCGAGCGAAGCTGCTGGCGTTGCTGCTGCCAAGACCGCAGTGAGCTCGCCAGGGCTAATGGTAGCATTCCACCCATAAGGACCGCTGGCGTTCACGGCTGCGTTTGACCCAAAGCAAGCATGGATGTCGTAGAATGATCACATCAGCCCGGCGTTGCGAAGCGCGTCTTCGATCGTCTTCCGGACGCCCGTCTGATCAGCACAGGCACGGACGTCCTCGGGTGATCGCTGACCCGCAGGTTCATCAACAACTGTTCGAGAGATTGAGAAGCGGTCGTCCGCTTTATCCGAGACGATGCCCCAGAAGCGAGCAATCAGGCGGGTTGAGGAGATCCCTGCCTCAAGCATGAATGGGGCGGCTCGTTCGCCATGACGAGTGCCCCGTGTGTCCAGCGGCGTCCCGTGCCCAAGACCGGTGATGCTGTATTCCTCGACGACTGCACGTCCCGTCGAGTTCCGCCAGACCCGGTGCGGATAGCCATGTACCAGATTCGCCTCGCTGGGGGCTTTGACTGTGCCGTGAAGCGTCCGCCACTGCTCGACCAAGGCCGACGCATTCGAAGGATTGACCGTCAAATCGGCACTTCCGTGCCACACGGAGAGGGTCGGCCATTCGTCGGAGTGGCCTGAGGCGACCCTGACCCGCTGCGAAAGCTGCGCTGGCTGCCATTTGTCCGTTCCACGCATGCGATCCAACGCTTCCGGGATCGAGCGGGCGACCCCGAACGGCAGACCTGCGATGACCGCTCCGCCTGAAAAGACTTCCGGATAAGTGGCAAGCATCACTACTGCCATAGCGCCACCGGCCGAGAGGCCCGTAACGAACACGCGTCGCGGATCAGTTCCTAACCGGGCATGCGCACCGGCGACCATCTCCCGAATGGACAATGCCTCGCCCTTACCCCGAGCGGCATCCTCTTCCGAGAACCAGTTGAAGCACAAGTTCGGATTATTGGTCCGTTGCTGCTCGGGATAAAGCAATACAAAACCGAGTTGATCTGCAAGTCGCGACCAGCCCGAACTCTGGTCATAGCCGGCCGCGCTCTGAGTGCATCCATGGAGAACCACGACAAGCGGGGCGCCAGGCGCCAAATTCTGCGGAGTGTAAATCCATCTGTTCAGCTGGCCTGGATTTGAGCCGTACCCATCGAATGACCTCAATCGTGCGTTTGCTGGTGCCGCGTCCGGCGAAGCCTCCCGGAGGCGCTTCAGGCGCGCGATCGTGTCGGACAGGCCTCGCATACACAAACTCCGGAACCCAAGGCAGCGGAAGTTTGCTGCACTGCACAATATGGGCTGACTGATGAGTGGATCAACCCGGGTGAATTGCATTAGCCGCGACGTTCTACCGGTTGCGTTTTGCCCGCTGCCGCCGCGACTGCTTCCGACCCGGAGCGGTCAACGCGCTAATGTCCGATTTCCACCCATTCCTGCCATTGGGGCGCTGACTGGCAACTGCGGCGCCGTTCGCCTATATCGCCCTCGCCAGAGGGCTGGGCGGCCGCGGCCTCGCGCAAGCGAGGGCGAGGAAAGTCCGGGCTCCATGGAACCACGGTGCCGGGTAACGCCCGGCGGGTCGGGCTTCGGCAAGGCTCAGGGATAGTGCCACAGAAAGCCTACCGCCCGCCTTCGGACGGGTAAGGTCGAAAGGGTGCGGCAATAGCGCACCGCGTCGCCGGCAACGGCGGCGGCACGGTAAACCCCACCGGGAGCAAGATCGAATAGGGGCGGCACATGAGCCTGGTTCCGGCTCGTCGCCCGGGTTGATTGCTTGAGGGGCGGGGTAACCCGCTTCCTAGAGGAATGGCCGCACAGGCGCTGTAAGGCGCTGGACAGAACCCGGCTTACAGGCCCTCTGGCACATTTTTCGCGGCATGAAGTTAGTGGATTGCTTCGCCGCCGCGGTCCTCGCAATGACGGGCCGCTGGAAAGGACATGAATTGGCCGGGCACAGAAGAACCGACGATTGGGGCTTCCCCCGCTGGCGCTCGTACGGCGACAAGGGGCGGAATGCCGCGCGCATTCGGCTGTGCGACCGCGAAGGCTGCGCCGAGGTCGGCGACCGGCCCGCGCCAAAAGCGCCCAACAGCCCCGAACGCTGGTATTTCTGCGAAGCCCACGCCGGCGAATATAACAAGAACTGGAATTACTTCGCCGGCCTCAGCCCCGACGAAGCGGCGCGGCGCGCGGCCGATGAGGAGCTTGGCAATTCGGGTTTCCGCCAATCGGCCCAATGGCAGTGGGGCGGCCCGGGCGACGGCAGCCGCAGCCGCGACGAAATGCGTGCGCTCGACGCGCTCGAACTGGAGAGCGACGCCGATTATGCGGCGGTCAAGGCGGCCCACCGCCGGCTGGTCAAGCAGACTCATCCCGACGCCAATCCCGGCGATGACGAAGCCGCCAAGCGCTTCAAGCAGATCCAGGCCGCTTACGACGTCCTGAAGCGCGCCGAAGAGCGCAAGAACGCCACCGCCTAAGCCGCGGCGGCGTATCGCCGGGCAGTTTCCTTGACTAACGCGATCATGTTGGGGACGCCCTGCGTGCGGTTGGCGCTGAGATGCTTTGCCAGGTCGAAGGGGGCAAGTGCGGCGGTCACGTCGAGCTGGGCGACCTCCGCCGCCGGCCGGTCCTGAACCGCCGACAGGACGAGGGCGACGATCCCCTTGGTGATTGCGGCGTTGCTGTCGGCGAAGAAGTGGAGCCGGCCGTGGTCGGCGGTTGGATAGACCCACACCGATGCGGAGCAGCCGGGGACTCGCGAGGCATCGGTCTTGAGCGCGTCGGGCATCGGGCCGAGCTGGCGACCGAGGTCGATCAGCAGCCGATAGCGATCCTCGGCATCGACGAGCTGATATTCTTCGAGAATTGCGGAAAGCGGTGGAAGCCCGGGCATAAGCGGCGCCGTAGCAGAGCTAGCGGTCGCGGAGCGACTCGATTTCCTTGGCGAGGCTGTTCTCTTTGTCGACCGTGATCCGCTCCAGCACTTTGAGTCGTTCCTTGAGCTGGGTGACTTCCTCGCGCAGGCGCTGGCTCTCAGCGGACTCGTGTTCACCTGGTCCCTGCTGACGGCCAAGTTCCATACGGCGGATGATGATCCCCATAATCATCGCCATGGCTACGACGGCGATAACTAGCTCGAAGGGGTTCATCGCGGCGATTCCTCCTGCGGAATGCGGGCGTGATCGCGCAATGCCTCGATCTGCGCGGCGGTCTGGGCGCCGCCGTCGGTGGCGATCTGTTCAAGGACGCGCAGCCGCGCTTCGATGCGCTCGACGTGGGCGGCATATTGCGCGCTCTTTTCGGCGGCGAGGGTGGTTTGCGCGCCGATCTGCTTTTCCTTGATCCGAAGCCACATCTTGAACGGCGCCAGGCTGATCGCCGCCAGTGGAATCAGGATCCAGATCCAGCTTGCGACATCATTATGCACCTGGCGTCCCCTTGGTCGTTACGTCGAACATTTCGTGTGCCTCCGGACGTGATTCAAGCGTCGGCGTCAGTCGGCGCGGTAATCGCGGCGGGACGGCGCTTCGACGCGCCCCGCAGAGCTTCGATCTGGTTCGCCGTGTGTACTCCGCCATCTGTGACGATTTCCTCGACGATGCATAGCCGGGCTTCGATCCGTTCGACACGTGCGGCATATTGCGCCGCCTTTTCGGCAGTCTGATCCGCAATCAGCTGGCCCATGCGTTCCTTGAACAACAGCCAGCGCTGAAAGCCCGATATGCCGACGCCCGCGAGCACTGGAATCGCCACGACGATGACGAAGAAAATCAGCAGTGTGACGTCCATAATACCTCCTGGAGCCGGCCGCGGTCGGCGCTAGCCAATGTTCTCGACGGAAGCCCGGGCGGCCTTGCGCGGGAGCTTCGACGATCCCCGCAGGGCCTCGATCTGCGCCGCGGTCTGCGCGCCGCTGTCGGTGACGATCTGTTCGAGCACGCGAACCCGCTGTTCGAGATCCTTGTTGCTGACCGCATATTCGGCGGCACGCTCGGCCGCGAGGCGAGCGTTGGTTTCGAGCTGCTTTTCCTTGAGGCCGAACCAGCGCTTGGCAAGATAAAGCAGGAGCAGGGTCGGCAGAAGGATGGTGACCAACAGGGCAATGACGTCGCCGGTGTACATGGAACAGCGTCTTTCTTTTAGCGGGGTTCAGTCGAGCCCAACGGCTTTGCGGCAAGGGGGTCGGGGATCGGTGGATCTGCTGCAAGCGCTTCGATCTCGCGTGCCAGCGAGCGGTTTTCGGTAGTCACGAAGCTTTCGATATCGGCCAGTCGCCGGTCCATGTCGCGGAACCGCGAATGGATGTCGCGCGCGGCGCGGGCGGGGGAGGCGCGGACGCCCTGCCAGAACTGCTTCTGCTCGGTGTCGCGGGTTTCCAGGGCGTGGGGCTTGGTTGGGCTGACCATTGCCGCAATGACGTAGAAGGGCAGCACCGAGCCGCCGCTCATGAACACGGCGGCGAGGAAGCAGACGCGAACGAGGCTGACGTCGAAGCCGGTGTAATCGGCAATTCCGGCACACACGCCGAACATCTTGCCGTTGCGCTTGTCGCGATAGAAGCGGGTGCGGCTGGCCGGTTGCTCGGTCAGGTATCGCCGCTCCGAGCTGGGCTGGTGCGGATCGGGATAATCATAGTCCATGTCACTCACCGGTGCGCAGCAGGCGCGGGTTCGAATCATGGTCCGGCAGGCAATGCTGGCGCCAATCGGGATTTTCCGCGGTCATGATCCGTTCGATCGTGCACAGACGGTCGTCGAGGCGGCGTGCCGAATCATGAAGCTCATCCAGCAGCTTTTCATCGCCCGAACTCAACGTCGCGGCCGTCTTCCACTTGGTGATGTAATGAAAGATCAGCCACGGCAGGCCGATGAAGAGTATCGGAACGATAACGATTGCTTCCCAGTCCACTTACTTCCCCCTTGCCGCGAGCGCGGCCTTCATGGCTTCGAGTTCGGCGTCGACGGATTCGGACGCCTTGAGTTCGGCAAGTTCTTCTTCGAGGCTTTTGGGCCCGGTCATGCCAAGCGCATCGGCGCGGCCTTCGGCAAAGTCGGCGCGGCGTTCGAGCACTTCGAACTTGGAAAACGCATCTTCGGTACGGCTGCCATTGGTCAGCTCGCGGGCGCGGGCTCGAGTAACGGCGCTTTCGAACCGGGTGGCGATCGCGTTCTGGCGGGCGCGGGCTTCGCGCAGCTTGCCCTGCAGCTTGGCGATGTCGCCTTCATAGCTTTTCAGCGTGCCGTCGATGATTCCCAGCTCGTCGCGCAGACCGGCGCCCATGTCGGCGGCCTTCTGGCGTTCGAGCAGCGCGGCCTTGGCCAGGTCTTCGCGGTTCTTGCTCAGCGCCAGTTCGGCTTTTTCGGTCCAATTGTGCTGAAGCTCGTCCAGGCGCGACAGTGCCCGCCGCATTTCCTTGCCGTCGGCGATGCACCGCGCGGCCGAAGCCCGGACATCGACCAGCGTTTCCTCCATTTCGAGGATCACCATGCGGATCATCTTCGCCGGGTCTTCGGACCGGTCGAGCATCTCGGTGATGTTCGCCGCGAAGATATCCCGAGTTCGGGAAAAGATACTCATCCAAGCACTCCGATAAACGTCATTAGGGCCCTAAACCTGCAAAATACCATTCAAGGGCCGTGCCAGAATCACAAAAATGTCACAGTTGCTTCAATTCTCCCGTTTCTGGGTGCGAAATCAAGCGAAAATCCTTGCCAAATGGTGGGATTCGCCACCAATCATCGGCGCATGGAGCGCGCAGATCAATTCATCGGTCAAAGCTTGGCCTTTCTCGATTCGGTCGAGCGGGCGAGCCGTGCGGCGCCGCTGAACCGGCCAGTGCTGGTGATCGGTGAGCGGGGCACGGGCAAGGAATTGATTGCCGAGCGGCTTCACCATCTGTCGCCGCGCTGGGCCGGGCCGCTGATCATCATGAACTGCGCCTCGCTTCCCGAGAACCTGATTGAAGCAGAACTATTCGGCCATGAAGCCGGGAGTTTCACTGGAGCCGCAAAGACTCGTCACGGCCGCTTCGAGGAGGCTGACGGCGGCACCCTGTTCATGGACGAGCTCGGGACCCTGTCGATGCCGGCGCAGGACCGGCTGCTGCGTGCGGTCGAATATGGCGAGATCACCAGGATCGGCGCATCGCGACCGATTTCCGTCGACGTCCGGATCGTCGCCGCGACCAATGAGAATTTGCCGGCGCAGGTCGAACGCGGAAAATTCCGCCCTGACCTGCTCGACCGCTTGTCGTTCGAAGTCATCACTTTGCCGCCGATGCGCTCGCGGCAGGGGGACGTGCCGTTGCTGGCCGAGCATTTCGGGCGGCGCATGTCGATCGAGCTTGAATGGTCCAACTGGCCTGGCTTCACCCCGCGAGCGCTCGCCAACCTCGAAAACTATGCGTGGCCGGGCAATGTCCGGGAATTGCGCAATGTCGTCGAACGCGCGGTGTATCGGCATGAAGACCCCGAACGGCCGATCGACGAGATCAATTTCGACCCGTTCCATTCGCCCTGGGCTCCGGCCGGGAATTCGGCAATCCACGCGGCGCGCGAGCCAGTGGCGGGTGTGGACGACGAAGCACCGCTTGCCGAACGCCCGCCGGTCCCGAGCGGCGGCGGCGAAACCGGCGACTTGCGGGCCGCAGTCGCAAGTTATGAACGGCAGTTGCTGGAAGACGGCTTGGCGCGCAACCGGTTCAACCAGCGGGCAACCGCGGCGGCATTGGGATTAAGCTACGACCAGCTGCGCCACGCGCTAAAACGTCACAAGCTGACTGACGCCGGAGCCTGACTGACATCGGAGCCTGACTGGCGCGGCCACGGGCCGATCGCGTTGACTTGGCCCGCACGCGTCCTAGGGGGATCGCAACCCTTCAATCCCATGAGGAGCGACGCGATGGCCTTCACGCTTCCCGATTTGCCTTATTCCAAGGACGCGCTGCAGCCGCACATGTCGGCCGAAACCTTCGATTACCACCACGGCAAGCACCACAAGGCCTATGTCGACAAGACCAACGGCATGCTTGGCGAAAAGGGCCTTGAAGGCGCGTCGCTGGTCGACGTGATCAAGGCGGCGAGCGAGCGCGGTGACAAGCCGCTATTCAACAATTCGGCGCAGATCTGGAACCACAGCTTTTTCTGGCAGTGCCTGGCGCCGCAGGGAGCGACCGCGCCGTCCGGCAAGCTCAAGGGCATGATCGACAGCGATTGCGGGGGTCACCAAGCGCTGCTTGAGAAACTGGCGGCGGAAAGCGCAAACCATTTCGCCAGCGGCTGGGGCTGGCTGGTCCTCAACAACGGCAAGCTGGAAGTGACGTCGCTGCACGATGCCGACACGCCGGTGGCGCATGGCATGACGCCGCTGCTGACCGTCGATGTGTGGGAACATGCTTATTACATCGACTATCGCAACGAGCGGCCGCGCTTCCTCAAGAGCGTGCTCGAAAACATCATCAACTGGGATTTCGTCGGCCAGAACCTGGACGGCAACGGCGTGTCCAGGGCCGACCAACAGGGGTGAGCGGCGCCGGCTACTGCTTCAAGCGGTAGCCGGTCCGGAACATCCAGGCGATGACGGCCATGCAGGCGCCGATGATGGCCAACGTCACTGCGGCGCTGGCCCAGACGGGCACGTCGGCAATTGAAAAGAAGCTCCAGCGAAAGCCGCTGACGAGGTAGACTACCGGGTTGAACAGGCTGACCGTGCGGAACGGCTCGTGGAGCGAGCCGATCGAATAAAAAGCGCCGCCAAGGAAGGTCAGCGGGGTGATGAACAGCATCGGGATGATCTGCAGCTGTTCGAAGTTCTTGGCCCACACCCCGATCGCGAAGCCGAACAGGGAAAAGCCGACCGAAATGCCGAGCAGGAACAGGATCATCGCGACCGGATGATCGACGCGCACGGGGACGAACAGCAGCGCGGTGACCAGTGTTACGATGGCCAGAATGACCGATTTCGTCGCCGCCGCTCCGACATAGGCCAGGACCGCTTCGAAACTGGAAATGGGAGCTGATAACAGTTCGTATATCGTGCCCGTAAACTTCGGGAAATAAATGCCAAAACTGGCATTAAAGATCGACTGCATGAACACGCTGAGCAAAGTCAGGCCGGGGACGATAAAGCTGCCGAACCCGACCCCTTCCATGCTTGTCATGCGCGATCCCAGAGCGGACCCGAACACGACGAAATAGAGCGCGGTGGTAATCACCGGAGTGATCAGGCTTTGCCACAGGGTGCGCTTCCACCGCGCCATTTCGAAACGATAGATGGCCAGGACGCCATTGCTGTTCATGGCGTGCTCCGCGGCTGGTGGACGAGTTCGACGAAAATATCCTCGAGGCTCGACTGGCGCGTCGACAAATCCTTGTAGCTGATGCCGAGTTCGCCGAGCCGGCGCATCAGCGAGGCGATTCCGGTCCGTTCGGCGTGGCTGTCGAACTGGTAGCGCAGATCGTGGCCGCCATCGGCAAGTTCGACGTTCCACTCGGCAAGCTCGGGCGGGACGGCCGCGACTGGCTCGGTAAGAGCGATTTCCAGCGTCTTCTTGCCCATTTTCGCCATGAGCGCGCTTTTGTCATCGACCGCGATCAGTTCGCCTTTGCTGATGACCCCGACGCGGTCGGCCATTTCCTCGGCTTCCTCGATGTAGTGGGTGGTGAGGATGATGGTCGTGCCGCCGGCCCGCAGCCCGCGCACCAGCTCCCACATGTCACGGCGAAGCTCGACGTCGACGCCGGCGGTCGGCTCGTCGAGGAACAGGATGTCGGGCTCGTGGCTCAGCGCCTTGGCGATCATCACCCGCCGCTTCATCCCGCCTGACAAGTGCATCATGATGGTTTTGCGCTTGTCGAGCAGCGACAGGCGCCGCAGCAGCTCCTCGACGCGCGCGTCGTCGCGGGGCTTGCCGTACAGTCCGCGCGAGAAGCTGACGGTGTTCCACACGCTTTCGAATGCGTCGGTGGTCAGTTCCTGCGGCACCAGGCCGATGCGGCCGCGCGCGTGGCGGTAATCGGCCAGCCAGTTCCTGCCGTCGACCAGCACTTCGCCGCCGCTCGCCGTAACAATCCCGCACACGATGTTGATAAGCGTCGTCTTGCCCGCGCCATTGGCACCCAGAAGTGCAAAAATCTCGCCTTTGCGAATGTCGAGATCGACGCTTTTCAGCGCCACCGTCCCGGTGCCATATTCCTTGTGCAGGCCGCGGATCGAAAGGATCGGGTCGCTCATTCGACCGGCCCTGGCTCGGCGGGCGCGGCGTCGTCCTTCATCAGGCCGTGCTTGAGCAGCATTGGGATATTGGCGGCGGCGAACAGGAAGGTGAGGGGAATTGCGCCCCACAGCTTGAAGCCGATCCAGAAGGCGGTGGTGCTGTTGCGCCAGACGCTTTCGTTGAGGATGGCCATGAAAGCGAAAAAGATTGCCCAGTTGCGCGTCAGCTTGGTCCAGCCGGGCGCATCGAGCCCCGGATAAGTGCTGCCAAGCACGCGCTGCAGCAGCGGTCGGTCGGTCGCGAGCCCGAAGGCCAGCAGGCCGGAGACAAGCGCATAATAGATCGTCGGCTTCATCTTGATGAAGGCTTCGTTGTGCAGCCAGATCGTCAGGCCGCCGAGGATCACCACCATGATCCCGGAGAACCACAGCAGCGGCGAAATCGTCCGGAAGCGGATCGCCGAAAACAGCATCGCCGCAATCATCGCGACCATGAACGCGCCGGTGGCGACGAAAATCTTCATCACCGACGGCACCGGCGCCAGGAAATTGGCAAGGAAGAACACCAGCAGCGGGCCAAGGTCGATCAGCAGCCTGGCGCCGCCGTGGGGCTCGCTTCGCGTCGGACTGCTGCTCATTCGGGCGCCAGGCCGGCAATCGCCCGGGCAACCGCGCGCGGATCGAACGGGCGCAGGTCGTCGACTTGCTCGCCGACGCCGATGGCATAGATCGGCAAGCCGAACTTCTCCGCGGCCGCGACGAGAATTCCGCCGCGCGCGGTTCCGTCCAGCTTGGTCATGATCAGCCCCGTCACGCCCGCCGTCTCGCGGAACACCTCGACTTGGGCAAGGGCATTCTGGCCGGTCGTCGCGTCGAGGACGAGCAGGACGTCGTGGGGCGCTTCGGGATTGAGCCGGCCGAGCACTCGACGGATTTTGGCCAGCTCATCCATCAGGTGGCTCTTGTTCTGCAAGCGCCCTGCCGTGTCGACCACCAGCACGTCGATGCCGGTCGCGGTCGCCTGCTTGACGCCATCGAAGACAATTCCCGCGGCGTCGCCGCCTTCGCGGCCGCAAATGACCGGAGCGCCGATGCGATCGCCCCAGATCTGCAATTGCTCGATCGCGGCGGCGCGGAACGTGTCGCCGGCGGCCAGCAAAACGCCATAATCCTCGGCCTTCAGCCAGCTGCCGAGCTTGCCGATGGTGGTGGTCTTGCCCGATCCATTGACGCCGATCACGAGGATTACGTGGGGGCGCGGAAATCCCCAGATTTCGAGCGGTTTTGCGACCGGTCGCAAGATGCGCTCGATTTCTTCGGCAAGGATCGTGCGCAGGCCGCGTTCGTCAAGCTGTTCGAAACGCTGCGTGGCAATCGCTTCGCGGATGCGGCGCGATGCTTCGGGCCCGAGGTCGGAGGCGACCAGCGCTTCCTCAATGTCGTCGAGGGTCGCGGTATCGAGCGCGGCGCGGCTGGTAATACCCGTGAGATTGTCGGCGACGCGTTCGGCGGTCTTCGAAAAACCGCCGCGCAGGCGGTCGAGCCAGCTCATGCCCAGGCCGCCGTCAACCGCGCTTCGTCACGGCCCGTGATCCGCGCGAGACCGGCCTGGCCGCGCTGGCCAGCGATCGCCACTGGCGCGAAATTGTCGGTGTGGCCGACGTGCTCGCCCTCGACCAGCACCGGCTGGGTCGATCCGACCAGGCTGTCGAACCAGCGCAGCCGCCGCTCCGCCGCACGCTCCCGCAGGCGCGCTGCCCGTGCTTTGATTATCTCGCGCGGCTGTTGCGGCATGCGGCTGGCCGGCGTGTCCGGGCGAGGGGAAAAGGGGAAGATATGAGCGGCAATGATGTCGCAATCATCAAGCAAGTCCAATGTATTGAGTGCCATGTCTTCAGTTTCCGTAGGAAATCCCGCGATCAGGTCCGCGCCGATGGTCGAATCGGGCCGGGCAGACTTGATCCGGGCCACGGTCCCGACCGCATCGGCGCGGCTGTGGCGCCGCTTCATCCGCTTCAGGATCATGTCGTCGCCCGATTGCAGCGACAAATGGAAATGCGGCATCAGGCGCGGTTCGCCGGCAATCAGTTCGAACAGGGCATCGTCGATCTCGATACTGTCGAGCGAGGACAGCCGAAGCCGCTGGAGCCGCGGTTCGGCGGCAAGCAGTTGCTGGCAGAGATGGCCGAGGCCACCCGCATAATCGGTGATGTCGACGCCGGTCAGCACGATTTCGCGGGCGCCGCGATCGATCGCTCGAGCAACCGCGTCACGGATCGCTTCATAGAGCAGGGAGACGCTTGGCCCGCGCGCCTGCCAGATCGAACAAAAGGTGCAGCGATGGTCGCAGCCGGTCTGGACCGCGACGAAGCTCTTCACATTGGCGACCAGCGCGGCTGGCGCCATGACGTCGCGCGCGCCGAACGCATTGAGCTTGCCGGCATTGCCAACGACTCGGGCTACTCCGGCGAGGGCTTCGAACGCGGCCGGCTCAAGCTCCGCGGCGCAACCGGTGACGAGGATATTGGCGGATGGGCGATGGCGGTGCGCGCGGCGGATTGCCTGGCGGGTTTGGCGGACCGCTTCATTGGTCACGGCGCAGCTGTTGACGATCACCCAGTCCTCATCGGCGGGCGCCTGCGCCGCAATGGCTTCGCTTTCGGCAAAGTTGAGGCGACAGCCGAGAGTGACGGTAGCGACGGTCATTGCAGCGCGTCGAGATCAAGCTCGCCTGCGAACACATGGGTTGCGCCACCGCGCATCCGCACGGGCTCGCCGGGTGCCCACGCAATGCTGAGCGAGCCACCCGTCATGTCGACTCGGACGGGCGATTGCGCCCGCTTGGTGATGATCGCCGCGATGGCCGCGGCGCAGGCGCCGGTTCCGCACGCCAGCGTCTCTCCGCTGCCCCGTTCGAACGTCCGCAGTTTCAACCGGTCATCGACCAGGGTCGCGACATTGACGTTGATGCGATCGGGAAACGCCGGGTCATTCTCGATCCGTGGGCCAAGCGAGTCCAGCGGAACCGCTCGCGCATCGGGCACCAGGAAGACAAGGTGCGGATTACCGACGTTGACTGCGAACGGCTGCTGCAGCTCGTCCCACGCCATCGGCAGCGCCGTGGTATCCATGGCGTAGGCGAGGGGAATTTCGTCCCAGCCGAAGCGCGGCTCGCCAAGGCTGACCTCGACTTCATCGCCGATCTGCTCGCCGCTCAGCAGCCCACCCGCGGTCGCGATCGTCCTGGCGCCAGTCAGCTGCACCACGCAGCGCGTGGCATTGCCGCAGCTTTCAACCTCGCCGCCATCGGCGTTCCAGATCCGCATCAGCAAGTCCGCATCGTCGCTGGGCTCAAGCACGATCAGCTGGTCGCAGCCAACGCCGGTACGGCGGTCGGCAATCGCTCGAGCAAGCGCGGGACTAGCCGCAAACGGCGTTTCACGCGCGTCGACAATCACGAAATCATTGCCGAGACCATGCATCTTGTGGAACTGCCGCCGCATCGGCCGCGACTTAGGGAGCGCCTTGGGCCGAGTCTAGCGAGGGACCAAATGGCGAGAGCCGCAAATGACGTCATGCAGTCGATTATCTTTTCCGCGATCCTGGATGCGGTGGCGGCGCTCAAGGCGGCGTCGGGTGGACTTTCCAACCAGCTCCTGCGCGACGTGCAGGCAATCCATTCCAACGTCACCTTCGCGGATCTTCCCAAGGAGCTTCAAGATGCCATTGCCAACAGCACCCGCGCGGCGTTCAGCGGCTTGCTGAAGGAAGGCTATGCCGTCGGTCCGCGGAGCGAGATCCAGGCGTCGCGGCCGATGGATCGAGTGCCCGAGCGCCAGCGTCCGGGGTCCGGCGACCGACGCGGTCCGCCGCGTGGCCCGTCCGAGGGGCATCGCCGCGGTGGGCGCCCGCCCAAGGGCAGCGGCCCAGGCTCAGGGGGAGGCGGCCCGAAGCGCTGACGGTTGCAGCAGCGGCGCATTGCCGCTAAGCGCAGCGCCGTCTTTACAGACATACATCGATGTTGAGCGCCCATGGGTGCACGCCGGCCAACGAGGTTTCGTCCGCCGGCGCATTTGCGTTTGGGGTTTCCCACATTGGGCGCCGCGGCATCGTTGAGGAGATTGGAATGTTCGACACGTTGAGCGATCGGCTCGGCAGCGTATTCGACCGGCTTCGCGGGCGCGGTGCGCTTACGGAAGCCGACGTGCGCGCCGCGATGCGCGAAGTGCGCGTGGCATTGCTTGAAGCCGACGTTGCGCTTCCGGTCGCCCGCGATTTCGTCGACCAGGTCACCGAAAAGGCGGTCGGCCAGGAAGTGCTTCGCTCGGTCACGCCGGGGCAGATGGTCGTCAAGCTCGTGCACGACGCGCTGGTCGAAACGCTTGGCGCGGAAACCGCCGAGCTCGACCTCAACGTTTCACCGCCGGCGATCATCATGATGGTTGGCCTGCAGGGGTCGGGCAAGACGACGACCACTGCCAAGCTGGCCAAGCGGCTGACCGACCGCGAGCGCAAGCGGGTGCTGATGGCCTCGCTCGACGTCGCCCGCCCGGCCGCGCAGGAACAGCTCGCCATTCTCGGCCGCCAGGCGGGGGTCGATACCCTGCCGATCGTGGCCGGCCAGCAGCCGGTGGATATCGCCGTTCGGGCGCTGCAATCGGCCAAGTTGCAAGGTTACGACGTGGTCCTGCTCGACACCGCCGGGCGGTTGCATGTCGATGATCAGCTGATGGCCGAGATGAAGGCGGTCGCGGCCGTTGCGAAGCCCGCCGAAACGCTGCTGGTGGTCGACAGCCTGACTGGCCAGGACGCCGTGAACGTCGCCAAGGGCTTTGCGGGCGAAGTCGAACTGAGCGGCGTGATCCTGACGCGGATGGACGGCGATGCGCGCGGCGGTGCCGCGCTCAGCATGCGCGCCGCCACCGGCAAGCCGATCAAGTTCGCCGGCGTTGGCGAGGGGATCGACAAACTCGAAGCCTTTCACCCCGAACGCGTTGCCGGCCGCATCCTCGGCATGGGCGATGTCGTCAGCCTGGTTGAACGCGCCGCCGAGACCATCGAGGTCGAAGAAGCGGAAAAGCTTGCGGCCAAGATGGCCAAGGGCAAGTTCGACCTCGACGATCTGTGGGCCCAGCTGCGCCAGATGCAGCGCATGGGCGGGCTTGGCGCGCTCGCGTCGATGATGCCCGGAATGAAAGGCATGAAGGGCGCGGTCGACAAGGCCCAGGACGACAAGGCGCTGACCCATATGGAAGCGATGCTGTCGTCGATGACGGCGAAGGAACGGATGCGGCCCGACATTATCAACGCCAAGCGCAAGATCCGCGTTGCCAAGGGGTCGGGGACGACCGTGCAGGACATCAACAAGCTGTTGAAGATGCACCAGGAAATGGCGAACGTGATGAAACGGCTCAAGAAGATGGGCGGCCTTGGCAAGCTTGCCGCGATGTTCAGCAAGGGCGGCCTCGAAGGGGCGCTTGGCGGAGCGGCGCCCGGTGCGCTTCCCCCAGGCGGCTTGCCTGGACTTGGCGGCGGCGGATTGCCCGGACTTGGCGGCGGACAGGCCTTCAACCTCCCGCCTGGTTTCGACAAATTCTCAAAGAAATAACCGAACACACTGAAAGGGAATAACTTATGGCACTTGCAATTCGTCTTGCCCGAGGTGGCGCAAAGAAGCGCCCTTATTATCGGATCGTGGTCGCGGACAGCCGCTCGCCACGCGACGGCCGCTTCATCGAGAAGCTCGGCACCTATAATCCGCTGTTGGCCAAGGACAGCCCGGACCGGGTCAAGCTCGACACCGATCGCATCTCGCATTGGTTGAGCGTCGGCGCCCAGCCGTCCGACCGCGTATTGCGTTTCCTCGACGCAGCCGGCGTCCGCGAACGTCCGGCCCGAAGCAATCCCAACAAGGGTGAGCCCGGCGAAAAGGCCAAGGAACGCGTCGAGCAGCGCGCCACCAAGGCGGCCGAGGCCGAAGAAGCGAAGACCGCCGCCGCCGAAGCCGCAGCTGCGCCCAAGGAAGAGCCGGCCGCCGAAGAGCCCGTCGCCGAAAGTGATGCCCCCGCGGAAGCCGCCGCCGCCGAGCAGCCGACCGCCGAAGCCGATGCGCCCGCCGACGAAGCTGCCGAGCCGGCCGCTGCGGAGGAAACGCCGGCCGAGGCCGTTGAAGCTGCCGCCGAAGTTGAGCCCGCCACCGCCGAAGCTTCCGCCGAAGAGCCACCGGTCGAAGAAGCTCCAGCGGAGGACGCGCCGGTCGCCGACAACCAGGGCGAATCGACCGCCGAGCCGGCCGAAGGCGCGGACGACGTCACTCCGCCCAGCACCGAGTCCCCGCAGGCTGCAGAAGCGCCGGCCGAAGGCGCGGCGGACGAGCCCACCGAAGTCGCCGCTGAGAAGGCCGAATAATTGGCTGCTCCGGACGATCGCAGCGAGCGCCGCATCGCGCTTGCCGCGATCGCCGGAGCGCATGGCATCAAGGGTGAAGTTCGGCTGAAGCTGTTCAGCGACAGCGCTGAAAATCTGTCGCGGCAGGCGCAGCTGTATGTCGGCGGCGCAGTGCGGAAGCTGATTGCCGTCCGCGCAGGCGGCAAAGTCGCCGTGGCGCGGTTTGAAGGCGTGGCCGACCGCGCCGCGGCCGAAGCCCTGCGCGGATCGCTGATCGAAGTCGAACGCGATTCGCTGCCGCCACTGGCGGATGGCGAATATTACCACGCCGACTTGCTTGGCGTTGCCGCCGTCGATCGCGATGGCACGCCGGTCGGGACCGTCGCCGCGGTCGAGAATTACGGGGCCGGCGACCTGCTCGAAATCGCACTGGCGAGCGGTAAGCGGTCGCTAATCCCGTTCACGCCCGGAATTGCCGATTTCGACCAGGGCCGGATCGTCCTCGACCCGGAGTTCCTGGCCTAACTGCCACTCCCGGCATCCTGCATTTCCTGCGCCGTTTCGCGCCACCGCGGCTGTTTCGCGACCAGGTCATTGCGGATCGTCGTCGCCGCCACGCCGCCTTCGCCCATCGCATGGCTGATCTGGTCGAGCCCATGGACGACGTCGCCGGCGGCATAGACACCCTCGATGCTGGTCCGCTGGTGGTCGTCGCATAAATAGCATCCGTCCTGCGCCAGCTTCGCGCCGACCATTTGCCCAAGCTGGGTGCGAGTGTCCGACCCAAGTGCTGGATAGACGCTGTCGAAGGTGTGATGGCCCTCCGCAGTGTCGACCACGATGCACTCGCCGGCGATCGCCACGGCCTGGGCCGGCCCATCGATACAGGCAATGCCCGCTTCATTGAGCTTGGCATGGTCCTCGCGGCCGAGGTTGAGCGCGGTGTCGGGCGCGATCAGCGTGACATCGGCGGTGAAACTGCGGATGAACAATGCCTCGGCCACGCCGTGGCTGTCGCTGCCGATCACGCCGATGCGCTTGTCGGTGACTTCATAGCCGTCGCAGATCGGGCAATAGCGGATCAGGCCCCGTTTCAGCGCGTCGTCATGAAGCTTTTCGTCGATCTGCGGACGGCGGTTGGTGACGCCCGTCGCCAACAGGATGGTGCGGGCTTGCCGGCAGCCGGAACCCCAGGTCGCGGCGAAAATGCCGCCGTCTTCGTCGTGCTCAAGCTTGGTCACCTGCTCGGTGATGATCTTGGCGCCGTATTTTTGTGCTTGGGTGCGCATCCGTTCGAGCAGCTCCTCGCCGCTGACGCCGTCGGGAAAGCCCGCGTGATTGCGCGTGCACGGAATCCACGCCGCGCGGCTTTTGCCGCCGTCGACGACCAGGATGTCGAGGTGGAAGCGCGCGAGATAGATGGCCGCGGTCAGGCCCGCTGGACCGCCGCCGATAATCAAGCAGTCGAGTATTTTTTCATCCATGCGCCTGAAGCGCGGCTTGGCCGGAGGAGTTCCAAACGCTGGCCGATCCTTCGTCATCGCACTAAGCGCCGGTGATGAACTGGACGCTTATCCTGATTGGTTTCTCGCTCGCACTGTTGATGGGGGCGGGCCTTGCGTCGCTGCTTGCCCAGCTACGTCCGCAATGGAGCCCGCGCCGCCGCGCGCTTACCGCCGCATCGGCCTTGCCGGCGGCGACGATCATTGCCGTCGTTATTGCGCTGCTGTGGATTCGCACCCTGCCCGAACCGCCGGGCGGTAACATGCGCGACCTTGCCACCGCGGCGGTCCTGACCATCGGTGGGCTGTTCGCACTGCTGGGGTTTGTGGCAGGCTTGGCGGGGGCCGCAATCGTTCAGCGGCGGCTCGGCAAGTGAGCTTCCGCGCATCGGTGCTGACGTTGTACCCGGACATGTTCCCGGGCCCGCTCGGGCTCAGTCTTGCCGGCCGTGCGCTCGACCAGGGGATTTGGAGCCTCGACGCGACCAATATCCGCGACTTCGCCACCGACAAGCATCGCAGCGTTGACGATTCGCCGGCGGGCGGCGGGGCCGGGATGGTGCTTCGCCCAGACGTTCTCGCCGCGGCGCTCGACAGCGTTGCCGACGGGCGGCCGATGCTGGCGCTGACGCCGCGCGGGGCGCCTTTGACCCAGCCCATGGTTCGACAGCTCGCGGCGGGCGAAGGCGTCATTCTGCTGTGCGGGCGGTTCGAGGGATTCGACGAACGAATCTTCGATGCCCGGCCGCTTCGGCAGGTGTCGGTGGGGGACTATGTGCTGTCGGGTGGGGAGCTTGGCGCGATGACGATCCTCGATGCTTGCGTCAGGCTGCTGCCCGGGGTAATGGGCGCGGCCTCCAGCGGAGAGGAGGAGAGCTTTGAGACGGAGTTCCTCGAATATCCGCACTATACCCGACCAGTCACATGGGAAGGGCGCACGATCCCCGAAGTGCTGCGGTCGGGGGATCATGCGAAGATCGCGGCGTGGCGACACGAAACTGCGATTAACGACACACGGCTAAGGCGGCCGGACCTGATCGAGCGCCACGGGGGCGCATCGCAGGCACCGCCCTCTGGCGCGCGGCGACGAGACACGAAGGCTGATTTGAAATGAACCTGATCGAGACCCTCGAGCGTGAAGCGATTGACGCGCTCACCGCCGACAAGCCCGTTCCTGAATTCCGCCCTGGCGACACGCTCCGCGTTGGCGTCAAGGTCATCGAAGGCGAGCGCACCCGCGTTCAGAACTTCGAAGGCGTCTGCATCGCCCGCGCCAACAAGGGCGTCGGCTCCAGCTTTACCGTCCGCAAGGTCAGCTTCGGCGAAGGCGTGGAGCGCGTGTTCCCGCTCTATTCGCCGATCATCGACAACATCACGGTGGTTCGCCGTGGCGCCGTTCGCCGCGCCAAGCTTTATTATCTGCGCGGCCGGACCGGTAAGGCCGCTCGCATCGCCGAGCGCCGCGATCCGCGCCGCGAAACGCCTAACAAGGGCGTTGCGGCGAAAAGCGCGGCCAAGCCTGAGGCAAAGCCTGAGGCCTGAGGGCTTGCCCTGCTGACCAGTGCAGGCTTAACCAGAAAAGGCGTCCCGTTCGGGGCGCCTTTTTTCGGTCTTGCAGGAAGCGCCCCTCATGAAGTTGCAAAATTTGCTCACCGCCGTGGGCACTGTTGCATTGCTGTCGATTTCCGCAGCCGCAATTGCCCAGCGGCCCGCGGCGCCGGCGGGAACCCTGACGTTCGAGCGGGTGTACGACAGCCCGTCGCTTAACGGTCCCGTTCCTCGCTCGGCCAAGCTGTCACCGGACGGCCGCTATCTCGCCACGCTTCGCAACCGTCCCGACAATCTTCAGCGCTACGATTTGTGGGCGTTCGATCGCCACACCAACAGCTGGTCGATGCTGGTCGATTCCCAAAAGCTGGGCAGTGGCCAGGCCCTGTCCGAAGCGGAAAAGATGCAACGCGAGCGCCTTGGCACGGTGAGCCTGTCGGGCATCATGAGCTACACCTGGTCGGCGGACGGCAAGTCGATTCTCGTCCCGCTCGAAGGCCAGCTTTACATGGCCGGGGTCGACGGCAGCGTGACCAAGGCCAACGGCACGGGCAAGGGCGAGATGCTCAACCCGGTGTTGAGCGAGACCGGGAAATATGTCTCGTTCGTTCGTGACAACCGCTTGTGGGCCGGGCGCGCCGACGGCGCCGTCAGGCCGATCACTCCTGCCCAGGGGAAATTGATCCACTGGGGCGAAGCCGAATTCATCGCCCAGGAAGAACTTGACCGGCAGGCCGGCTATTGGTGGTCGCCCAAGGACACCCGGATTGCGGTCCAGCGCTTCGATGAATCGCCGGTTGAAGTTCTGACCCGCGCCGCCATTGGCGCCGCCGGCACGACGACGTTTGAACAGCGCTATCCCGCCACCGGCACGAAGAACGTCGACGTTTCGCTGTACGTCATGGACCCGGACGGCGGCCACCAGGTGCGGGTCGATATGGGCCGCGATCGGGACATCTATCTCGCTCGCGTCAATTGGGCGCCCGATGGCAGGAAACTCTACGTCCAGCGCCTCAATCGCGCCCAGACGGTGCTCGACGTGCTCGCCGTCGACCCGGCGACCGGGAAAAGCAGCCTGCTGTTCAGCGAAAAGGCGCCGGCGCGTTATTGGGTCAACCTGACCGACAACTACAAGTTTCTCGACGACGGCAGCCTGATCTGGTGGTCCGAACGCGACGGCTTCGGCCATCTTTACCGCTTCGCCGGGGGGCAATGGACCCAGCTCACGCGCGGCCCGTGGGTGGTCAAGGATCTTGCCGGAGTCGACCAGCAGACGCACCGGCTGCTGTTTACCGGGACGATGGACGATCTCCTCGCTCCGCAGGTCTATTCGGTCGATTATCTCAATCCCGGCGCGCCCGCGCGGCTGACCGATCTCGCGTTCAACAATTCGGCATCGATGGACAAGAAGGGCCAGACTTTGCTCGTCAGCCGGTCGTCGCCAAGCCAGCCGGGGCAGGTCTATCTGGCCGACGAAGCCGGCAAGATGCTGACCTGGGTGGAGCAGAACAAGCTCGACGCCAAGCACCCCTATGCGCCGTACCTCGCAAGTCATCAGATGCCGCGTTTCGGGACCATCAAGGGTCCCGACGGAACCACGCTTTACTGGAAGATGATCACTCCGCCACTTCAGCGCGGCAAGCGGTATCCGGTGTTGTTCGAACATTATGGCGGCCCCCACTCGCAGTCGGTGACGAAGAGCTGGGGCGGCGCGCTTGAGCAGGCGATCGTCGACAAGGGGTTCATTTACTTCGAGATCGACAATCGCGGTTCGTCCAACCGTGGGGTCGAGTTCGAAAAGCCGCTGTACCGGGCGATGGGCTCCGTCGAGGTCGAAGACCAGAAAGCCGGCGCGCAGTTCCTGAAGTCGCTTCCGTTCGTCGATCCGGCCAAGATCGCCATCGATGGCTGGTCATACGGCGGCTACATGACGCTGAAGATGCTTGAAGCCGACCCCGGCTTTTACGGCGCGGGCATTGCCGGCGCTCCGGTGACCAAGTGGGAATTGTACGACACCGCCTATACCGAGCGCTATCTGGGTACGCCGCAAGCGGATGCGTCGGTTTACGCAAAGTCCGATGCGCTGGCGGAGTCGAGCAAGATTTCCGACCCGCTGCTGATCATTCACGGCATGTCGGACGACAACGTGTTCTTCGAAAACAGTTCCGAGTTGATCAGCAAGCTGCAGAGCGAGAATGTGCCGTTCCAGATGATGCTTTACCCCGGTGAAACGCATCGGTCGGGAACACCGAAAAAGCAGGCGCACCGGTGGAATACCATCTTCGACTTCCTCGGCGCCAACGGGGTCGTTCCGCCGAGGTAAAGCCGGGCTGCGCCGTTGACATTGGCGGCCTCGCTCCTAGGTGCAAGCCACGCATTTTACAGGAGCATTGCCAAGTGGGCTATCGGGTCGCCGTCGTCGGCGCGACGGGCAATGTTGGGCGCGAGATGCTCAACATTCTCGCCGAGCGTCAATTTCCGCTGGATGAAGTGGCGGCAATAGCGTCCAGTCGTTCAACCGGCGACGAGGTCGAATTTGGCGAGAGCGGCAAGATGCTCAAGGTCAGCAACCTCGATCATTTCGACTTTGCCGGTTGGGACATGGCGTTGTTCGCCGCGGGTTCCGAAGTGTCGCGGATTCACGCGCCACGGGCCGCTGCTGCGGGCTGCACCGTGATCGACAACAGCGCATATTTTCGAATGGACCCCGACGTGCCGCTGGTCGTCCCTGAAGTGAATAGCGAGGCGCTGGCCGGCTATGCCAAGCGCAACATCATCGCCAATCCCAATTGCTCGACGGCGCAGCTGGTCGTGGCGCTGAAGCCGCTGCACGACGCAGCGAAGATCAAGCGCGTGGTGGTGGCGACCTACCAATCCGTTTCCGGCACCGGCAAGGCTGGCATGGACGAGCTGTTCACCCAGTCGCGCAACATCTTCGTGGGAGATTCCAACGAACCTTCGGTTTATCCCAAGCAGATCGCCTTCAACGTCATTCCGCAGGCCGGCGATTTCCTTGATGACGGCTCCACCACCGAAGAATGGAAGCTGGTCGTCGAAACCAAGAAAATCCTCGATCCGGCGATCAAGCTGACCGCGACGGCGGTTCGAGTGCCGGTATTTGTCGGGCATTCCGAGGCGGTCAACATTGAGTTCGAGAACGAGATTTCGGCTGCCCAGGCACGCGCCATCCTGCGCGAGGCGCCCGGCATAATGGTCGTCGATAAACGCGAAGACGGTGGCTATGTGACTCCAGTCGAAGCGGTCGGCGAATTTGCGACCTATGTCAGCCGAATCCGCGAAGATCCGACCGTCGACTACGGCTTGTCGTTGTGGATCGTCAGCGACAATCTGCGCAAGGGCGCGGCGCTCAATGCCGTGCAGATCGCCGAATTGCTCGGCCGTAAGCACCTTAAAAAGGCGGCGTAGTGCCGGGCCCGGCGCGGATGAGCGGCGGCTGCGCCTGCGGCCGTGTGCGCTTCACGGCGCGGGTTCACGGCGACGAGGCCTATTTGTGCCACTGCCGCATGTGCCAGCGGGCGACGGGGTCGATCTCGATCGCCTTCAAGCAGGTCAAGGACGAGGATCTCGAGTGGGCGAGCGAGCCCGACTGGTACGAGAGCTCGCCGATCGCGCGCCGGCCCTATTGCAGCGGGTGCGGAACCTCGCTCGGCTTCGCTTTCAAGGAGAGCGGCGGCGCGATGGACATCACCGTCGCCGCCTTCGACGATCCGTCAGCGTTTAAGCCCACGCATCACTTTGGCGCTGAGAGCATTCACCGGGCCTGGCTGAACACCGAAGGCCTGAAGGAAATCCGCACCGACGAGCATGCCAAGCTCAAGGACAAGTGGATTGCTGCGACCGGCAAGTTTCCCGGATAGGCATGAGCGTTCCAGCTACCGAAATGTGGACCGCTTCGGATGGTGTCCAACTGGCCTTTTATGAGCTGGGCGAGGGCCGGCCGGTGATCCTGCTCCACGGCCTGTTCTCCGACGCCAACATGAATTGGATCAAGTTCGGGCATGCCGAACGGATCGCGACAGCCGGGTTCAGGGTGATCATGCCGGACCTGCGCGGTCACGGGCTGAGCGCGAAACCGCATGAAGCGAGCCATTATCCCAAAGGCATATTGACGCGCGATGTGACCGAGCTGGTGGCGCATCTCGGGCTGGGCGAGTTCGACCTCGGCGGGTTTTCGCTTGGGGCGCGAACGACGGTCGAGGCCATCGGCAAACGCCTTCGGCCGCGCCGCGCGGTCCTTGGTGGAGCCGGGCTTGAGGGGCTTCGCAACTGGGAACGCCGCAAGACATTTTTCATCGACGCGATTGCCTTGTTCGACAAGGTTCAGCGGGGCGATCCGCACTGGCTGTCGATCCAGTTCATGAAGAGCCAGCAGATTGATCGCATCGCCGCCGGGCACCTGCTGGAAAGCTTTGAGGACGCACCGGCCGAATGGCTGGCGGCGCTGACCATGCCGACGTTGGTGGTGTGCGGAAGCGAGGATGACGACAACGGTTCGGCGGAAGAATTGGCGGAAGCGCTGCCGAACGCCGTCTTCAGCCAGGTGCCGGGAACCCACATGAGTTCGGTCACCAAGCCCGAATTCGGCGCGGCCATCGCCGCTTTTCTCTCCCAATAAAAAGGGGCGCCCGAAGGCGCCCCTGGTCGATCGAAGGGAGCGGGTTAGGCCGTGACCTTGCCCGTTTCCTTCAAGGTCATCGCTTCTTCCGAGATCTGCGACTGGCTCTTCCGGCCGCCTCGGGCCCGCTGAGGCCTGGCGATAAAGCTCTCGGTCGCGGTCGCGGTGGCGCCATGGTCGGCGTCGCTGCTGCTCCAATCCGAACCGTCACGCCATTCGCTGATCTGGTTCCGACGCGACCACAGGAAGACGCCGGCGGCGGCCGCTCCGGCCGCTGCCGCGGCTGCTGCGAACGGGCGTTCGCGCGCCATGTCCATCATGCCGCCGCTATATTGGTTCTTGCCGGTCGGATTGTGGTTGTGGCTGCCGCTGCGATTGCTGCTGCCACGGCTGCTGCTGTTGGTCTTGGCCATTTATCTATCTCCTTAAATTCGTTTCGCTATCAATCTGGATCAACGATTGAACCGGGCCGTCGTTCGGTTCGGATCGGCCAGTAACGGCGAGGAGAGGCGCTGCAGCGACCAGCCGCCGATATCAGTCCAGTTGGTCGAGCATATGTTCAGCGCCCGACACTTGATATTCGCCCGGCGCCTCGACGTTGAGTTGTTCGACGACGCCGTCATTGACCACCATCGAATAGCGTTGCGAACGCTTGCCCATGCCGAACTTGGCGCCGTCCATGGCGAGCCCGGTGGCATCGGCGAAGGCGCCGTTGCCATCGGCGAGCATGGTCACGTCGGCCGACCCGTCGCGCTCGCCCCAGGCACCCATGACGAACGGATCGTTGACCGAGATGCAGGCAATTTCGTTGATCCCCTTGGCCCTGAACTCCACGGCCTTTTCGACATAGGACGGGAGGTGGCGGGCCGAGCAGGTCGGCGTGAATGCGCCTGGCACGGCGAACAGAGCGACTTTCTTGCCCGCAAAATATTCGCTGCTGGTGGTAGGCTTGGGCCCATCGGCAGAAGCGATGGCGAGCGGCACGTCAGGCAGTCGGTCGCCAATTTGGATGGTCATTGCGGATCTCCTCGAGTTCAGTTGAAACGGCAGATAGGCTCGCCGGATGCCGCTTCCAAGGCTTGCCCGGCGCGCGGCGGGGCGCCATTGTCTTCCGCGTGGCAGACCAGCCGAACTTCCTGTCGGGCAAGCTGTTGCTGGCGATGCCGGGAATGGCCGATCCGCGCTTTGAACGCGCCGTCATTGCCATGTGCGTACACGATGAAAATGGCGCGATCGGCGTCAGCATCGGCCAAAAGCGTGCCGGCATGACCTTTCGCACCCTGCTTCGCCAGCTCGAGATCGACCCGGGCGAGGCGCCCGACTGCGCGGTCCACCACGGCGGCCCGGTTGAGCCGGGACGCGGCTTCATCCTCCATTCGACTGACTGGGGAGGGCAGGACACGCTTCACGTGGCCGGCGAAACGGGCGAGATTTTCGCGATGACGGGGACGATCGACGTGCTTCGCGCAATCGCCGAAGGCCGCGGCCCAGGCCGCTGGATCGCGGCGCTTGGCTATGCTGGCTGGGGCGAAGGACAGCTCGATGAAGAAATGACCAGGCATGGCTGGCTTGCGGCGCGCGCCAACGCGACGATCCTGTTCGATACCCCCACCGACGAGCGCTGGGCTGCCGCGTTCAAGGCCGAAGGCATCGACCCGCGACTTCTGACCAGCGAGACCGGCGCGGCCTGAAATCAACATATAAGGAATTCTTTATATTTGCTTTGAAGGGGCGCAGCCGCTAGGGGCCGCGCGACGGCGCCCCGCTGTGAAACGCAATTGGCGCGACCATTTATTTAGACCGGAGAATTCGACGTGGCGACGCAGGCTGAAACCCGTTTCAACGACTTTGTCGTCAAGGATCCCGCGCTTGCCGGCTTCGGCCGCAAGGAAATCGAGATCGCCGAAACCGAAATGCCCGGACTGATGGCGCTTCGGGAAGAATTTGGCGCTTCGAAGCCGTTGCAAGGTGCGCGGATCACCGGCTCGCTGCACATGACGATCCAGACCGCGGTGCTGATCGAAACGCTGATCGCGCTTGGCGCGCAAGTGCGCTGGGCATCGTGCAACATCTATTCGACCCAGGACCATGCCGCCGCGGCGATCGCGGCACTCAACATCCCGGTGTTCGCCATCAAGGGCGAAACACTGGAAGAATATTGGGAATATGTCGTCCGCATCTTCGACTGGGGCACCGACACCACCTGCAACATGATTCTCGACGATGGCGGCGACGCCACGATGTTCGCCTTGTGGGGTGCGCGCGTCGAGGCTGGCGAGGCGCTGTTTGCGCCGTCGAACGAGGAAGAAGAAGTGTTCGTCGCGACGCTTCAGCGCTTCATCAAGGAACGTCCGGGCTATCTCACCAAGTCGGTGCAGGCGATCAAGGGCGTGTCGGAAGAAACGACGACCGGCGTCCATCGGCTGTATGAACTGGCCAAGACCGGCAAGCTGCCGTTCCCGGCGATCAACGTCAACGATAGCGTGACCAAGTCGAAGTTCGACAACCTCTACGGTTGCCG
>JBDSGQ010000012.1:0-22426 GCA_039918915.1 Sphingomicrobium sp.
TCGCGGTATATTCGGACGCCGATGCGCGCGCGCCGCACGTGTTGATGGCGGATGAGAGCGTTCGGCTGGGGCCGGCGCCCGCGAGCGAATCCTACCTCAAGGCCGAGCTGATCATTGACGCGTGCAAGGCGACGGGCGCGGAAGCGGTGCACCCTGGCTACGGCTTCCTGTCGGAGCGCGAGAGCTTCGCCAAGGCGCTCGACAAAGCCGGAATCGTCTTCATCGGGCCGCCGCCCAAGGCGATCGCGGCGATGGGCGACAAGATCGAATCGAAGAAGCTGGCGCAAAAGGCCGGGGTCAACATCGTCCCCGGTTATCTCGACGACATCGCCACCACCGACGAGGCGGTCAGGATCGCGGGCGAGGTCGGCTATCCGGTGATGATGAAGGCCTCGGCCGGTGGCGGCGGCAAGGGCATGCGCCTGGCGTGGAACGACCAGGACGTGTCCGAAGGCTTCGACAGCGTGAAGCGCGAGGGCCTCAACAGCTTCGGCGACGACCGCGTGTTCATCGAAAAATTCATCGAACAGCCGCGCCATATCGAGATCCAGCTGCTCGGCGACCAGCACGGCAACATCGTTTATTTGAACGAGCGCGAATGCTCGATCCAGCGCCGCCACCAGAAGGTGGTCGAGGAAGCGCCGTCGCCCTTCGTGACACCCGAAATGCGCAAAAGCATGGGCGAGCAGGCGGTCGCCCTGGCGCGGGCAGTTGGCTATTATTCGGCGGGCACGGTGGAGCTGATCGTCAACGGCGCGGACACCAGCGGCAACAGCTTCTACTTCCTCGAGATGAACACCCGGCTTCAGGTCGAGCATCCGGTGACCGAGGAAATCACCGGTCTCGACCTGGTCGAACAGATGATCCGCGTCGCCGCGGGGGAGAAGCTGAGTTTCACCCAGGACGATGTGAAGCTGAATGGCTGGGCGATCGAAACCCGCGTCTATGCCGAGGACCCTTATCGCGGGTTCCTGCCGAGCACCGGCCGGCTGATCCGCTACTGGCCGCCGAAACAAACCGAAACCGTCATTGCGAGGAGCGCAGCGGCGAAGCAATCCAGCGGCGCGAAGGCTGGATTGCTTCGCTCCGCTCGCAATGACGATGTGCGCATCCGCGTTGATGACGGTGTCGTCGACGGCGGCGAAGTCAGCATGTTTTACGACCCGATGATCGCCAAGCTGATCACATGGGCACCGACGCGCGACGCCGCGATCGACGCCCAGGTCGACGCGCTCGACCAGTTCGTGATCGACGGGATCAGCGACAATGTCGATTTCCTGTCGGCGCTGATGCAGCACCCGCGTTTCCGCAGCGGCGACATTACCACCGGCTTCATCGCCGAGGAATTTCCCGACGGCTTCGACGGCGCGCCCGCGGACGCTCAGCTGACCGGCGACCTCGCGGCAATCGCGGGCATGGTCGCGGTGATTACCGACGAGCGCGCAACCGGGATCAGCGATCAACTGGGGCCGCCGCCGCATTTCCCGTGCGAGCGCGTGGTGCGCATCGGCGCGGCCGAGCATCGCGTCCGCATCAAGCCGTACAAGGGTGGCACTCTGGCGGTGCTCGACGGGCAGGGCCCGATCGACATCGTCGGCCGCTGGACGCCCGGGCAGCGCTTGCTGATCGCCGCCATCGACGGCCGCCGGCGCATCGTCCAGGTGCGCCGGGCCGGTCGCGGCTGGGAACTTCAGACGCGCGGGCGCACGCACCGGGTGCAGGTCCTGCCGCCGCACGTTGCCGAATTGTCGAGGCATATGATCGACAAGCCCGCGCCCGACCTGTCGCGGCTGCTGCTGGCGCCGATGCCGGGACTTCTCACCAAGCTCGACGTCGCGGTCGGCGACAAGGTCGAGCCGGGCCAGCCGGTTGCGGTGATGGAAGCGATGAAGATGGAAAACATCCTCCGCGCGCCCAAGGCGGCCACGGTCAAGGCGACCCCGGCCAAGGCCGGCGACAGCCTTGCGGTCGATCAGGTCATCGTCGAATTCGAGTAGGAACGCTGGCCGTCGCGATCGGGTCGCGGCCGTTCATTGTTCATTCCGGCCCAATTCGCTAAGGCGCCGAACCAGTTCGCCAATTCCGGAATCCCGGCGGTTGGGAAGGCCAGTGAAGGGGAGCTTGCCGTCGCATGAGCGCCGATGTGTTGGACGGCCGCGAACCGGCACTTTCGCCGGAAGCCGCGCCGCGCCTGGTCGATAGCGCGGGTGCGGCCGAAGAGGCCGATGCAGTCGAATTTCTTCGCTCATCCGGCCTGCCGCTGTCGTCGGTGGTGCTTGGCCTGCTCGACCAAAGCGACGATTGCATCAAGGTGATCGGCATCGACGGGTCGCTGCAATTCATGAATTGCAACGGCAAGAAGGCGATGCAGGTCGATGATTTCTGCGCGATCGCGGGTAAGCCGTGGCCGTCGCTGTGGCCCGAAGATGCGCGGCCGCTGCTGGTCGATGCGATGGAAGAAGCGCGGGCCGGGCGGATCAACCGCTTCGAAGCATTCTGCCCGACCGCCAAGGGCGAACCGCGCTGGTGGGAAGTCACGGTGTCGCCGGTGCGCTCACCATCCGGGTCGGTGGCGGCCATCCTCTCGACTTCCCGCGACATCAGCGATCGGCGCCAGCGGGAGGACGCAATGACGGTGGTCGCGGCCGAAATGCGCCACCGGCTGCGCAACGCGCATGCGATCAGCGCGGCATTGCTGATGGCCTCGGCCCACGCCGACTCGGCACATCTCGATTTCGCCCGGACCGTGGCGGCGCGCATGGCGCGGCTTGCCGACGTGCAGGCCAAGCTGCTCGACGTCGACGGGGGGCTGCCGCTGGCGCGCATGTGCGACGATGTCAGCCGGGTGTTTTCCGAATCGGGCGGCAATCTGGTGTGCGACGGTCTGCCCGACGTCCATCTCAATGAAGACCGCGCCCGTACCGTCTCGCTGGTGCTTGGCGAACTGACGACCAACAGTCTCAAGCATGGCGCGCTCGGCCGCGGCGGAACGGCGCGGCTGTCGGGCCGGCTCGACGATCAGGACCTGGTTCTGGATTGGGTCGAAAGCAGGGGCGATCAAACCGAAGCGGTCAGCAATGTCTCGTCGGGCCAGGGCAGCGCGCTGATGGCGCGAATCCTCAAACTCTATCGCGGCAGCATCGCATCCGGAATGACCGAGACGGGCTATCAAGCGACGATCCGGCTGCCGTTGAACTAGGATCCGCCGCGGCTGCGGAGCTCGCCCCGCCGAAGCTTCCCCGTCGCCGTTTTCGGAAGCGCCTCGACGAACGCGATTTCACGAGGATATTTATAGGGAGCGATCTGGGCCTTGGCGTGCGTCTGAAGCGCTTCCACGAGCGCCTTTGAGCCCTCCACCGCAGCGCCCAGCACGATGAACGCCTTGACCTTCTGGCCGCGCTCGGGACAGGGCACGCCGATCACCGCGCATTCGGCGACGGCGGGGTGCGACAGCAGCGCATTCTCCACCTCCGGAGCGCCGATATTGTAGCCCGAGCTGACGATCATGTCGTCGCTCCGCGCGAGGTAATAATAATAGCCGTCGGCGTCCTTGCGATAGGTGTTGCCGGTGACGTTCCAGCCGTTGGCGACATAATCGCGCTGGCGTGGATCGTCGAGGTAGCGGCAGCCGGTCGGACCCTTGATCGCCAGGCGGCCAACGCCCTCGGTCAGCGGCTTCCCCTCGGCATCGAGCACCGTCGCTTCATAGCCCGGCACCGCCTTGCCCGTCGCTCCCGGGCGGATGTCGTCGCCCGCCGCCGACACGAAGATGTGCATCATCTCGGTTGCGCCGATGCCGTCGGTGATCGCGATTCCCGTCCGCTCCTTCCACGCGTGCCAGATCGCCTCGGGCAAATGCTCGCCGGCCGAGATGCAATAACGCAGCGTGTTCAAGGCGTCGGCCAGGTTCGGCTGCGACAACAGGGCTTTGTAGGCGGTCGGCGCGGTGCCGAGGTGGGTTACCCCGTGCTTCACAATCGCGTCGGCCAAGGCGGCCGGCCCGCCTTGTTCGATCGTGGCGCTGGCCGCTCCAAAGCGCAGCGGGAACAGCGGCGTGATCCCCAGCCCGAACGTAAAGGCCATCGGTGCGCTGGTCAGGAAGACATCGCCTGGCCTGGGATCGACGAGGTGCTTCGCGAAGGTGTCGCACGGGGCCAGGAGATCGCGGTGGAACTGCACGCAGCCCTTGGGCACTCCCGTCGTACCGCTGGTAAAGGCGATCAGTGCGGGGTCGTCGAGCCCGGTGTCGACCGCTGCCAGCGGCTCCAGCTCGGCGGTCCGCGTCTCCAGCTGTCCCCGTCCATAATCGCCGTCATATTTGATCACCCGTTTGACGACGTGCGTCTGCTCGGCCGCTGCACGGAAATCGCCGATGAAGCGGCTGTCGACGATCGCATGGCTGATCCGCGCCCGCTCGATCACGGTCGCGATCTCGCCGGGCCGTAACAGCGGCATCGTTGCCACCACCACGCCTCCGGCCTTCAGCACGCCCAGCCACGCCGCGAACATGGTGTAGCAATTGGGCCCGCGCAGAAGCACGCGGTTGCCGGGGATCAGCCCCTCTTCCTCCACCAGCAGCCGCGCAATGCGACCGCTGAACCGGTCCAGTTCGGCGTACGTCCAGCGCCCGGCAGCGTTGACCATCGCCAGTGCCTGACCTTTGCCACCCTTCAGCAACTCGGCCGCGGCATTCAGCCGATCTGGGTATTGCAGTTCGGGCAGGTCGAAACGGAATTCGGGAAGCAGCTCGGGCGGTGGCAACCGGTCTTCGACGAACGTGTCGCGCATCAATCCGGAACGACCGCCGTCGTCTCGATTTCGACCTTGGCCGCGCTTTCGACCAGGCCCTTGACCTCGACCAGCGCCATCGCCGGATAATGGTCGCCCATGATCTCGCGCCATGCCGCGCCAATCTCGTCGCGCGAACTCACATATTCGTGGCGGTCGGTGACGTAGCAAGTCATTCGGACGATGTGCTCGGCGCCTGCGCCATCCTCGGCCAGCACGGCCAGGGTATTGCGCAACGCCCGCGCGAACTGGCCATGCAGCGTATATTCGGGAAAGCTCCCGCGCTCGTCCCAGCCGATGATCCCGGCGGTGAAGATCATCCGCCCCCTGGCGCTGACTCCGTTCGAATAACCGCTTGGCCGCAGCCATCCCGCCGGTTGCAGAATTTTCATGGTCGTTCCCCCTTCAACAGATCGCGCGCAATGACCTGCCGTTGCACTTCGCTTGCACCTTCGTAAATCCGCAGGCTGCGGATATCGCGATACAGTTCCTCGACCTTGACCCCGCGCGTGACCCCGGCGCCGCCGTGAAGCTGCACCGCGGCGTCGATCACTCGGCTGGCGGCTTCGGTCGCGTGAAGCTTGGCCATGGCCGCGACCCGGCGGTTATTGGTTCCGCCAACATCCTGCTGCCATGCCGCGCGATAGATCAGCAGCGCGGATGCATCGATTGCCAGCGCCATGTCGGCCAGGGTTGCCTGGGTCACGGCATTGTCGGCCAGCGTTGCGCTGCCCAGCCGCCGTTCCTTCGACCAAGCCACGGCTTCGTCCAGCGCCCGCCGCGCAAAGCCAAGTGCCGCGGCGCCGACCGTCACCCGGAACAGGTTCAGCGTTTCCATCGCGATCCGGAAGCCGTCGCCGGGTTCGCCCAGGATCGCATCGGCGGGGATCCGCGCATTGTCGTATTTCAATCGGGCCAGCGGGTGCGGCGACATGACGTCGATCCGTTCGGCCACGGTCACCGCTTCGGCGGGAACGACGAACGCCGACAGGCCGCGCGCGCCTTCGCCTTCGCCGGTCCGCGCAAAGGTGACGTAGAAATCCGCGATCCCGCCATTGGAAATGTAGGTCTTGTCGCCCACCAGCACCCATTCATTGCCGTCGCGCATGGCCGAAGTGGACAAATTGGCCGCGTCCGACCCGCACCCCGGCTCGGTCATTGCAAAGGCGGCGATGGCCTCGCCGCTGGCTACCTTGGGCAGCCACTGGCGCTTCTGTTCGATGGTTCCAAACAGCGAGATCGCGCCCGATCCGAGGCCCTGCATGGCAAAGGCAAAATCGGCCAGCGCCGAATGATAGGCCAACGTTTCCCGGGCGATCGCGAGACTGCGGACGTCGGGGCGGATGTCGCCGTTCGACACGCACAGCTTGAGAAACCCCGCGCTGCCAAGCGCTGCCACCAGCGCCCGGCACTCGGCGTCGAGGTCGTCGCCGTGCGTGGCCAGCCCATCCGCGCACCACGCCTGCAGCGCGTCCGCCAACTCGCGGTGCCGCGGTTCGAAAAACGGCCAGGCAAGGAAGCTCCGGTCGGCCATCAGTCGCCCTGGAACTCCGGCGTGCGCTTGGCCGCGAACGCTTCGTAAGCGCGGCGGAAATCGCGTGTTTGCATGCACTGCGCCTGCGCCCGCGCCTCCATTTCCAGCGCTTCCTCGATCGATACGTGCCATTCGGCGTCGAGCTGGTGCTTGGTGACCGAATGCGCGACGCTTGGCCCGCGTGCCAGCTCCAGCGCAAATGCCGCCGCCTCGGCCCGCGAGTCCGCCACGACGCGGTTGTAAAATCCCCACGCCAGCCCCTCGTCGCTGGTCATCGCGCGGCCGGTGAACAGCAATTCGGCCGCTCGCCCGTGGCCGATCAGGCGCGGCAGGATCGCGCACGCGCCCATGTCCGCGCCCGACAGGCCGACGCGCGAAAACAGGAATGCCGTCTTCGTCGCCGGAGTGGCAAAGCGAATATCGCTGGCCATCGCCAGGATCGCACCGGCCCCGGCGCACACGCCTTCCACCGCGGCGACGATCGGTTGCGGGCAAGTGCGCATCGCCCGTACCAGGTCGCCGGTCATGCGCGTAAACGCCAGCAAGCCGTCGGCGTCCATTGCGACCAGCCGGCCGATGATCTCGTGCACATCCCCGCCCGAACAGAAGTTGCCGCCGGCACCGCCGATGACCATTGCGGTGACCTGCCGCGCTTGCCTGAGGTCGCGGAACAGGTCGCGAAGCTCGTCATAGCTGTCGAAGGTCAGCGGGTTTTTGCGCTCGGGCCGATTGAGCGTGATCGTCCCGACCCCGTCGGCAAAGTCCCACAGGAAATGCTTCGGCGAATATTTTGCCGGGTCGAAGGTCACGCGCTGGTTCCTCCGTCGATCGGCACGGCGGCGCCGTTGATGTCGCGGCTGACGGGCATGCACAGCATCGCGATTGCAGCGCCCACCGCCTGCGGATCGACCAGCCGCCCGCTGGCATTCATCGCGGTGATGGCGGAACGCGCGTCGTCCTCGCTGCGCCCGGTAATTCCGGACACGCGTGCGACCGACTGATCGGTCATCGGCGTGTCGACATAGCCCGGGCACACCGCATTCACGGTCAGGCTGGTCTTGGCATATTCGACTGCCAGGCTGCGCATCAGGCCCAGCAGCCCATGTTTCGATGCGGCATAATGGGCGGCGTAGGCCACGCCCCGAAGCGACGCCACCGAAGCCACGAACACCAGCCGACCATTGTCGCTTTTCAAAAGGTCGCCGATCGCTGCCTGAGTGGTGGCGAAAGCGGCGGTCAGGTTGGTGGCGATGATCCGGTCCCAGCTGTCGCGAGCCAGTTTGTGGAACGGCGCGCTTTCGGCGACTCCGGCATTGACGATCAACAGGTCGACGGGGCCGTTCGCGGACCGCGCCGACTGCAATGCGGCCTCAATCGATGGCGTGCTGGTGACGTCGCACGCGAACCACGACGTGGCGTGGCCGCGCGCCACCACTTCCTCCAGTGGGGCCGGGCGGCGCCCGACGACGGTGACCGTTGCCCCGGCAGCGTTCAGATGTTCGGCGGCGGCGGCACCGATGCCGGTCCCTCCGCCGGTGATCAGTGCATGTCGGCCGGCCAGCTCGCTCCCCATGGCCACAGCTTGGCCGAACGCCAGTGAGGTGGCAATGGCGGCGGACAGGAGGAATCGCCGACAATGAAGACCCGTGCCGCCGTCGCCTTTGCAGCCAAGCAGCCGCTCGAAATCGTCGAGCTTGATCTGGACGGGCCCAAGGCTGGCGAAGTGCTGGTCGAAATCATGGCGACGGGGATCTGCCATACCGACGCCTACACCCTCGACGGGCTCGACAGCGAAGGCCTGTTTCCGTCGATCCTCGGCCATGAAGGCGCCGGCGTGGTGCGCGAGGTTGGGGCTGGCGTGACCAGCGTCAAACCCGGCGACCATGTGATCCCGCTGTACACGCCCGAATGCCGCCAGTGTAAATCGTGCCTCAGCGGCAAAACCAATTTGTGCACCGCCATTCGGGCGACCCAGGGGAAGGGTGTGATGCCCGATGGCACCAGCCGCTTTTCCTACAAGGGCCAGACCATCTTCCATTACATGGGCTGCTCGACCTTTTCGAACTTCACCGTCCTGCCGGAGATCGCGGTCGCCAAGATCCGCGACGACGCGCCGTTCGACACCAGCTGCTACATCGGTTGCGGGGTGACCACCGGCGTCGGCGCGGTGGTCAAGACCGCCAAGGTCGAGCCCGGCGCCAATGTCGTCGTGTTCGGGCTCGGCGGAATCGGCCTCAATGTCATCCAGGGCGCCCGGCTGGTCGGTGCGAATCGCATCGTCGGCGTCGATATCAATCCGGACCGCGAGGAATGGGGCCGCAAGTTCGGCATGACCGACTTCATCGATGGGCGCGGCAAGGACCGGGCCGCGATTGTCGATGAAGTGGTCGCGCTGACCGACGGTGGCGCGGACTATAGCTTCGATGCGACCGGCAACACCGAAGTGATGCGCACCGCTCTCGAATGCTGCCATCGCGGCTGGGGCACCAGCATTGTCATCGGGGTTGCCGAAGCGGGCAAGGAAGTCGCCACGCGGCCATTCCAGCTGGTCACCGGCCGCAACTGGCGCGGAACCGCGTTCGGCGGCGCCAAGGGGCGGACCGACGTGCCCAAGATCGTCGACTGGTACATGGACGGAAAGATCGCCATCGACCCGATGATCACCCACCGCCTGTCGCTGGACGAAATCAACCGCGGTTTCGACCTGATGCATGCCGGGGAAAGCATTCGGGCGGTGGTGGTCTATTGATTGGCAGGCGGGTTTGCACGATGAGTTGTTTATCGCAACTCAACAGGAGGGTCTCGAAATGTCTGCAACCGCCGCAACCAAGGTAAACCTGAACGAGAAGCTCGACGCGTTCAGCGACCATTGGGCGCCCAAGATCATCGCGCGCTACAACGATAATGAAGTCCGCCTGGTGAAGACCAAAGGCGAATGGGTGTGGCACAAGCACGACGAAACCGACGAGCTGTTCCTGATCCTTGAAGGCGAATTCGACATGGACTTTCGCGACCGGACCGTGACCGTCGGGCCGGGCGAGCTGCTGATTGTCCCGGCCGGAACCGAGCATCGCCCGGCGGCTCGGCGCGGCGAAGTGAAGCTGCTGTTGATCGACCCCGACGGCACGCCCAACACCGGCGACAATGCCACTGCAACCCACGCGGTCGAGCTTTAGGGAGAAATCGGATGTTCAGTCACGTGATGGTTGGAAGCAACGACATCGAACGGTCGAAGCGCTTCTACGACCAGCTGTTGGGCAAGGACGGGTTCCAGGATCCCAAGGGCCGCCTCGCCTATCGCAACAAGGGCTCGACGTTCATGGTCAGCAAACCTATCAATGGCGAGCCGGCGCACGCCGCGAACGGCGGCACGATCGGGTTTAATTTCGACAGTCCCGAGGAAGTCGACGCCTGGCATCGGCTCGGGGTGGAGGCGGGTGGCACGGCTTGCGAGGATCCGCCGGGTTACCGCGACAGCGCCTTCGGCCGGCTCTACCTTGCGTACATGCGCGATCCCGACGGCAACAAGCTGTGCGGCCTGCACCGTCCGCCGGCGGAGTGAGTCTCGAAATCCTGTCGGACGTCCGGTCGCACGGCGGTCGGCAGCTCGTCGTAAAGCACCCCTCGGTGGCTACCGCGACCGGCATGACGTTCTCGATCTTCCTTCCGCCGCAGGCCGGCAGCGGCGGGAAGCTCCCGGTCGTGTGGTATTTGTCGGGCCTCACCTGCACCCACGCCAATGTCACCGAAAAGGGCGAATTCCGCGCTGCCTGTGCACAACTCGGCCTGATCCTGGTCGCGCCCGATACCTCTCCCCGCGGTGAGGCGGTGCCCGATTCCGACAGCTATGATTTCGGCCAGGGCGCCGGCTTTTACGTCGACTCGACGCAGGCTCCGTGGGCGGCCAACTTCCAGATGTGGACCTATGTCACGGAAGAGCTGCCAGCACTGGTTGCGGCGGAATTCCCGGCAGATATGGACCGCCAGGGGATCACCGGCCATTCGATGGGCGGTCATGGCGCTTTGACCGTCGCGCTGCGTCATCCGGATCGTTTCCGAAGCGTTTCCGCATTCGCTCCGATCGTTGCTCCGGGGCAGGTGCCGTGGGGGCAAAAGGCACTCGCCGGCTATCTCGGCAACGATCCGACGGAGTGGCGCAAGCATGACTCGGTGGCGCTGATCGCGGACGGGGCCCGCCTTGCCGGGCTGCTGGTCGATGTCGGCGAGGCCGATCCGTTTCTCGATACCGAACTGCGCCCCGACTTGCTCGAAGCGGCGTGCGCCGCGGCAGGTCTCCCGCTGACTCTTCGCCGCCAGCCCGGCTACGACCATAGTTATTATTTCATCTCGACCTTCATGGCCGATCACCTGCGCTGGCATGCGGAGCGGCTGCGCTGAACGCCGCCTGGTATCGGGACGCTCTGTTCATTGCCACCGCGCTGGCGTGCGGGTTGCTGATCGGGGTCGAACGCGGCTGGAAGCTCAAGGGCCAGAAGGCCGGCACCCGGGTTGCGGGAGTACGGACTTTCTCGCTGCTGGGCCTGGCCAGCGGCATCGCCGGCCTGTTGGCGCTTCACGGCAATCCGCTTGCGGCGGGTGCGATCGCGGTTGGTGCAGTGGCGATGATGGTCATCGCTTACTCACCGGAACTGCGTACCAGCCACGATTCGACCAGCGCCGCCGCCGCGCTTGCGACCATCGCCATCGCTTTCCTCGCCGGCAGCGGCAATCCCGGCATCGCCATCGCGAGCGCCGCCGTCGCGGTCGCATTACTGGCATTGCGCAGCGAACTTCACGGCTTCGTCGACCGGCTGGACGAACAGGACGTCAAAGCGCTGGCGCGCTTCGCGATCATCGCCTGCGCAGTGCTGCCCTTCCTCCCGGCTGGCCATTACGGTCCGTATGGCGCGTGGGACCTCCGCAAATTGTGGCTGGTCGTGATGCTGGTGACCGGCTTTTCCTTCCTCGGTTACATCGCCAACCGGATATTCGGGGAGCGCCATGGCACCCTGGCGACCGCGCTGATCGGCGGCGCCTACAGCTCGACCGCGGTCACCCAGGCGCTTGCCCAACGCCTCGGAAGTGAATCGAAGCCGGGCGCCGAACCCGCCGGAATCGCCCTTGCGACGTCGGTCATGTACCTGCGGATCACGCTCCTCGTGGCGATTCTGGCAACCCGCGTCGTGGTCCCGTTCGCACTGCTGATGCTGGCGCCTTTCCTGGTCAGCGCGGCGGCCGGCTGGTGGCTGTTCCGCAAGGCTCCCGCAAGCGACGCTCCGCAACCCTCGCGCAATCCGATTGCGATCGTTCCCGCTTTGGGTTTCCTGATTTTCGTTGCCGTCGCCGCGGTTGCCGCGCGCTGGGCCGAAGGCCGCTTCGGCGAACAGGGTATTGCCGGGCTGCTGCTGATCACCGGGACGATGGACGTCGACACGGCCATCCTCACGCTCGGCGGCCTTAATCCGGCGGCGATCGGCGCCAAGCTGGCGGCGCTGGCACTGGCCGGCACCGTGCTTGCCAACATGGCGGTCAAGCTTGGGATCACTTTGGCCTACGCGCGCTCGAAGGGGCTTGAAGCGGCGCTTGCTCTGGGCGCAAGCATGGTCGCGCTGGTGGCGGTAATCGCGGTGGCGGCGCTGAGAATCTAGCCGCCGGACCGCCGGAACCAAACAGCATGATGATAGCGCTGGTGACCCCAACGGGACTCGAACCCGTGTTTTCGCCGTGAAAGGGCGACGTCCTAGGCCACTAGACGATGGGGCCGCTTTGAAGCGGCTCGCCGGTTAGGCGAGGCCCGCGCGAGGGTCAAGCAAGCGCCGCATCTTCCAGATGCATCTCCGCGGCATCGCCGCCGGTCCACTCATCGCGGCGGATCGATCCGGCCAGCCACCAGCGCTCGTCGGGCGGCGACGCGAGCAGTGCCCGGCCAAGGTCGGTCGAAGCGCTTCGAAACGCGATCCACTTGAAGCTCTTGCCATCGTCGCCGCAGGCGATTCCGCGAACATGGCCATCGCCGACGATTGCCGTCTTGATCAGACGGGCCGGTCCCGCCGCGACCCGGGGGCTTGGCCAGCCCGCGCCATATGGCCCGGCGGCGTCCAGGGCATCGCACAGCGCCCCCGCCACTCCGCCCGGCGCAAGCAAGGCGTCGAGCAACAGCGCCCGGCCACCGCGCGCCTGTGCGATGTCCGCCGCAAGCCGGTCGTTGATGAAGGTCCGGAATGCCTCCAGCCCGCCTGGCGGCAGCGTCAGGCCGGCCGCCATGGCATGTCCACCGCCGGCGGTCAGCAGCCCGCTGTCCTTGGCCGCAAGGACCGCCGCGCCAAGGTCGACTCCCGAAATCGACCGGCCCGAACCCTTGCCGGAGCCGTCTTCGGTCTCGGCGATGACGATCGCGGGCCGCCCGAACCGTTCCTTGATCCGTCCGGCGACGATGCCGATCACGCCCTGGTGCCAGCCGCTGCTCATCACGATGATGACCGACGCGTCGGCCTGGTCCTTGGCCTGCGCTTCGGCCTGTTCGGTAACCAGCATTTCGATCGCTCGCCGTTCTTCGTTGAGCCGGTCGAGCTCGGCGGCGATGGTCCGCGCTTCGTCGGGATCGGTCGCGGTCAGCAGGCGCACGCCAAGGTCCGATTTGCCCACCCGGCCACCGGCATTGATCCGCGGGCCGAGCGCAAATCCGAGGTCGCGGCAGCTTGGGCTCTTCACCAGCCGCGCGGCCTGGGCCAGCGCGACCAGTCCGATATTGTGGCCGGCGGCCATCACTTTGAGGCCCTGGGTGACGAATGCGCGGTTGAGGCTCTTGAGCCGCGCGACATCGGCCACGGTGCCCAGCGCAACCAGGTCGAGCAAGTCGAGCATGCCAGGCTCCTCGCGCCCCGCGAAGAACCCCCGGCCACGCAGCTCACGAAGCAACGCAACGCCCAGCAGGAACGCCATCCCGACCGCCGCCAGATGGCCGTGCGCGGCCCCCCCTTCGCTCTCGTCAAGCCGGTTGGGGTTGATCATCGCGACCGCCACCGGCAGCTGGCTGGCGCATTGATGATGATCGACCACGATCACGTCCAATGCTTGGGCATGCGCTTCCTCCAGCGCCTCGAACGCCTGCGCTCCGCAATCCACGCAGACGGCGACGCTCGCGCCGCGCGCCTTGAGCTCGACGAGTGCCTTTCCCGACGGGCCATAGCCCTCCATCAGCCGGTCGGGGATATAGACCATCGGCTCCGCGCCAAGCCGGCGCAGCAGCAGGGTCAGCAGCGCCGCGCTGGTCGCTCCGTCGACGTCATAGTCGCCGAAAATGGCAATGGTTTCACCGCCGGCGATGGCGTCGGCGAGCCGGCGGGCGCCTTCGTCCATGTCCTTGAAACAGGACGGATCGGGCAGGAAATCGCGGATTTTGGGATCGCGATGACGCGCCAGGTCGTCGCGTTCGACCCCGCGCGCAAGCAGCAATTCGTCGACCAGCGCATCCATTCCAATTTTGGGCTCGGACCGCCGCCGCCAGCGCCACGGCTGCCCGGTGATCGATCGGTCGATATTGAGCGCCGGGTCCACGAAGTTTGATGTAGCCGACCCGGTTCCGCGGTCCAATGGCTAGAGCGTGCCGATTCCGCCTGGCGCGCGGCGATGCTCGCCTCGCACCCACCGCACCGTGCCGGTGGCGGCGCGCATTACCACCGTCTCGGTGGTGACGACCTTGCCGCGTCGCTTGACGCCCTTCAGCAGCGACCCGTCGGTGACTCCGGTCGCGGCGAAAATGCAGTCGCCCTTGGCCATGTCTTCAACGTTGTAGATGCGGTCGAGGTCGTCGATTCCCCAGCGGCGGGCGCGGGCGATCTCGTCGTCGTTGCGGAACAGCAGGCGGCCCTGCATTTGCCCGCCGACACAGCGCAGCGCAGCGGCGGCAAGCACGCCTTCGGGCGCGCCGCCGGTACCGATATAGATGTCGATCCCGGTGTCCGGATCGGCCGTCGCAATCACGCCAGCGACGTCGCCGTCCGAAATCAGGTGCACCGCGCAGCCCAGCGCGCGCAGTTCGGCAATGATTCCGGAATGCCGGTCGCGGTCCAGGACGCAGGCGGTGATGTCGCCTGGCTCAACGCCCTTGGCCGCGGCCAACGACCGCACATTGTCGGCGGTCGATTTGGTCAGGTCGACCGTTCCGGGCGGGTGCCCGGGGCCGACCGCGATCTTTTCCATATAGACGTCGGGCGCATTCAGCAGGCAGCCGCTTTCGGCAATCGCCAACACTGCAAGCGCGTTGGGGCCGGCATTGGCGGTGATCGTGGTGCCTTCCAGGGGGTCGAGCGCGATGTCGATCTTCGGCCCCGTGCCCTGTTCGGTTCCGACCTTCTCGCCAATGTACAGCATCGGCGCTTCGTCGCGTTCGCCCTCGCCGATGACCACGGTGCCGTCGAACGGCAGGCGGTTAAGCGCGGTCCGCATCGCTTCGACGGCGGCGGCGTCGGCGGCTTTCTCATCGCCGCGGCCGATCAGTTTGGCGGCAGCCACCGCCGCCGCTTCGGTAACCCGCGCCATTTCCAGCACCAGCACGCGATCTAGGGTGCTTGTCGAAATGCTTTCGGCGCTGGGCATTGGGTCATCGCTCCGTGGCTGGGGTCAGGCGCGGAGCGTTAAAGCGGCTAGCTCCCCGCGTCCACCTGATGCTGGAGAAGCTCAGTGCGTACCCGGACCGCCCGCTCGGCAAGCCGGGTTTCGCGCAGGAAGATTGCAAAGGCGAGCCCGATTGCCAGCATCGACGCCATGAACAGCAACGCGATCACCGTTCCGAAGTGACTGTGGAGCAGGCTCGCGGCAAACAGCAGCACCACCACCAGGCAGGTCAGCAACGCCGATAGCACCGACAGCGCCGTGGCCCAGTTCACCAATTGCATGCGCCGATCGACGATGCGCAGTTCCCACACCCACCGCTCATGCTCATCGCCGCGGCTGGCAAGCAGCAATGGCTCGATCACCCGGCTGCGATCGACGATTCGGGAGAGCCGCGAAGCGCAAACGTTCAAAAACGCCCCGATGCCGCTGAGCAGGAACACCGGCGCGACGGCCACGCGGACCACCTCGGCAACTTCCGAAACCGGGATCTGCGGTGGCCCTTGAAGCATCGTCAGCGGCCGCTTGCGACCGCGACCGGAATCGCGCTCACGGTGACGTGATCGGGTTGGTCCACAGTGCGAAATAGGCAAGTACCGCAACGATCATCGCGACGAAGATCAGCCCGACCCGGCTGCGCATATGGCCTGTGAACCACAGATAGGCCGTGATCCCCACGACCATGACCAGGATGACAAGCGCAGTCGATTGACCGATCGGCTGCGTTTGAAAATCGGACGGCGGGATCGGTTTAATCAATGGAAAGGCTCCCCCTCAGCGAAACTTATCCAAGCACGGATTGGTGCTTCGTGAAAGGTGCATTCCTCAATCGGGCGAGCGTTCGCAACCTGCGACTTCAAGCAGCATCAACCCGTTGACGATGAAGCTGGCCGCCAGGACCCAGGCAAAGCTGGCGATCATTGGCTGGGTCGGCCCGAACAGGTTGACGATGATGGTCGCGATCGACAGCCCGGTGATCAGCAGCACCGCGAGCACCAGGTCCATGCCCGCCGACAGCATCGTCCAGGTCCTGACCGATCCGCCCGTGCGTCCGCTGCCGACCAGGATGATCGCACTTCGCGCAATCAGCCAGGCGGTGACCAGCACGACGTTGGGAAATAGATGGTCCGTTGGTTTCAGCAGGAAAATGACTCCGGCAAGGACGGTTACGCTGCCCGCGGCGACGGCGAACGCCTTGGTGGCGCCACGCAGCATTCCCGCGAACACTTCGGCCAGGCCCGCGGCGATTAGCAGGGCGCCGATGACGACCGAGCCCTTGACGCCCCCGGCGATGGGCAGGAGCGCTGCCCCGGCGCTGAGCAGGATGATGGCAATCGCGGCGAGTGAGATCAGCCGGGCGCGAGACCCGTCGGAAGTGCTGGAACTAGCTTCGTCGCCCACTCGAGCCCCCTCGTTCATCGCCTGTTCGACCTGCCCACCGCGGCGGGCGAGCACGGTCACGGCGCAATCACTTTAAGCGCTTTCTTGCGAATTCGGTAGTCGAGCGGCGGGGCGAAGTGGATCACTTCGCCATCGAGCGAGACTGCAACCTGCGGCCGCCGGCTCGCCACCCGCAGCCGTTCCACCCCGTCCAGCCGGACCATGTCGTCGTCGCGCGACCGGTTGAGAAGCGCGCGGATCGCGGCGGCCAGCAATCCCGCGCGGGTCTTCTTGCGCATGACGAGCACGCACAACTGGCCATCCTCGATGCTGTCGCGCTTGCCCGCCGCGCCGATATCGATCCGGTAATCATTGTTGCCGACGAACAGCAGCGGTGTGGCGACGGTCGCCTTTTCATCGTTGACCGTCAGGGTCAGCCGGTGATGGTTGAAGCGAACCAGGGTCCGCACCGACGCCACGATCATCGCCAGCCGCTTGCTTCGGCCCAGCCGCCGCTGCTGGACATCGCGGTCGATGACCATCTTCGGATAAAGGCCGATGGCGCTGTTGTTGATGAACACGCGGTCGTTCATCGCCGCGACGTCGACGCTTCGATGGTGGCCGCTGGCGATCACTCGCGCCGCTTCCTCAAGGTCTGACGGAAGCCCGAGATCGCGCGCGAAATGATTAAGCGTGCCAAGCGGCAGGACGCCAAGCATGGTCCTGCTGTCGGCGAGTGCGGATGCCGCGGCGCTGATCGTGCCGTCGCCGCCGCCGACGATGACCATGGGCGCGCCTGCATCGACCGCGGCCCGGCAGCGCTCGGCACATTCGGCGCCTTCGATCAGCTCGACCTTGCCCTCGACCCCGGCCGCCTTGAGCGCGGCCGCGACCTTGCCGGCGATGTCGGGATCGCGCGATGCGGCTCCGCCGCCGCGGTTGAGGAAGATTGGAACCTGACCCATTGCGCCCGGCGCTAGCCTGACTGGGCGCCGCCGTCATCGGCTTTGTCATTCGCCGGTTGTTGGACGCGCCTGCGAACGCCATATCGGCGGCGATGGCGATCCAGATCCGAACCAGCCTGGCCGAGCCCGAAACCAATCCGGCGTTCGTCCCGCACAAGCCCGCTCGCCCGGACAAGGCCGAAGGCGGCAAACGGTTCGAGCTCGTTTCCGAATATTCGCCCGCGGGCGATCAACCGACCGCCATTCGCGAACTGACCGACGCTGCGCTTGCCGGCGAAAAAAGCCAGGTGCTGCTCGGCGTCACCGGCTCGGGCAAGACGTTCACCATGGCCAAGGTTATCGAAGGCCTGCAGCGCCCGGCGCTGGTGATTGCTCCCAACAAGATTCTCGCCGCCCAGCTGTACGGCGAGCTCAAAAGCTTCTTTCCCAACAATGCGGTCGAATATTTCGTCAGCTACTACGATTATTACCAGCCCGAAGCCTACGTCGCGCGCACCGACACCTACATCGAGAAGGAAAGCTCGGTGAACGAGGCGATCGACCGCATGCGCCACTCGGCGACACGGTCGCTGCTGGAACGCGACGACGTGATCATCGTCGCTTCGGTGTCGTGCCTCTACGGCATCGGCTCGGTCGAAACCTATTCGGCGATGACCTTCAGCCTCAAGCAGGGCGGCATCGAGGACCAGCGCGAAGTCATCCGCAAGCTCGTCGCCCTCCAGTACAAGCGCAACGACCAGGCATTCGCGCGCGGCAATTTCCGGGTTCGCGGCGACAGCCTCGAAATCTTCCCGTCGCATTATGAAGACACCGCCTGGCGCGTAAGCTTCTTCGGCGACGAGATCGAAGCGATCACCGAATTCGACCCGCTGACCGGCAAGACCATCGCCACTCTCGACAGCATCAAGGTCTATGCCAATTCGCACTACGTCACGCCGGGCCCGACGCTGAAGCAGGCGATGGGAGCGATCCGCCACGAACTTGCCGAACGGCTCAAGGAGCTCGAAGCCGAGGGCCGGCTGCTTGAACTCCAGCGGCTCGAGCAGCGCACCAATTTCGACCTGGAAATGATTGCCGCCACCGGCAGCTGCGCCGGAATCGAGAATTATTCGCGCTTTCTCACTGGCCGGCTGCCGGGCGAGCCGCCGCCGACCCTGTTCGAATATCTGCCCGACAATGCGCTATTGTTCATCGACGAAAGCCACCAGACGGTGCCGCAGATCGGTGCCATGGCGCGCGGCGATCACCGGCGGAAAATCACGCTTGCCGAATATGGGTTCCGCTTGCCGAGCTGCATCGACAACCGGCCGCTGCGCTTCAACGAATGGGACGCGATGCGCCCGCAAACGACCTTCCTCTCCGCAACGCCGGGCCCGTGGGAGCTCAACGAGACTGGCGGCGTGTTCTCCGAACAGGTGATCCGCCCCACCGGCCTCATCGACCCGCCAGTCGAAATCAAGCCGGTCGAGGACCAGGTCGACGATCTCGTCAACGAAGCCCGGAAGACCGCTCGGCAGGGCTATCGGACGCTGGTGACGACCCTCACCAAGCGCATGGCGGAGGATCTGACCGAGTATATGCACGAGGCGGGGCTCAAGGTCCGCTACATGCATTCGGACGTCGAAACGCTCGAGCGGATCGAGCTGATCCGCGAACTTCGGCTCGGGGTTTACGACGTTCTCGTCGGCATCAACCTGCTGCGCGAAGGCCTCGACATTCCCGAATGCGGGCTGGTCGCGATCCTCGATGCCGACAAGGAGGGCTTCCTGCGCTCGGAAACCTCGCTGATCCAGACCATCGGCCGCGCGGCCCGCAACGTCGACGGCCGGGTCATCCTTTATGCCGACACCATCACCGGCTCGATCGAGCGGGCGCTGGCCGAAACCAGCCGCCGGCGCGAAAAGCAGGAACAATATAATCGCGAACACGGCATCACGCCGGCCACCATCAAGCGCCAGATCAGCGATGTCATGGCGCATCTCGCGAACCGCGACGGCGTGGTGGTGGATACTGGCGACGAAGACCGGCCGCACCTCGTCGGGCACAACCTCAAAGCCTATCTCGCCGACCTCGAACAGCGGATGCGCAAGGCCGCCGCCGACCTGGAGTTCGAGGAAGCCGGGCGACTGCGCGACGAAATTCGCCGGCTTGAGGAAGACGATCTCGGAATTCCGCAGATCGACCGGGTTGCGCCGCGCCGACCCGGCCATTCAACCGAAGGCAAACCGGGCACGCGCAAAGGCCGTTTCGGCAAGCAGCAGCGCACCCGGTTCGGCGGGCGGCGCGGTTAAGCGCCGCCCAGTCAACTCAGCGAAGCACGCGCTTCTTTTCCATCGCCCGGGCATATAGCGCCAACGCCAGTGCAACCGCGATGATGACATAGGGCATGACGCCCCCGGCGCCTTCATGCATCGACGCAATGCCGGCGGGATGCATGATCTGGTACCCAAGGCCAAGCAGCGCTCCAATGAATGACAGCGCAAAAGCCAGCGTCGCCCACCGGCTGCGCAGCAGCAGCAGCAGGCTGCCCGCCAGGCCGCCCCACACGCCAAGGCCCCAGCCAATTTGCGCATAGAGCGGGAAACTGTCGATATAGGCTAACACTGCATTGGGGTCGGTACCCGGCATCATCTTCGCCAGATAATCTGTGTCGCGCAGCCGGGTGACCAGATAATCGTAGCAGCCGAAGCCGTTCCACAAGAGCGACAGAATGCCGACGACCCACAGGTGCATCGGTGCGCGTTCTCTAATGCTGGTTGCCATTGGATATCCCCCTCCACGGCCGGGCCATTCCCAGGCCGGGGCGGATCAGGCTCCGAAAAGCGCGTCCTGTCAAATCGACGCCGCGCGGCGCTCAGCTCAGCGCGATGTCCTGCTTCAGCAGCTGGCCCAGCGCCCCGGCCAGCGTTTCCAGCTCATACGGTTTCTGAAGGACTGGAAAACCGTGCGCCCCGCCGATTTGCTCGCTGTAGCCCGTGGTCAGCAGGATCGGCAGTTCGGGGAAGCGTTTGCGGACGTTGCGGGCAAGCTCGATCCCGCTAATCCCGCCCGGCATCACGACATCGGTGAAAATCAGCTGGGGCTTCGCGCCTCCCGCTAGCTGGTCGAGCGCTTCCTTCGCGCTGTGCGCGACGATCGTTTCGAACCCCAGCTCGTCAAGCATTCCAGCGGCCAGCTCGGCGACGATCAAATCATCCTCGACGACCAGTGCGCGGCCAAGCGCGTGCTTGCTGTTGCCCGCTGCATTCGCGGCTGTCGAAACCCCCTTGCTGGCCGGCAAATAAAGAGTGAACGCCGAACCCTTGCCAGGTTCGGACTCGACGGCTGCGGCGCCACCGATCTGCTTGGCGAAACCGAACACCTGGCTCAGCCCCAGGCCGGTTCCCTCGCCGAAGCTCTTGGTCGTGAAGAACGGTTCGAACACCCGCTCCTGGACCTCCGCGCTCATGCCGGTGCCAGTATCGGACATTTGCAGCGCGACATGTTCGCCAGACAGGCCTTCGGGCTTGCCATCAAGCACGACGTTCTGGGCACTCAGCCTCAGCGTGCCCCCGTCCGGCATCGCGTCACGCGCATTGAAAGCGAGGTTGAGAAGCGCCAGTTCGAGCGCCCCGGCGTCGGCATCGACGGGCCACACCTGGTCCGAAATCTCCGTTACCAGTTCGATATTGCTGCGCAACGAGGGCCGGATCAGCGTGGTGACTTCGCCAAGGAAGTCGCGCAGCGGAATTTGCCGGATCTCGAGCGGCTGGGCCCGCGCAAAGGCCAGCAGCTGTTTGGTCAGGCTGGCGCCGCGCTGTGCGGAATTGCGGATTCCGTCGAGCATCCTTTTCAGCTTTTCCGGGTTGGTCGAGTTGCGCATCGCAAGGTCGCTCGCGCCGAGGATGGCAGTCAGCAGATTGTTGAAATCGTGCGCCAGCCCGCCGGTCAGCTGGCCCAGCGCCTCCATCTTTTGGGCCCGGAACAGCTGTTCGCGCGATTCTTCCAGCCGCAGCTGGGTTTCGCGCCGGTCGCTCATGTCGCGGGTGATCTTGGCAAAGCCGATCAGCTCCCCCTGCTCGTCGTGGATGGCGTCGATGACCACGCTGGCCCAGAATTGCGTGCCGTCCTTGCGGACCCGCCAACCCTCGGCTTCGTAGCGCCCGGTTTCGCGCGCAGTGGCAAGCGCCCGGTCGGGGACCTTCGCGGCAAAGTCCTCGGGGGTGTAAAAGCGGCTGAAATGTTCGCCGACGATCTCGTCGGGGGAATAGCCCTTGATGCGTTCGGCGCCGGCGTTCCAGTTGGTTACCTCGCCTTCCGGCGACAGCATGTAAATCGCATAATCGGTGACGCCCTGGACCAGGATCCGGAACCGCCGCTCGGCTTCCAGCAGGGCCTGCTCCGCGGCGCGCCGTTCGGTCATGTCGCGGGTGATCTTGGCAAAGCCGAGCAGCTTGCCCGTGTCGTCGGTGATGGCATCGACGACGACGCTTGCCCACAACTGGCTGCCGTCCTTGCGCACGCGCCAGCCCTCGCCTTCGAATTTGCCTTCGCGGCGAGCGGTTTCAAGCACTTTTTCAGGAACGCCCGAAGCCCGGTCCTCGGGCGTATAAAAGGTCGAAAAATGCTTGCCGACGATCTCCTCGGCCTGGAACCCCTTGATGCGCTCGGCGCCCGCGTTCCAGCTGGTTACCACGCCGTTGGGGTCCAGCAGGTAAATCGCATAGTCGACGATCGACTGTACCAGGAGCTTGAACGGCTCCTCGGATAGCGCATCGGTCACTGAAGCCGGTCCCCTCTGACGCCCCGGATGGACCCCGGCGCGACGAGAACAACCCCTAATTGTGCCGGCGGTTGCACAGAATGTTGTCGGCCGCTTGACGAGGACCGCCGCAAGCCCCTGCGAAATACCGCGATGTGGTTAGAAACACTTTTCCTACACCACACCTATATGGTTAGTAACCACGCGAATCGCAGGAGATGCTCATGCAGCGGGAAAACATTGGCGCCATCATTGGCCGACTGATTGATCGGGAGGGTGGCTATGTGAACAACCCCGCCGACAAGGGCGGGCCGACGATTTTCGGAATAACCGAAGCGGTTGCCCGCGCCCAGGGTTACGCCGGGCCAATGCGCACCATGCCGCGGGCCGAGGCGGAGGCGATCT
>JBDSGQ010000013.1:0-75125 GCA_039918915.1 Sphingomicrobium sp.
CCGCTTCAACTCGGACTCGCAATTTAAGGCCGGTTGTGATATAAAATCGTCACGTAGGGCCGCAAGCGAACAGCTGCGGCCTTAAATCTAAGGAAGCCACGGAACAGGCAGCAGAGCCGCGACCTACGGTCGTTTTGGGGGCGAGGCAGGTTTGTCGCTCGTCTGCCGCATTTGGAAAGGTTTGCAATGGCTACAATGGCGCTCAGCTTCGATGTCGGTGATTATGTCGTGTACCCCAAACATGGCGTAGGCCGCGTCGTCGAGCTGCAAAGCACCGAGATCGCCGGCACTCGTCTCGAGTTGTACGTGCTTCGGTTCGAAAAAGAGAAAATGACGCTTCGCGTCCCCGTCAACAAGGCGGACTCGGTCGGCATGCGCAAGCTGTCGAGCGACAAGACGATGAAGGACGCTCTCGAGACCCTCAAGGGCAAGCCCAAGGTCAAGCGGACCATGTGGTCGCGCCGCGCCCAGGAATATGAAGCGAAGATCAATTCGGGCGACCTGACGTCGATCGCCGAGGTGGTCCGCGACCTGTTCCGCCCGGACGATGCGCCGGAGCAGAGCTATTCGGAGCGGCAGATTTTCGAAGCCGCTTCGTCGCGGCTGGCGCGCGAGCTGGGAGCGATGGAGCAGACCGACGAGAAGTCGGCGCTGGCCAAGATCCTCGAGATCCTCAACGCCGCCTCGGTCATTCATACCAAGGCCAAGATCGAAGCCTGAGCGACTGCCAGGCGAGAACAGCAAAGGGGCGCTCCTTGCCGGGGCGCCCTTTTTTGTGGCTTGAGGGTTCTGGCCTACCGTGTTATTCACATAAGACAGCAAGCCAGGAGGCCCTATGCGCAAGTCGATCGCCGCAGCCGTCATGATCCTTTCCGCAACCACTGCCGGGTGCAGCCATGAAGGCCGTGCCGAAACTATCACGCGGTCCTTCCCGGTCGGCAATTTCAGCCAGATCGAAGTCAATGGGCCGTATGACGTGGAAGTGCGCACCGGAACCAACCCGACCGCGGTTGCCGAGGGCTCCGACAAGGTGCTGGACCTTACCGACGTCCGCATCGATGGCGACAAACTGGTCATCAGCGAAAAGGAACGGCACGGGACATTCAGTTTTGGCTGGTCGAACCGCGGCAAGGTCAAATTCGTGATTACCGTCCCGGCATTAAGCGCCGCGGCGATTACCGGGTCGGGCGACCTCAAGGTCGATCATATTCGCGGCGATCGGTTCGAAGGGACCGTCACCGGTTCCGGCGATCTCCAGCTCAGCACGGTTGAAGTCCAGGCGATCAAGCTTGCGATCACGGGGTCGGGCAACGTCACTGCCGGCTCGGGCAAGGCGCGCACCGCCGATTATTCGATTGCCGGGTCAGGCGATGTCGACGCCGGCGGAGTGGCAACCGAGCAGGCGAGCGTTTCGGTCGCCGGTTCGGGCAACATCAAGGCGCGGGCGAGTGGGACTGCGCGGGTCGAAATCGCCGGGTCGGGCGATGCCGACATCTCCGGCGGCGCGAAATGCTCGATCGAAAAGAACGGGTCGGGCGAAGTCCGCTGCTCTTAAGACGGACTTAACCGTGACGGCTCAAGGTTCATTCCCATGCGCAGCCTGATCCTTGCCGCCGCAGTGGCCGCCGCCTTTGCTTCGCCCGCTTCCGCGGCGACCCGCAACTTCGGCGTCACCAGTTTTGAAAAAATCCGGCTGGAGGGGCCCTTCAAGGTCACTTTGCGGACGGGGGTCGCGCCGTTCGCGCGGGCCAGCGGCTCGCAGGCCGCACTCGACCGGGTGAGCATCGAAGTGCAGGGCACCACTCTCGTCGTGCGCAACCGGGCGGCATCATGGGGCGGCGATTCCGGCCGGGACCCCGGCAACGTCGAAATCGCGCTTGGCACCCACGACCTCAGCTCCGTGGTGCTGAGCGGTGCCGGAACGCTGGCGATCGACCGGGTCAAAGGGCTGACCTTCGCGCTTTCCGCCGAAGGCTCGGGCGGCGCTGAAATCGCGGACGTCAAGGTTGATCAGCTGACGGTCGCAGTGCTTGGGACCGCCAGTGTCGCGATGGCCGGCAAGGCGACCAAGCTGAGCGCTCAGCTGCGCGGCGTGGCCAGTCTCGCGGCGGGCCAGCTGGCTGCACATGACGCAACCATTGGCGTCGATGGATCGGCAACCGTTGAAGCGTCCGTCAGCGACACCGTGACGGTCAATGCCACCGGGCCGGCAACGGTGCGGCTTGGCGGCCGGCCGGCCTGCACCCTCAAGGTTACCGGCTCGGCCAGCGTCAGCGGCTGTCGCTAGTTAAGCGGCCCCTAGTTCAGCGACCTAGTTAAGCGAGGCGCGGGCCTCGACCCCCGACAGGAAGTTCCACAGCGCACCGGCCAGCTGCTCGCCGGCGGCAACGGCTTCGTCACGCTCGGCTGGCGGCAGCCGGTCAAGCAGCGCCCGGCACACCGCGCTATGTTCGACATCGGCCTGCTCGTGGACGCGGAAGAAGCGCAAGGTCGGCTCATCGGTGATCCCGTAGCGGTCGACGAGGCCTTCGATCTTGGCCGACGCAACGCCCGGGAACTGGCTTTCATAAGCATACAGCGCGCCCAGGCCTGACGCATACGACCGGCGCGACAGGGTCCGGAAGGTGTCGATCAACGCCTGGGTTTCGGGATTGAGTGCTTCGGCCTCAATTTCGCCGTCAGTGGCGCCAAGCCCGCGGGCGAACATCAGCCACAGGCTGGCATGATCCTGCTTGCCGGCGTCAATGCCCTCTTCCTCCGCCAGGTTTTCGGCCAGCATCCGGCGTCCGTCACGGTCGGGGCAAGCGCTGTGGACCGCGCTGACGGCCTGCGGGAAAGCTTCGACGTGGTGGTAATATTGACGGGCGTAGCCGCGCAGGACGTCAAGCGGCAGCCGCCCCTCGGTCCACGCCTGATAAAAGGGGTGGCTCAGCATTGCCCGGGCCGCCACCTTGCCATCGATCGCCGCTGAAACTGATGCCGTCATTGCCCGTCCTTTCATGCTGATGTCGAAGCCCGCGATACCGACGCGCAAAAGAGTCGGCAAGCAAACCCGCCAATAAGCTTTAGCCGACGATGCCCGACACCGTGGCCAGCCCGAGCACGGCGAAATAACCCATCGAATCGGTGATCATCGTCAGGAACACGCTGCTTGCGACGGCGGGGTCGGCGCCGGCGCGCTCAAGCGCCAGCGGAACCAGCACTCCAGCGCAACCGGCAGTGACGATATTGACCATCATCGCCGTGCCGATGACCAGACCCAGCGGCCAGCTGCCGAGGACCAGCGTGACGCCGAGCCCAAGCAATATCGCGATGGTAATGCCGTTGAGCAGCGCCACCCGGATTTCGCGGCTAACAGCGCGCCAGCGGTTCGAGCCGGTCAGCTGATTGGTGGCAAAGGCGCGCACGGTTACTGCCAGCGTCTGAGTGCCGGCATTGCCGCCGACGCCGGCGACGATCGGCCCCAGTGCGGCAAGTACCGCGAGATGTTCGATCGAGCCGATGAACTGGCGGATGATGGCCGCGGCCGACAGCGCCGTGACGAGGTTGGCGATCAGCCAGCGGACCCGCGAGCGATAGCTTTCCGTGACCGGTTCGTTGATGTCGCCTTCGTCGCCGACTCCGGACAGCAAAAGCACGTCCTCGCCCGCTTCTTCGGAAATGATGTGGACGACGTCGTCGACCGTGATCATTCCGACCAGCCGGCCCGACGCGTCGGTTACGGCGGCCGACACCAGCGCATATTTCTGGAAGCGCAAGGCGACGTCTTCCTGGTCCATGTCGACCGGGATCAGCGTCTGCTCGCGCAGCATGATGTCGCTGACCGGCGTTTCGCGGCGCGCGCGAAGGATGCTTGAAAGCTTGCAGGTACCGACCGGGTGATGGCCCGGCGAAACGACAAAGATTTCCCAGAAATCGTCGGCCAGATCGGGCGTCTTGCGCAAGAAATCGATGATTGCGCCGACCTTCCAATGCTCCGGCACGGCGATCAGGTCGCGCTGCATCAGCCGGCCGGCGGATTCTTCGGGATAGCTGAGCGCCTCCTCGACCGCGGCGCGATCGTCGGGCTCCATCCGCTGCAGCACCGCGCGCTGGTCGTCGTCGTCGAGATCCTCGATCAGCGCGACGGCGTCGTCGGTATCGAGCTGGCCGGCGATGTCGGCGACCTGCTGCGGCTCCATCGCGTCAAGCAGGTCCTCGCGGACGAAATCGTTGAGCTCGGCAAGCACGTCGGGGCTGACGATTCCCGCCAGCGCCTTGACCAGGCCGTCGCGTTCGTCGCGCGCCGCGGCTTCGATCAGGTCGGCGACGTCGGCGGGATGGAGCGGTTCGACCAGCCGGCGCGCGGTCTCGTCGTCGCCAGCTTCGACGGCGTCGAGCACCTTGTCGACGAATTGCGGCCGAAGGCGGTCTTCATCGTCGACGACGGTGCTTGGAACCGGGGGGCGCGCGGCGGCGATGGGCTCGCTCTCGCTCATGATCTTCCCCTCGATTGGACCCGATGCCCGCCTCCTATGGACGGTGCTCCTCTGGCGCAAGCAGCCCGGGACACCTAAATCGCGGTTCCCCGACCCTTTGACTGGAGCAGATCATGGCCGACGCCGACCGCCTAACTTTCAATCTTTCGAGCGGCGGCGACGTCGTCATCAAGCTTCGCCCCGACCTTGCGCCAGGCCATGTCGAGCGGATTACCGAGCTTGCCGAAAGCGGTTTTTACGACGGCGTTCCGTTCCATCGCGTGATTCCGGGCTTCATGGCCCAGGGCGGCGACCCGACCGGTACCGGCACCAGCGGATCGCACTTGCCCAACCTCAAGGCCGAATTTTCCGACGCTCCGCATGTCCGCGGGACCGCGTCGATGGCGCGCACGTCCGACCCGAACAGCGCTAACAGCCAGTTCTTCATCGTGTTCGGCGATTCCAGCTTCCTTGACGGCCAATATACCGTGTGGGGCCAGGTCGAAAGTGGCATGGAGCATGTCGACGCGCTGCCCAAGGGCGAGCCGCCGCGCGAGCCGGGCAAGATCGTCAAGGCCACGGTGTCGAAATCGGGCGCATGAAGCCGGTCGCGCTGGTCACCGGCGCATCGTCGGGGCTGGGCGTCGACTTTGCGCGCCAGCTGTCGAAGCGGGGGCACCGGCTGGTGCTCGCCGCCCGGCGCAAGGACCTGCTGGACGCGCTTGCGGACGAGCTTGGCAATGCCCGGGCGGTCGCGGTCGACCTGTCGAAGCCAGGGTCGGGGGCGAAGCTGATGGCCGACATCGCGGCCAATGGTGAAACCGTCGACCTGCTGATCAATAATGCCGGGTTCGGGCTGATTGGCCGCTTCGCCGAGCTCGATGCGAAGCGTGAGCGCGAGATGATCGACCTTAACGTCGGCACGCTGACCGATTTGTGCCGCGCGGTTGCGCCCGCGATGATCAAGCGCAAGTCGGGCGCGATCCTTAACGTCGCTTCGACCGCGGCCTTCCAGCCGGGTCCGAAAATGGCGGTATATTTCGCGACCAAGGCGTTCGTCCTGTCGCTGAGCGAAGCCCTGCATGAGGAATTGAAGCCGCACGGGATCAGCGTGACCTGCCTGTGCCCGGGGCCGACGCGCACCGAATTCGGCGATGTCGCGGGCTTCGGCGGCAACGGCATGTTCGACCGCATCGCCATGGAATCGGCCAAGGTGGTCGAAATCGGGCTCGCGGCGCTGGACAAGAACAAGGCGGTGGCGGTGGCTGGGCTGCTCAACAAGATCGGGGCGGCAAGCACCCGGTTCGCGCCGCGCAAGCTGGTTCGTAAAATCGCCGGTGCGATCAAATATTGAGTGACCGAATTGAACCCGCGCTGCAGCGCCGTCGTTGGCGGCTAACGCGGGTGAGGAGAAACAATGGCTGAGACCGATACGATCGACCGCGCGACGTCGCGCAAAGTGCAGGTAGCGAGCCTGCCGCCAGCGGACAGCGGGCGCGGCTTTGCACGGCTGCCCGACAAGCTGATGACCGAGCTTGGGCTCAAGGAAGGCGATGTCATCGAAATCGTCGGCAAGCGCACCACTGCTGCGCGCGCGATCCGCCCCTATGGCGAAGACGAAGGCATCGACATCATCCGCCTCGACGGACTGCAGCGCGCCAATGCGGGCGTCGGCTCGGCCGATTTCGTCGAAGTCCGCAAGGCAACGTCGAAGGCCGCGACCCGCGTCGTGTTCGCTCCAGCGCAGCCGAATGTTCGGCTGCAAGGCTCGGCCGAGGCGCTGAAGCGAACCTTTTCGGGCCGGCCGCTGGTCGAAGGCGACGTGGTTTCGACCACTGGCCATCAACGGGTCAACGCCGACATGCCCGATCACATCCGGCAAATGCTGAATGCCCCCGCGTTCGCGTTGCAGGAACTGCGGCTCGTAGTGGTATCGGCGACGCCCAAGGGCATCGTCCACATCAACGCCAAGACCGCAGTCGATTTGCTTCCGGAATATTCCGAAACCGAAGCCCAGCACCGCGCCGACGTGACTTATGACGATCTTGGCGGGATGCGCGATACGATCGACGCCCTGCGCGAAATGGTCGAACTGCCGCTGCGCCACCCCGAACTGTTCCAGCGGCTTGGCGTCGATCCGCCCAAGGGCGTCCTGCTGCACGGCCCGCCGGGCACCGGCAAGACGTTGCTGGCCCGCGCCGTCGCCAATGAAAGCGCGGCCAAGTTCTTCCTGATCAACGGACCCGAAATCATGGGTTCGGCCTATGGCGAAAGCGAACGGCGGCTGCGCGAAGTGTTCGAAGCGGCCGGTCAGGCGGCGCCGTCGATCATCTTCATCGACGAGATCGATTCAATCGCACCCAAGCGCGGCCAGGTCACCGGCGAAGCCGAAAAGCGGCTGGTGGCGCAGCTGCTGACGCTGCTCGACGGGATCGAGCCGCGCCAGAACACGGTGGTGATTGCCGCGACCAATCGGCCCGAAGCGATCGACGAAGCGCTTAGGCGGCCGGGACGCTTCGATCGCGAAATCGTGGTTGGCGTGCCCGATCAGCCCGGCCGCCGCGAAGTGCTTGGAATCCACACTCGCGGAATGCCGCTGGCGCCCGACGTCGACCTCGACGATCTGGCGCGGCGGACATTCGGGTTTGTCGGCGCCGACATCGCGGCGCTGACGCGCGAGGCGGCACTGGAAGCGGTGCGTCGGATCATGCCCAAGCTCAACCTTGCCGAAGACGTCATTCCGACCGAGATCCTCGACGCGCTGTCGGTCGGCCTCAGCGACTTCGACAATGCGCTCAAGCGCGTCCAGCCGTCGGCAATGCGCGAAGTGATGGTCGAAGCGCCGACCATTCGCTGGGACGACGTCGGCGGCCTCGATGCCCCGCGCGACCGCCTGCGCGAAGGCGTCGAACTGCCGCTCAAGCATCCCGAAGCATTCCGCCGGCTCGGCATTCGCCCGGCCAAGGGCTTCCTGCTTTACGGCCCGCCCGGCACCGGCAAGACGTTGCTGGCCAAAGCCGCGACGCGCGAAGCGGAAGCGAATTTCATCGCCACCAAATCGTCCGACCTGTTGAGCAAATGGTATGGCGAAAGCGAACAGCAGATTGCGCGGCTGTTCAACCGCGCGAGGCAGGTTGCGCCGACGATCATCTTTATCGACGAGCTCGACAGCCTGGTGCCGGCGCGGGGCGGTGGCCTGGGCGAGCCGCAAGTGACCGAACGGGTGGTCAATACCATCCTGGCCGAGATGGATGGGCTCGAAGAGCTTCAGAATGTCGTCGTGATCGGCGCCACCAACCGGCCGATGCTGATCGATCCGGCGCTGCTTCGTCCGGGGCGCTTCGACGAACTGATTTATGTCGGGCCGCCCGATACTGCCGGCCGCCGCCGAATTCTTGCGATCCACACGCGCAACATGCCGCTTGGGGACGATGTCGACCTCGAATCGCTGGCCCAGCGCACCGAACGCTTCACCGGCGCCGATCTGGAAGACCTGGTGCGCCGCGCCGGCCTGACCGCGCTTCGCCGCGGGCTCGACACCGCCAAGGTGGAAATGAGCGATTTCAACGCCGCGCTGACTGAAACCCGCGCTTCGGTCACTCCGGAAATGCTGGAGGAATATGACCGCATCCAGGACACTCTGAAGTCCGAGGCGACGCGCCCGCTGGGCGGAATTGGCTTCGTCCTTCCAGGAATGCTTCGGCCGCGCCCAGGCGGCAAGGAGAAGTAAATTATGGCGGTGGTCGTCGGAGGGTTTCGGCTTGGCGATTGGGGCGGGCGGTTGCGCTTTTGCTGCAATTCGGCAACTTGAATTCAAACCGAGCGTTTGCCAACGCTCTCCACCTCATTAGCGTTCGAACGGAGCATCCATGCCGATTTCACCCGCGCGAACGCTGAAAAGTTCGCGCCGCACTTCACGTTCCAGCGATCGCGCGCGCAATCCCAAGTGGCAGTTCCTGCGCGGGTTCCTCAAGCATCCGGTCATGGTCGGATCGATCGTCCCGTCGAGCAAGGTGTTGATCGAACGCATGCTTGGCCCCGTCGATTGGTCGAATACCAGGCTGTTCGTCGAATATGGGCCCGGCGTCGGGACCTTTACACGCGCCGTGCTCGACAAGCTGCCGGCGGATGCGACGCTGGTGACGATCGACACCAATGCCGAATTCACCTCCTACCTCAAGCAGTCGATCGACGATGACCGGCTGGTGGCAGTGACCGGTTCGGCCGCCGAAGTCGAAGCGATCCTCGAACAGCGCGGCCTTGGTGCGGCCGATTACGTTCTGTCGGGGCTGCCGTTCTCAACCCTTCCGCCAGGGGTTGGCGATGCGATCGGCAAGGCGACCGCCAAGGTCATCCGCCCCGGCGGCGCGTTTCTGGTCTATCAGTTCAGCCCCAAGGTGCGCGATTTCATCGCCCCGCATTTCGATTCCATCAAGCGCGGTTTCGAATGGATCAACGTTCCGCCGGCGACGCTGTTCTGGGCCTATCGCGACGCTGCCGACTAACGTTCGGGCCGGAAGTTGAGGCGCCTCGTCACGGTGTAATCCGCGACATTGACGAGGAAGTTGGAAATCGCCCATTTCACCCGCCTCAGGAAGGTCGCTCGGCGGTGGTGAAGTTCGAGCGTGATTTCCTTGCAGTCGGTGAGCTCGCGATCGAAATAGGCGCGCATCTGGTCGGCGAACGCAGCGTCGTGAATGCGCAGCATCAGTTCAAGGTTGATGTAGAAGCTTCGGTAATCGAAGTTCGACGAGCCGATGTGAACCACGTCGTCGACGATCGCCAGCTTGGTGTGCAGTTTCGTGGGTTGATATTCGAATAGCTTCACATTGCGCCGAAGCAGCCGGCTATAACTGTGCCGGGCCGCGGCAATGGTCGTATTATTGTCCGATCGCGAGGCGTTGACGACCCGCACCTGGCCACGCCGCCCAACCCGCCCGATCCGTCGGATCATCGCGCCGGGGGGCGCCCAGTAAGCGAACATCAGGTCCAGCCGGCGCGCCTTTCGAAGGTCCCGCCCGATGCTTCGCCACCAGCTGTTGCGCATGCTTAAGGGGCCGCTGAACTTCCACTGCAGCGGTCCGCGCCATTCGCTATACTCGCTCAGCATTCGGCGCAGCGAGCCAATCCCCGAATGCTTCCTGTGCGACCAGCGGAATAAAGTACTGAAATAGCGGCCGGCGAGCGCGACTTCGGGCCCTTCGATGCGCAGCCACAAGTCGCGCCAGCGATTGTCGCCATCATCGGTGAGATAGCTGTTGTCGATGTTGGCCCCGCCAATCAGTGCCACGCGGTCGTCGGCAACGATCAGTTTTTGGTGATTGCGCAGCAGATAGCGCCGTCCCCACGACGGATTGAACACGCAATAACGGCCGCCGGCGTCGCCAAGATCGGCGAAAAAGCGCGGTGGGGCACCCGACCCGAAGCCGTCAATCAACAACCCGACCTCGACTCCGCGGCGAGCGGCGGCGAGCAGGGCGTCGTGAACGATGCCGCCGGCATGATCGGGATTGAACATGTACATCAGCATTTTAATGCTGTGCTCGGCGCCAGTGATCAGGGCCAGCAAGGCGTGCAGCCGGTCCTCGCCGCTTTCGATCACTTCGATCTGATTGCCGCTGATTTCCGCCCGAATCGGCGGGCGCGTTACGGGAGTAGTCGGATAGGACGTCATCGCTACCCGCTTTTGTTGACTTTTCGGGCTACCGCAAGCTATTGGCGAGCACCTTCCGGCACCCCATATTCCGGCAACCCCACTCTCCATCGGAGCGATGAATGGCGCGCGTTACAGTCGAAGATTGCGTAGACAAGGTCCCCAACCGGTTTGACCTGGTCCTCATCGCGGCCCAGCGCGCCCGCCAGATTTCAGGCGGGGCCGACCTCACCATCGATCGTGATCGGGACAAGAACCCGGTCGTCGCGTTGCGCGAGATCGCGGATGAGACCGTGAAAATCAAAGAGCTTCACGAAGGCGTCATCTCCAACCTGCAGAAGGTGCGGATCGACGAAGAGGACGAGACCGAGGAGCTGGCGTCGATCAGCGAGGCCGCCGAAGCGCTTCGCCTGACGGCCGCCGCGCCGCCGCGTCCGACGCCGTCCGGCGGGGATTACGAATAGCACTGGATTGAGCCTCGGCCGGTAGTTACACCGGCCGCATGGTTCCCCTTTCGTTCGCCGGCGAAACATTCTTCGCGACCGCTTCCGGCGCGCTTTACTGGCGCCGGCGCGAAGCGTTGCTGGTGGCCGACCTGCACCTTGAAAAGGCGAGCTGGTTCGCTCGGCTTGGCCAATTCCTCCCGCCTTATGATTCGCACGCGACGCTAAGCGCCGTTGCCGAGGACGTGAAGCGGACCGGCGCGGTGCGTCTCTACTGCCTTGGCGACAGCTTCCACGACCGCTTCGGCTGCGATCGGCTGCCGGCGTCAGCGCGGGCGTTGCTGACCGACCTGACCGCGCGGCTCGACTGGGTGTGGATCGTCGGCAATCACGACCCGGGCTTCGCCGATCATTGCGGCGGGCGGTTGGCGGATGAAGTCGTCGCCGATGGCGTCGTGCTTCGCCACGAAGCCATGCGCGACGATCGTCGGCCGGAAATTTCCGGGCATTTCCACCCCAAGCTCAGGCTGCACGTGAAAGGGCGCAACGTCTCGCGGCGCTGCTTCGTGGCATCGCCGACCAAGTTGATCATGCCCGCCTTCGGTTCACTGACGGGCGGGCTCGATGCTCATCATCCGGAAATTCTCGGGTCCGTCGGGAGCGGTGCGGCGGCACTGGTGCCGGTGTCCGACCGGCTGCTGCGCTTTCCGCTGGCCGCCTAGAGCGCTTTGACCTCGATCGCCATCGCGCCGGTGGGGGACAGCAGCAGGCGGGTGGTTGCCGGCCGGCGTCGACCGAAGGTCGCGGCCTGAAGTTCGTTGCGCGCGGCGTGCCGGTCGAACCGGAAGCCCTGCGCTTCGGCAGCGGCATTCAGGCGGTCGAGATGCCGGTCGAGATCGGCGATGCCTTCTTCGGGGTCGAACTGCATGATTTCCTGAAGATCGCGCGCCTGCTCCATCGTCGCCGTGCTTCGCGGCTTGTGCAGGATTGCGCAAGTCTTCGTCTCGGTTAATCCTCAACCGCATGAACCGACTTCACCCGCCATTGCTTGCCGCCGCCTCACTGGCGCTGACCGTCCCCGCCGCCGCGCAGGCCCAGATCAGCCCGCAAGTGCAGGCCCGGATCGACCGCATCCTCAAGGCCACTCCGCTGATCGACGGGCATAATGACCTCGCCGAGCAGCTTGCCGAGAACTATGACCGCAGCATCGACGGCATCGCCAGCGGCACCGATCAGCGCCGGCCGCATCCGCTGATGACCGACATCGCCCGGCTTCATCAGGGGCGCGTCGGCGGCCAGTTCTGGTCGGTGTATATTGATGGCGCAGTCACCGGCGACACTGCCATTCGCCAAACCATCGAGCAGATCGACGTCGTTCGCCGACTGATCGATGCGTTCCCCAAGGACCTGGAACTGGCGGCGACAGCCGACGACGTGATGCGCATTCACAAGGCGGGCCGAGTCGCGTCGATGATCGGGGTTGAGGGCGGGCGCCAGATGGGCGGATCGCTGGCCGCGCTTCGCCAATATTACAATCTCGGCGCACGCTACATGACGTTGACGCACAACCAGACTACCGAATGGGCCGACAGCGCCACCGACGAGCCGAAATTCGACGGCCTCAGCCCGTTCGGGGTCGAAGTCGTTCACGAGATGAACCGCATCGGCATGCTGGTCGACCTCAGCCATGTATCGGCGGCGACCATGAAGGATGCCATTGCGGCCAGCGCGGCGCCGGTCATTTTCTCTCATTCCTCGGCGCGGGCGATCGGCGGCCATCCGCGCAATGTGCCCGACGACGTCCTGGCGCTGCTGCCAGCGAATGGCGGTGTCGTGATGGTGAATTTCGTCCCGGGGTTCCTGTCGAATGCCGTGTGGCGCTGGAGTTCCGAGCGGAGCGGCGAGGAAGCGCGGCTGAAGGCCGTGCATCGCGCCAGCAAAAGCGAGGTCGAAACCGGGCTGAAAGCGTGGGACGCGGCCCATCCCGCACCGATCGTGACGGTCGCCGACGTCGCCAATCATATCGAGCATGTCGTCAAGGTCGCAGGCCATGATCATGTCGGCATCGGCGCCGATCTCGATGGGATCGATTCGACGCCGCAGGGCCTGGATGGAGTCGAGGATTATCCAACGCTGTTCGCCGAGCTGATCCGGCGCGGCTGGAGCGACTCCAACCTCGCCAAGCTGGCCGGCGGCAATGTGTTGCGCGTGATGCGCCGCGCCGAGGCGGTCAAGACGTCGATGCGCGGCGAGCCGGCATCGCTGGCCACGCTTTCGGAGCAAAAATGACCGAGCCCACCTTGCGGGCCGCGATCCTGCCGGTAACTCCGCTGCAGCAGAATTGTTCGCTGATCTGGTGCACCGCGACGATGAAGGGCGCGTTCGTCGACCCCGGCGGCGACCTGCCGCGGCTCAAGGCCGCGGCCGACCAGGCCGGCGTTACGGTCGAGAAAATCCTGCTGACCCACGGGCATATCGATCATTGCGGCGGCGCCGGGATTTTCGCGGCGGAGCTGGGCGTGCCGATCGAGGGGCCACATGTCGACGATCGGTTCTGGATCGAACGGTTGGGCGAAGACGGCCAGCGCTACGGAATCGAGGGGCAGCCGTTCGAACCGGCGCGTTGGCTGGAAGACGGCGACCAGGTTAGCGTCGGTGAGCTGAGCCTGGATGTTCGCCATTGTCCTGGCCACACGCCCGGCCACATCGTCTTCCACCACCCCGAATCGCGGCTGGCGCTGGTTGGCGACGTTTTGTTCCAGGGATCAATCGGGCGTACCGACTTTCCGCGCGGCAATCATGCCGACCTCATTAGGGCAATCACGACCAAGCTGTGGCCGATGGGGGACGAGACCACTTTCGTGCCGGGTCACGGGCCGATATCGACCTTCGGCCATGAACGGCGGACCAACCCGTTCGTCGGTGATGCCGCTTTAGCCGCCGCCTGACCTTGCGCTCCTGCAGGGTTTCGCTATAGGAGCCGCGGTTCGCGACGATCCAGCCGCCACTGCGGGGACTTCCCTGCTGACCAGGCGCGAGATCGTCGCCATTTTTGTTGATATCAAAGGTGCCGAATGGCTGTCCCGAAGAGAAAAACCTCGCCGTCGAAGCGCAATATGCGCCGCAGCCATGATGCGCTGAAAGTCGTGCAGTTCCAGGAATGCCCGAACTGCGGCGAACTGAAGCTGCCGCACAATTTGTGCCAGTCCTGCGGCCATTACAACGGTCGCGAAATTAACGCGCCCGAGGGCTGACAACGGCGCGTCGGGCCATGAACCAGGGCCCAAGAATCGCGATTGACGCAATGGGCGGGGATACCGGCCCGACGGCTAAGATTGCCGGCGCTTCGCGCGCGCTGCGCGAAGATTCGACTTTGCGCTTTGCTTTTTACGGCGACGAACAGCAGGTCGCGGCCGAGATCGCGCGCCACCGCAACCTCAAAAATTGCGCCGACGTGATCCATTCGCCCGAAGCGATTGGGGCGAGTGAAAAGCCGAGCCAGGCGATTCGCCGAGCGCGCACCACTTCGATGGGCATGGCGATCAATGCCGTCAAAGAGCAGCAGGTCGATGCCGCGGTGTCGGGCGGCAATACCGGCGCGATGATGGCGATGTCCAAGCTCGCGCTGCGGACGATGCCGGGGATCGACCGGCCGGCGCTGGCCGCATTGCTGCCGACGCTTGGCGCCAACGATTGCATCATGCTCGACCTGGGCGCCAACACCGAGTGCGACGCCCAGAATTTGGTCCAGTTCGCAGTGATGGGCGCGGCCTATGCGCGCTGCGTCCTGAAACTCTCCCAGCCTCGCGTGAAGTTGCTCAACATTGGCACCGAGGAACTCAAAGGCACGGGCGAACTCAAGGACGCCGCGGCGCTGCTGCGCGAGACCGATTACCTGCCGTTTCGGTTCGATGGCTTCACCGAGGGCGATCAATTGTCGCGGGGCAATGTCGACGTGGTCGTTACTGACGGCTTTTCTGGCAATATCGCGCTCAAGACCGCCGAAGGTACCGCCCGCTTCGTCACCGACCTGTTGCGCCGCGCATTCACCAGCTCGTTCCGGTCCAAGGCGGGGTTTGCGCTGTCGCGGCCGGCACTCAACTTGCTGCAGGTCCACCTCGACCCCAATAATCATAATGGCGCCGTCTTTCTCGGGCTCAACGGCTTGGTCGTAAAAAGCCACGGCAGTGCCAATGCCAAGGGGGTGGCCAACGCCATCCACGTCGCCGCGAGCATGGTGCGCAACGATATCACTCGGAAAATCGGCGAGGATATCGACAATTTCCGCGCCCACGCCTTTGCCAACGAAGCTGTTCAATGAGCACCGCTGAAGTCCGCCGGCGCTCGGTCGTCCTCGGCGTCGGCAGCGCCTTGCCTGAGCGAATGGTGACCAATGAGGAGTTGTCGGCGCAAGTCGACACCACCGATCAATGGATCGTCGAGCGAACCGGGATTCGCAGCCGCTATATCGCCGGTCCCGATGAGACGACGGCCAGCCTGGCCACCGACGCTGCCCGGCGAGCGCTAGAGCATGCCGGGATCGATGCTTCGCAAATCGGATTGATCGTGCTCGCCACGGCAACGCCCGACCAGACCTTTCCGTCGTCGGCGACCAAGGTCCAGGCGGCGCTGGGGATCAACGATTGCATCGCATTCGACGTGCACGCGGTGTGCACTGGCTTTCTTTATGCGCTGTCGGTGGCCGATTCGATGCTGCGTTCGGGAAGCGCGGACAAGGCGCTGGTGATCGGCGCCGAAACTTTCAGCCGAATTCTCGACTGGGACGACCGCGCGACCTGCGTGCTGTTCGGTGACGGCGCCGGAGCGCTGGTGCTGGGCGCCGAAGACAGCGATCGCGGAATCCTGGCGACTCGCCTGCACGCCGATGGCCGGCACAATGATTTGCTGTTCGTCGATGGCGGGCCTTCGACCACCGGGACGGTCGGCAAGCTGCGGATGAAGGGCCGGGAAGTTTTCCGTCACGCGGTGGTCAATTTGGCCGCGGTCCTGAACGAAGTGCTGGCCGCGGCGGATTTGACTTCGGCGGACGTCGACTGGGTCGTTCCGCACCAGGCCAATGCCCGTATTCTGGAGGCGACGGCAAAGAAGCTCGGTCTTCCGTCGGCGAAGATCGTGGTGACCGTCGATCGTCACGCCAACACCTCGGCGGCATCGGTTCCACTGGCCCTTGATACCGCCGTAAGGGACGGCCGGATCAAGCGCGGCGACCTGATTGTGCTCGAAGCGATGGGCGGAGGCTTTACTTGGGGCGCAGCTGCGCTCAGGTATTGAAAAGTTTGGAATTTTCGGCAAATGTCGAATTGCCGACAAGGCGACAATCCGTTACGAGAGCGTAATTGAAAACGGCAGCGGGGGCGCGCCGTGTTACGCGGGGAGAATGAACATGGCCGATCTTGGTATCGCGCGGCTGAATAGTGACGCGGACGCCCATGCGACTTTGACGCGCGCCGACCTGGCCGACGTCGTGCACCGTCGTATCGGCCTGTCGCGCGCTGAGTCGGCGGGCGTTGTCGAACGCGTCCTGCACCATTTGTGTCATGCCTTGTCCGACGGAAACAATGTGAAGCTGTCGGGCTTCGGCACCTTCATCCTGCGCGACAAGGGCCAGCGCGTCGGCCGCAATCCCAAGACCGGGGTCGAAGTTCCGATCGCCCCCCGGCGGGTGATGACTTTCCGCGCAAGCCAGATCATGCGCGACCGGATCACGGAGGACTGAAATTGGCCACGGCCGGCCACGATAAGGATCCCGGCGCACTCCTGACGATCGGTGAACTGTCACAGCAGCTCGGCGTCGCGCAGCATATCCTGCGTTACTGGGAAACCAAGTTTCCACAGCTCAAGCCGATGCAGCGCGCTGGTAATCGGCGTTACTATCGCCCGGCCGACGTCCAGCTGGCCAATCGCATCCACAGCTTGCTGACCGAGCAGGGCTATACCGTCCGTGGAGTCCAAAAGCTTTTGCGCAGCAAGGATGCGCCGCCGCCGCCGCCGGTGCCAACGCTGGCGCCCGACCAGCCTGACCGCGCGGCTTCGCCAAGTGGGGCTATTCCGCTGGATCGCCTGATCGCGCTTCGCGACCGGCTGGCGAACGCCATCGACGCCTAGTCGAGGGTGCGCGGCAGGATCAGCCCGACCAGCGCGCCGCTTCCGGACTTCACCTCGCCCCAGCCATCCACGTCGAATTCGAGCAGCGCCAGCGTTGCAGCCGGAAAATCGGCGGCGATGGCGATGCGCAGGCCGGCGGGATCATCGCCAGCGAGATCGAACGCGACCTGGTGAAGGCCAGGATTGTGCCCGGCGATCAGCGCCGATCCGGCGCTGGCGGGCAGACTGCCGATGAGCTTCAGCATTGCTTGCGGTGAGCCGTCGTAAATGGCCGATTCGAAGCGCACCGGAAACGGCAATTCGCCCATGCCCTCGGCGATTCCGTCGAGGGTTTCGCGAACCCGGACCGCGGGGCTGGCGAGGGCGAGGTCGAAGCCCCGCCCGCGCCGCGCAATTTCGCGTCCGAGACGCCGCGCTTCGCGCCAGCCATCATCGGCGAGTTGCCGGTCAAAGTCGGACTGACCGGGCTCGGCCGAGCGCGCGCTGGCGTGGCGCAGGATCGCGAGCCGCTTCATTGCACGGCCTCGCTCGGCACTGAAGCGCGGGCGCCAAGGCGCTGCTCAACCCTGGCGATCGCGGCGTCGAGCGGCAGCCGGGTGATTGGTACCCCAGGCGGGAAGGCGGCCAGCAACCGCGACGGCATCGCTGCCGAGAGGATCACGAACAGGCCGCAATCCCCTTCGCGGCGAATCAACCGGCCGAATGCCTGGGCGAGTCGCGCGCGGACGACGCGATCGTCATAGGCACTGCCGCCTCCCGCCATTCGCCGCGCGGCATGAAGCACGGTCGGCCGGGCCCAGGGCACGCGTTCCATCACTACCAATTTTAGCGATTCGCCCGGAACGTCGACCCCGTCGCGAAGCGCATCGGTGCCGAGTAGGGAGGCGCGCGGGTCGTCACGAAATATGTCGACCAAGGTGCCCGCGTCGATCGGATCGACGTGCTGGGCAAGCAGTGGCAGGCCGGCACGCGCCAACCGGTCGGCAATCCGCGCATGAACCGCTTTCAACCGCTTGATGGCGGTGAACAAGCCGAGCGTCCCGCCCTCCGCGGCTTCGATCAGACGGGCATAGGCCCCGGCCAGCGAAGCGGTGTCGCCCGGGCGGATATCGGTGACGATCAGGACTTCGGAACAGGAAGCGTAGTCGAACGGGCTGTGCGCTTCGAAATGGCGGACCGCCGACGGCAGGTGAAGGGCGCCGGTACGGGCTTCGGCAACGGGCCAGTCTTCCCCGCCGCGCAGAGTTGCCGACGTCACCAGCACTCCGTCCGCGGGACGAAGCACTGCGGCGGCCAGCGGTTTGGTCGGGTCGAGCCAGCGCCTGTGAATGGCGATGTCGAGCTCGCGCCCGTCGATTCGCTCGACCGCCAGCCAGTCGACGAACTGCGGATCGGCCTCGCCGCCAATGCGCGCCAGCAGCGCGATCCACGCCGCCAGCGTTTCGCGCCGCCAGGTCAGTCCGCGGATTGCTCCGTCGACGCGCGCCCGGGCCTGGGCATCGAGCCAGTCAGGCGCATCTTCAAGCACCGCCTCAAGGCGCCGGGCAAGCGCGGCCAGCGGTTTATGCAGCGCCTCGAGCGTCTGCATTGCGGCAGCCGCAGAGGACACCAGCGGACCATCGGGATCGGCCAGCTCGGTCTCCAGTCCGTAGCCTGCCTCCTGGGCCTTGGCGCGGGCGTAGACGGTGCCGCGAACCTGCGACAGAAGCGCTTCGATGGTTCCGAACGGCGAGTCCTCGGTAAGCCGCTGAAGCCAATTATCCGACGGCAAAGCGCGGGCGGCTTCGATTGCCGCTTCGAGCGCCTGGCCGCCCTCCTCGTCATAGGACGTGACATCCATCAAGCGGGCTGCAAGTCCGCGCCGCCGGCCGCGCGATCGGCCCTCCGGCCCAACGATCCAGCGCCGCATCTCGATCGCTTCCTGCCCGCCGAACGCCACGGCGAAGGTCGAATCGGCGGCGTCGAACAAATGATGGCCTTCGTCGAACAGGATTCGGCCGGGCGCGTCTTCCCGGGCGCGGGCGGCATTGACCATCACCAGTGCGTGATTGGCGATGACGATATCGGCATCGCGGCTGGCGCGTTCGGCGCGTTCGATGAAGCAGCGGCGGTAATGCGGACAGCCAGCATAGACACATTCGCCACGGCGGTCGGTCAAGGCCGTGGCACCGGCCCGGCGGAACAGGCTCGGCAGCCAGCCGGGCAAATCCCCGCCGACCATGTCGCCGTCCTTGGAATAAGCCGCCCACCGTCCGACCAGGTGGGCAAGGATCGCAGCGCGGCCGGTGAACGCGCCCTGCATCGCATCTTCCAGGTTGAGGAGGCACAGATAGTTTTCGCGGCCTTTGCGAACAACGATTCGGCGCGCGCGTTCGACCGGGTCGCTGAACAGCTTGGGCCCTTCGGCGTCGAGCTGCCGCTGGAGGGCTTTGGTGAAGGTCGAGACCCACACCGCGCCACCGGCGGCGTCGGCCCACAACGCAGCCGGTGCGAGATATGCAAGCGTCTTGCCAATGCCGGTGCCGGCTTCGGCCAAAAGGAGGTTGGGCGAGTCCTTGGCGGGCTTGGGCGCGAACAGGCCGGTTACGGCTTCGGCCATTGCCCGCTGGCCCTCGCGCGCTTCGGCGCGACCAGTGAGTTCGTCGAGTTTTCGCGCGGCTTCGCCGGGCGCAATCGAGATCGTGCGCGGCGGCGGCCGAACGGCGGCTTCGTCCCATTGCTTGAGCCGCGCGAACAGCATGCGTTCGCCGCGCTCGGGCCGATCGAGGCGCGCGCCGATCAGCGGAGCCCATGCCCAGCCGAGCCGGTGGAGGGTCGCATTCGCGGTCCACGCGCCTTCACGCTCGGCCCAGTCGGGATCGTCGAGCACCGCCAACAGCCGGGTGGCGACGGCGCCGAGCGCGCTGGCCGCGTCGGGCTCGGTGGCGGGCGGAGCGAGTCCCAAAGCGCGGCTCAGCCCCGCCGACGTGGGAACTGCAAAGCGCGACGGGTGGAGGAAGGCGAACAGTTCGAGCAGGTCCAGCCCGCTAAGCTCCGGATAGCCAAGCCGCTGGCCAACCAGTGGCGCGTTGAGAATGATATGCGGGGTTTCGGCGGCGCGGCCGATGGCTTCACCGCGGGTTGCCTCCCGCACCTCTCCGTCGCTGCTTGCCAGCCAGATGCCGGCGTGGGTTGCGTGCAGCGCGGGAAGGGGCAAAGGAACGGCCATTCCGGAACCCTGCAGCCAAGAGAACAGAAGAGCAACGAGTTTGGACGCCGACGACATTCGTTCTGCCGCGATGCAGTCCAAGGCATGGCCGTACGAGGAAGCGCGCAAGCTGTTGAAGCGCTGGCCGGATGGCAAGCCGGGCGGCGAACCCATCATCTTCGAAACCGGTTATGGCCCGTCGGGCCTGCCCCACATCGGCACCTGGAACGAGGTCGCTCGAACCACTTTCGTCCGCCAGGCCTATGCCGAGCTGACTGGGCGACCGACGCGGCTGATCGCGTTCAGCGATGACATGGACGGGCTTCGCAAGGTTCCCGACAACGTGCCCAACCACGCGCTCCTGACCGAACACCTTGGCCGCCCGCTCACCCGAATCCCCGACCCGTTCGAAACCCACGACAGCTTCGCCCATCACAATAATGCGATGCTTCGCACGTTCCTCGATCGGTTCGGGTTCGACTATGAATTCCTGTCGGCAACGGACTGCTATCTGAGCGGCCGCTTCGACGCAGTGATCCGCCTGGTGCTGCACGCGTGGGACGACATCATGGGCGTGATGCTGCCAACGCTCCGCGAGGATCGGCGGCGGACGTATTCGCCGTTGCTGCCGATCTCGCCGACAACTGGCCGAGTGCTGCAAGTGCCGGTCGAAGTGATCGATGCGGAGGCCGGGCTGATCGCTTTCGACGACGAGGATGGGACTCGGCTCCAGCAGTCGGCGCTGGGCGGCCTGGGGAAGCTGCAATGGAAGGTCGACTGGGCGGCGCGCTGGGTCGCGCTTGGCGTCGATTATGAAATGGCCGGCAAGGATCTTATCGACAGCGTGGTTCAGTCGGGCAAGATCGCGCGCATCCTGGGCGGCCGCCCGCCCGACGGTTTTAACTACGAGATGTTCCTCGACGAGGCCGGCGAGAAGATTTCCAAGTCCAAGGGCAACGGCCTGAGCCTTGAGGAATGGCTTCGCTACGGAAGCCAGCCCAGCCTCGCCTTTTACATTTATCGCGAGCCGAAGCGCGCCAAGAGCCTGCACCTTGGCATCATCCCCCGGGCGGTTGATGAATATCTGCAATTCCGCGGCAATTATTCCGATCAGCCGTTCGAACAGAAATTGGGCAATCCGGTCCATCATATCCATGCTGGCAAGGTCCCCAGCAACAGTTTGCCGCTGACCTATGGCCTGTTGCTCAACCTGGTCAGCCTGCCCGGCGTGGCTGACCAGCAGACGGCGTGGAAATTCGTCCAGCGCTATGCTCCCGGGAGCTCAGCCGAGACTGACCCAGAACTCGACGAACTGATCGGCCTGGCCGTCAATTACGCGCGCGACTTCGTTGTGCCGACGCTCAATCGCCGAGCTCCGTCCGCCGTCGAAGCCGACGCGCTGCGCGACCTCGATGCGGAGCTTGCCAAACTCCCGCCCGAGACAACCGGCGAAGCGATCCAGAATGCGGTATTCGAAGTCGGCAAGCGGCACCCGTTCGAATCGCTTCGGGGGTGGTTCCAGGCGCTTTACGAAACCTTGCTTGGATCGAGCCAGGGCCCGCGCATGGGCAGCTTCATCGCGCTTTATGGGATCGAGAATAGCCGCCGCCTGATCGCCGAGGCATTGGCCGCCGGCCCCTAAGCAGTCACCAGCTTCCGCTCATGTTGACCAGATCGAGAGTGTAGGCGAGGGCCGCAAAGCCGGTGGTCGCCAGCGTCACGAGCCCGTCCCCGACCCGTTGGCGCCAGCTTCGGTCGGCCCAGTTGCGAACCGCGAAAAGGGCGAGCACCGCCGCCGCCGGAGCAAGCGCTGCGACAAGCAAGCCGAGGAGCGGCGGGATGATCCGGGGCGCCGTGAACATTATGGTGAAGTCAATCGCCAGGGCCACAGCGAAGGCCGCCCAGGTCACGAACACGACGGGCACCAGCCACAGGGCGAGCCTGCGGCCGCGGCCGACCCAGTCACGCGACATCACCTTCGCATCGGCGGTTTTCGCGGCTTTGCGCCGGAACCGTGACCGCGCCCAGCCCGCGCCACGCGTCAACAGGTACAAAAGATAGGCGCAGAACGCACCGGCGGCGACGATCGGGACGATCACGACCAATGCCGATGCGCGTTCGAATACCGCCGCCGGGTAAAGCTCGGCGCTTGCGATCCGCCAGACCCGCCCAGCGCGATCGCGCGTGACCGCCAGCGGGATGCCGGACGTGGCGTTGACGAACCGGTCCCGACCATGCGGCAGCCAGTGACTGAGTTCCCCGCCGGAGGAGATCGACAGGCTCCCATCGGATTCGGCCTGAACGTCGGTGGTGTCCAGCATTCCGCTGAACATCAACGGGCCGGAAAAGAGCCGGCGGCTGCTGGAATATTTGCCTTCGAGTTCGGGGGCGTTCGATCCGGGCAGGGCTCGCAGGGGCGTGGTGTCATGCGCTACCAGCGCGTCAACTGCTTTGCGGATCAGGTCCATCCGAACCGGCCTGGCGCCTTCGCGATCCCCCTGGCTGTTGAACACATAATACCAGCCGAGGCCGGCTTCCGGCAGCAGTTCAACGTCAGTGGCGAGTTCCGACATATTGCCCGCGTGGCCGGCGTAATGGACCCCGCGGTAGCGCCCGGTGAGAAAGCCCAGCCCGAAACCATCCGGCAGCCCCGGCGCGAGCGGCTGCTGCAGCGCGAACATTTGATTCAGCGTTGCCGGCGAGATTACGCGACCGCGCTCTCCTGCGCCGTTTCTGCTGAGCATCATGAGCAGCCGGCCCATGTCCGCCGCGGTCGGGGTCAGCGAGCCCATTGGCGCAAGGGGCGTGAACCGGAAAGGACCAGGTTTGTCGCTGCCGAAGCTGTAGGTTGCGGAGAGCCGGCTCTGCATTGCCACGGGCACCGGCTGGGCGACCGTTGATCCGGTCATCCCCACGGGACGAAAAATCCGCTGGGCGACGATGTCTGCCCACGGCCGATGCCGCAGCCGCTGGACGATGTAGCCGGCAAGCGCGGCGCCGTAATTGGAGTAGGCGATGGTGGTCCCGGGCGTGTAAACCTGGCGTGGCACATTGTCGCGCAGCGCCGCGCCGAGCGGCTGCGATAGGTCCTGGTCGAAGACACCGTGGAAGCGTTCGGCGAATCCCGCCGAGTGAGTCATCAGGTGCCGCATCGTGATCGGCTTGCCGAAGCGGTAGCGGAGCTTGAAATCGAGGTAGCGGTTGACGTCCGCGTCGAGGTCGATGCGCTTCTCCTCGACGAGCTGCATGACGAGTAGCCAGGGCAGGATCTTGGATGCCGACGCGGCGCGGAACAGCGTGCGGTCGAGATCGACCGGACGCCGCGCCTTCACATCGGAAAAGCCGTAGCCGCGCGCGAGAATTTGACGCCCGTCGCGGACGACGACAACGGCCCCGCCGGGAATACCGAGGCGCTTCATGGTCGTCGTCATGTAGCTGTCGAAGAACCGCCCGATAGCCTCGTCTGACGCGGTTACGGCGGGGGCGGGGAGATGCCGCGCAGGTGGCGCAGCGGCAGCGACGGCAATGCCGTTGCCGAACAGACTCACCACTGCGAGCAAGCGGGCGCACGCGCGGAGCGCGCAACAAGTTACGTTCATGGCCTTGAACCTTGTGCTTGCGTTTACTTGATCGCCGCCAAGGCGCTTTCCGAAGAGCCCGGGATTCCGATCATCTTCATGACCGCGTCGAGTGCTTCATTGGGGGGCATTGCCACGTCCGGCGCAACGCCGATTCCCTCCCACCCCTCGTTCGTGTCTGGATCGAAAGAGCGACCGATCGGAATGAACGTGGCATAAGCGCTGCCCATCGGCTGGACGCTCCCATAATGCCCTAACCCGCGCGTGGTTTCTCCCACCAGCGTTGCGCGATGTGTGCGCTTCAGGGAAAACGCCAGATCCTCGCCTGCTGAAACGGTGTCCCTCGACGTCAGCAGATAGACTTTCGCGCGAGCGAGGTTGCCCTGGTGAGCCGCGGGCGTGACGCCGTGCAACTGCCGCACCACGCCTTCCGGTCCCGCGATTGTGCGAAGCGACGGGTCGTGGACCGGGCTCCCGTTAAGGTCTTGCGCCGCGATGCGGGTATCCATTGCCACCAGAGTCGTGGGCTTCTCGAAGATTTCCGGGAGCAGGATATCCATTTCGTCCGTGCCGCCGCCGCGATGCCTGCGCACGTCAATGACCAACGTTCTCGCGGTCCGGTGCGACGCCGCGAATTCGCGAACCTGGGCAAGCGTTTCCGCATTCCCGGGGAAGCCCTCAAACCGAATGTAGGCGACGTCTTTCGCCAACCATCCGGCCTTCGGGATGAATTTGAAGCCCGGTGGCGGTCCTTGCCGACCGCTTTGGTCGCTGGCGGCAGCCTTCGGCGCCGGCCGAAACTTCAGGTGGCCGTCCTTGTGAACAGCCTGCAGGTCGGCAGTGACGGCGAGCGCGAAAGTCATGGCGTCCGGAAAGTTCGAATAAGCGCCCAAAGCAAGCTTGGATCGGAGCATTGCAGCATAAGCCTTGCCAACATCCGGAAAGACGAAATAGTCTTCAAGTGCCTTCGCCAGCGCGCCCACTGCCTGGTCCGCTTCAGCCTTCACGAACGGCACCTTCGGCGCCGCTGCTGCAGCCGGCGCTTGCGCAGTGGCAGCGGCAGGAATGGCGGGCGCGGCGACCGCGGCCGCGATGAGAAACTGGATACGCATGGGACTCTCCAACTGTGTTGTTCTTGCGATACACTAGCTGGGTTTTGTGCGATGTGTGTGCGAAGTTGATGCATGCCGCGCCAAATTTTGGCACGGGGATGGAATGCTCGATTCTCTCGACCTCGCTTTGCTTAATGCGATGCAACGGAATGCCGCGCAGACGGCCGAGCAGCTGGTGCGGTCGATCCCGCTGTCACCATCGGCAATCGCTCGCCGGCTGCGTGCCCTGCGGAGTCGGCGGTGGATCGACCGCACGGTCGCATTACTGTCGCCGCATCTAACCGAACGCCGGCTTCGGGCGATGATTCTCGTCCAGTTGAACGAGCATGCCGACCAGCGGGGCAAAGCCGCATTGCTAAAGCGGATCGTTGAGGCCCCCCAAGCTCAATTCTGCTATGAACTGGCGGGCACGCACGATTTGCTATTGGTGTTCAGTTGCGCGGACATGGCCGAATTCAACGCGGTCGCCGAAGGCGTGCTGACTGCCGATGCGACCGTGCGCCGCTTCGAGACCAGCATCATCAAGCGTGAAGTGAAATTCGAGCCGTTCGTTCGGCTCGATCCCAATTGCTTCAGCTAGCCTTACGCTTCTCGATCCAGCGGTCGATCTTCTGTTCGAGGATCGACAAGGGCAGCGCCCCGCTGTCGAGTAACTGGCTGTGGAAGGCGCGGATGTCGAACTTTGCCCCCAGGTCCGCCTGGGCCTTGCGGCGCAAGCGCTGGATGGTCAGCGCGCCAATCTTGTAAGCCGTCGCCTGGCCGGGGATGGCGATGTAGCGTTCGACTTCCGCCGTTGCGTCGGTTCGGCCCATACCCGAATTGGACAGCATGTATTCGATCGCCCGTTCGCGCGTCCAACCCTTGGTGTGGATGCCAGTGTCGACCACCAGCCGGACCGCGCGGAGCATTTCATCGTTGAGCGTTCCGAACCGCTGATAGGGATCGCGGTAGAGGCCCATGTCGTAGCCCAGGGTTTCGGCATAAAGCGCCCAGCCCTCGACGAAGGCGGTGTTGCCACCAAACCGCATAAACGCCGGAAGCGCCGGATTTTCCTGCGCCAGGCTGATCTGGAAATGATGTCCCGGCTCCCCTTCATGAAGGAATAAGGTGGTCTGGTCCCAGGTGCTTCGTGACGGCAGGTCGTAGGTGTTGAAATAGAATACGCCGGGCCGCGATCCGTCGAGCGTTCCAGCGTCATAGGCCGCCGCTGCTTCGAATCGTTCGCGCACTGGGGGATAGGGCTTGATCACCAAAGCCGCCTTGGGCAGCCGCGCGAAATATTGCGGCACCTTGGCGTCGACCGCGGTCTTCAGCCGGTAATAATCGAGCGTCATCTGTTCGCCGCTCTTGGGCTGAAACTTCGCGCTGGTGCGCATGTATTCGAAGAAGTCGTGGATATCGCCCGCGAACCCGATCTCCTTGCGCACCCGCTCGAACTCGCTGGTGATGCGCGCGACTTCGGACAGGCCCAGTTCGTGGATCAGGTCGGGGCTGAGGTGCGTGGTCGTCGCCGATTGGACGAGATAACGGTAATATTGGTCGCCGCCCTTCAGGTACATGAGCCCGGCGCCGTCGCGCGCCTTGGGCAGATATTCGACCTCCAGGAAATCGCGCATATGCTTCAGCGCGCCATAAACAATGTCGCCGATCGAGGCGCGATATTCGCGGGTCAAGCGAACCCGCTCGGCGGGCGATACCGTCGCCGGAAAATTTCTGATGGGGGTCCAGTAAGGCGAGCCTTCGGGCGTCAGCTTAAGCTGATCGTCGAGCTGTTCGATCATGTTGCGAACCGTCAGCTTGGTGTCGACGATCCCGTGATCGGCACCCGTCCGCCATTGGCCAATGGCAGTGTCGACGTTGGCCGCGAAATCGCGATTCCTGCGCAGGCCCTCTTCATAATCCGCGACCGTCGCATAGCGCGCGCCGCTCTGACCGCTGGCGATCGTCGGATAATCGTTATGGAGGCCGTAAAAGTGGTTCATCGGAAGCGCTTTGCTGATCGTCATAACGTCGGGCTGAAGGCCGCGCAGCGTGTCTTCGGTCGCGTAATCGAATACGTCGTAGGCAAGCCGGTCGGTCGGGCTCAACCGGTCGCGGGAAATGGCATGGAGCGCTTGAAGGTCGCGCCCGGCCGCCGCGCGCTCCCCGGCGAAATGGGCGTCGCTGTAAAGATCGCCAAGGCCATGGGCGAAGCGCAGGTCGCCGCGATACAGCGCTTCCAGCGGATTGCGCCTAAGTGCCGCTTCGTCGCTGTCCCGGAACAGCTTGAACAGGCGATCGTGGAGGCCCGCTTGGGTTGCCGAAGCAACCGCCGGGCGCGGCGGTACTGCGCCGACCGGTGGGGCAAGCACCAGCAGCATGGCAGCGCAAATCAGTCGTCGAGCAGTCGTCGGCAAGAGTCAGCTAACCCCATGTCCCCCAGGCGATGCTGGTGGGTAATAGAAAAAGGGGCGCCACAGCAATGCTGCAACGCCCCTTCGACCAATCCTTGCCTGCGCTCTACCAGAAGAAGTTGTAGAGCACGTCGACCACTTGGCCGCTCCAGGTGTCGATCAACATCGCGTCGTCATAGTAGCGGACCCAGCGGGTGCCCGGCGGCGCGTATGGCAGGCGGTACTGCCACGGATCGTCGATCCAGAAGTTGCTGCTGAAATAGCTCGGCCACATCCGCCAGCCGATCGAATAGCGCTGATAACCCCAGCCGAACGGGTCGTAGTAAAAGCCAAGGTGAAACCGCGACCGATTGCGATTGCGATAGTCGCGCCAGTCGTAGCGGCTGTTGTTGCGCCAGCTGGTGTTCCACTGCGGCGCGGGATTGTAGCGCTGCTGGACGGGCGCCGGCGGCTGAGTACCGGGGCGAGGCACCGTGCTGACGGGCACGCGGGGACTCATCACCGGCGGGACTCGATTTGCTTGGCGCAGGTCCCGTCGCTCCTGCATCTGCTGGCGGATTGAACCCGGCTGGATCGGCTGGCGCCGATCGGGACGGACGCTGGCGCCGGTATCTGCGGAGCGCGGTGTGTAGGCGGGCGCCGACGGACGCGTGAACCCGCTGGAGCGCGGCGCGTAACCCTGCGCGGCGGGGCGTTCGGAACCGTCCACGCGCGCGGTTCGGGCAGGCGCGCTTTCCTGTCGGGTTTCGCGCGACTGTTGCCGGTCAGACCGCGCCTGCTGACGCTCGGCGCGAGCCTGGTCGCGGCTCTGCTGGCTATCCTGGGCAAGTGCCGGGGAAGCAGCGACGCTGGCGAGAAGAAGGGTAAAAAGGAGTTTACGCATGACAGTACCTTTCCAGTTCATGCCACGAGAATTGCGCTTTTCCAGATGAGCCCTGGCTTAATGATTTCGGGTCCGTATGTTCATCTTTGTCAGTTGTTCGGGGATGGCGATGACGGCGCCTGGACGGCGGCTTGCGAAGCCCGGCTGATCGCTCGGCGGATCCGAGGATAAGCGCCGCAGCGGCAGAGGTTGGGAAGCGCCGCAACCTGTTCGTCGCTGGGCGACGGATGCGCTTTGAGCAAGGCGGCGATGGCCATGATAAACCCTGGCTCGCAATAACCGCACATCGTCACCTGTTCCGCCAGCCATGCCTGCTGGACCGGGTGCGAGCCGTTGCTCGACAACCCTTCGATAGTCACCACGTCCGCGCCTTCCAGCGTCCCGATCGGGATTGAACAGCTGGTTGCTGCCCGGCCATCGATCATCACCGTGCAGGCGCCGCAGTCACCGCTGTCGCAGCCATATTTGGTGCCGGTCAGGTTGGACGCGTCGCGAAGCGCCCACAGCAAAGGGGTGGCTGGGTCGAGCTGGTACTCGATCGGTTCGCCGTTGAGGGTCAGTCGAGTCATGTCCCGAGGCTAGCCGCCAGATAGCGCCGGTGCCAAGATACGATGATGGCGCGGATTGAAACAAACCTTGGAATTGCGGTCGGCTACAGCGACTCGGGCGGCGGCGAACGAATTCCGATCCTATTCCTTCACGGGGTCGGTTCGGACCGCAGCGTGTGGCGGCCCCAGCTCGATCATTTCGGAGCGGAGCGGCGTTCGGTCGCGTTCGATTATCCCGGTTACGGCGACAGCGATCCTGCCCCTGAAGGGACGAGTCGCGATGATTATGCTGCGGCCCTGCTGTCGGCGATGAGCAAGCTTGGCATTGAACGCGCGCACATTTGCGGGCTGTCGCTTGGCGGCGTCGTCGCCATTGCCATGGGCCACCGCCAGCCCGGGGCCTGCGCCTCCCTGATCGTGGCCGACAGCTTCGCCATCCATCCCGACGGTCAGGCGATTTACGACCGGTCGATTGCGGCGAGCGGGAATCTGCGTGCGATGGCCGAAGCGAGGGTCGACGTACTCCTGGCCCAGCCCGCTGACGGCGAAGTGCGCCGGGAAGTGATCGAGACGATGGCTGCGATTGACCCCGCCGCTTATTGCATCGGCGCTGAAGCGGTCTGGCTCGCGGATCAGCGCGCTCGAGCCCGTGAGCTTCGAGCGCCGACGCTCGTTCTATGCGGGACTGAAGACAAGGTCACTCCGCCGGCGCTTTCAACCGAGCTTGCGCGGATAATTCCCGGCGCCCGGTACGAACCGCTCAACGGTGCCGGACACCTTGGCAACATCGAACGCCCGGACGAATTCAACACCGTGGTCGGGGCGTTCATCCGGGCGGTCGATTCGCGCTCCTAGCGGCGCTTCGCGGCCGCCCTGATGGCCGCTCCGATTTCGGCGGACTTGGCTTTCTTCAGGATGCCGCAGTTGCGGACGCGTTCAACGGTCCGCTGAAACGACAGCATTCCGGTGTTCGCCTTGGCGACTTCAGGTCCAAGGACGCGTTCCATGCGATCCGCCTGGGCGGCGCTGCACTGACCCGCGAGGGTGCTTGGCAGGCGGCTGCCCAAAAAGACGCCGTTGCCGCTGGCCAGCTTGCCGTAATTCGCGAGGATCCAGTTGGCCGCCGCATCGCTGGTCGCGCCGGTATTGATCAAGCCATAGATGAACTGGAGACGGTCGTAGCTGCGCAGGCGCTTGTCGTTGAGACCAAGCAAATAGGGCACGCTTGCGGCACGGCCGGTCATGGCAGCCGCATACAATGCCGCCTGGCGGAGTGTCGGGTCCTCGCTCGACAAGGCCTTTTCGATCAGTTTCTTCGCCATCGGCATGCCGCCGTCCTGTGCCGCGACGGCAAGCCCGGCCTGGAGATAGCTGGGGTCAAGCGCCTTGGCATCGCCGGCCAGGTAACGGCTGGTCGCGGACTTCAGCTTGGCGCGAACCGCCAAATCCTTGGCGTCGAATGCAATCAGGGTGACCAGCTGCTGACGCAGTTGCTGCTGTTCGGGCGAATCGGCCTGATGCGCACCGAACGCGGGGTCGAAGCCGAGAGCGTCAAGCCGCGGCGCGTAGATCGACTTGATCAGGGTCCTGAAGGCCGGGACGTCGGACGTCGGGATCATGCCCAGATCGTTCCACCCCGTGAGCCGGCTACCGGGGTCCACGCTCGCCGACGAACTTGGGTTCGCGACCATCGCCCGCGCTTCATCGATCAGCCACGACGCCGGGGCCCGTCCGGCACGGAACGACGCCCACAGGCTGTCCGTCGTCGCCATGGCATCGCCCGGCGCAAGCGACGCCGAAGCTCCGATCAGCGCTTGCCAGTCCGCGGCCGGCATGTCGAAACGATAATAGCCAGTGCCGCCAACGTTGGGGATGATCGGACCGGCTGCAGGCGCTGCAATTTCCGTGACCGGCTTGTCGAGCAACATGCATTGCTTGGCCTGGGCGGCGCTCATGCAGAACGGGATCGTCCAGCTCAGCGGGTCCGACGTCGTGCCGAGGAATGAAAAGCGCGACTGCGTGGCGAGCAGCCGTGAACCGTCACGGCTAAGCGTGACCAGCGGAACGCCGGGCTGGTCAACGAAACTCTTGAACGCGACCAGCACTTCGGGGTCGTGCGCCGCGTCGGCGATCGACTGGAAGAATTGTTCCGAAGTCGCATTGCCATAGGCATGGCGCTTGAGGTGAAGGCGTACCCCATCCTTGAACTTTTCGTCGCCGAGATAGGCGGCGATCATCGCCACCACCTGGCCACCCTTGCCGTAGGTGATGTTGTCGAACGCCGAGTCGATTTCGTTGTTTTCGTTGATCGGCTGGTGGATTGGGCGACCGACCTTCAGGGCGTCGGTGTTCATTGCGCCAAAGCCTTCGTCGAGCGCGCCGACGCCGATCTTCAGTTCTGGCCGCCATTCGTTGCCGATGCGATAGCCCATCCAGTTGGCGAAGCTTTCGTTGAGCCAGATGTCGTCCCACCACGCCGGGGTTACGAGATCGCCGAACCATTGATGCGACAGCTCGTGGGCGACGACCATGCCGAATTCCTGCTTGGCGCCGGTAGTCGCTCCGGGAGCGTGGAAAATGATATCGTCACCGTAGGTGTCGGCGCCGGCATTCTCCATTGCGCCCGGCATGATCGGAGTTCCAACCTGGTCAAGCTTGGGAAACGGGAAGGGTTCGCCGAAATAGTTTTCGAGCAGCGACACGATGCGCGGCGTTTCCGCCATCACATAGCTCATCTTGTCTTTCTGCGCCTCGGTCGCGACGGCGCCATAGGGCATTGGCGTCGCGCGCTGGGGAGTGGGTGCAATCGCGCCCATCTGATGCGTGAATGGGCCGGTATCGACTGCCACCAGATAGGTCGGCAGTGGACGGGTTGGCGCCAGCTGGTGCTTTTCCATGCCGTCCGCGGCCTTGGTCACGGCGACTTCCGGACTGTTGCCGACGACGACGAGTCCGGGATGCGTGGTAACCGAGACAGTGAAGGGAGTCTTGAACCCGGGCTCGTCGAAGCCAGGGAAAGCGGCGCGCGCGTCGATGCTTTCGAACTGCGTCCAGCTGTACCATTTGTCGGCGACCTTGACGTGAAACATGCCCGACGCGCTGTCGTTGAACGCACCCGAATAATCGAACATGAGAGTGGCTGGGCCAGCCGGTAGCGGCTGGGCAAAATCGACCCGCGCAGTGCCGGTCTTGTCGACCTGGACGAAAGTGCCCGGAATTGCCTGGCCGCCAACCATCGCGACGACCCGTTTGACGTCGAGATCGCGGCCATGGAGGTACAGCGACTTGGCTGGCTGCTTCACCATGATGTCGATCTCGTCGTGCCCGGTGAATCGGTCGGTTTCGGGGAGGACGGTGAAGTCGAGCCGATAGGCGGTCGGGGTGGCGGCATCGGGCAGCCTGCCCTTGGGCGCATTCGCGTCGGCGGTGATCGGGGTTTCCGCGCCAAGCGGCGAATAAGCGACCGTCGACAACAATGTTGCAACGGCGATTGATAGCGCACGCATGATGAAACTCCCTCGAACCAAATTGAACCGGAGTATTAGAAGAGCAATACAGCGCGGGCAAGCAGGAGTTTGCGCTGTCCTACAGCAGCGCGGCTGTGCCATGCTGCATCGATGCAGGTTCGTCATCGCGCGCACGAAATGACTCTAGAAAGGTTCCTCGGGCCGGATCCTCGTGCGCGTACGCGCACACGTGCGCGCGCACACACTCGCACACGTGCACGCACAGGTACGCGCGCGCGTTGGACTGCGAACTTTGGGAACATTCGATGAAGATCGCCTGCATCGGCGGTGGCCCGGCCGGCCTCTATTTCGCCATTTCGATGAAGCTGCGGGACGCGTCGCACGACATCGAATTGTTCGAACGCAATCCGCCGGGCGTCACCTTCGGCTGGGGTGTCGTGTTCTCCGACCAGACCGTCGACAACCTTGCCGCCAACGATCCCCAGTCCGCCAAACTGATCGCCGACGAGTTCGCGCATTGGGATGACATCGACGTCCATTTCCGCGGGGAGACGATCACTTCGGGCGGGCACGGCTTCATCGGGATTGGCCGCAAGCGGTTGCTCGAGATTTTGCAGGACCGAGCGCGCGAGCTTGGCATCGTCATCCAGTTCGACGCCGAGTGCGACCCGGCCGATTCCAAATGGCGCGATTACGATCTGGTCATTGGCGCCGACGGTATTAACTCGCGCTTCCGCGATTCTGCGCCTGACGCCTTTGGCGTGGATGTCGACACGCGTGCCAACCGGTTCGTGTGGCTGGCCACTTCCAAGCCGTTCGAAGCCTTCACCTTTGCATTCGAACAGACCGAGCATGGCTGGATCTGGGCGCATGCCTATCGCTTCGCGCCGGACTGTTCGACCTTCATCGTCGAATGTTCGGACGCGACCTGGCGGGGGCTGGGCTTCGACCGGATGAACCAGGCGGACAGCATCGCCGCGTGCGAGCGGATCTTCGCCAAATATCTCGACGGTCATCCGCTGCAGTCGAACGCTTCGCATCTCGTCGGATCGGCGGCGTGGCTCCAGTTTCGCCGGATCAAATGCGACCGGTGGGCGAGCGGCAATATCATCCTGCTTGGCGACGCCGCGCACACCGCCCACTTTTCGATCGGATCGGGGACCAAGCTCGCGCTCGAGGACGCGATCAAGCTGGCGCAGGTGCTCAACCGCGACGGTCTCAGTCTCGCCGGCGCGCTCGACGAATATCAGGCCGAGCGCAGCCTCGAAGTGCTCAAGCTGCAGAATAGCGCGCGCAATTCGACCGAGTGGTTCGAAACCGTTGAACGCTACGTCCATTTCGAACCGCTGCAATTCGCTTATTCGCTCCTCACCCGGTCGCAGCGGATCAGCCACGAAAATCTACGGCTGCGCGACCGTGACTGGCTGGAGCAGGTCGAACGCTGGTTCTGGCGACAGGCGACCGGCAGCTCGTCCGACCAGCCCGGACCACCGATGTTCGCTCCGTTCAAGTTGCGCGATCTCGAAGTTCGCAACCGAGTCACCGTGTCGCCGATGGCGATGTATTCGGCGGTCGACGGAGTGCCAGGCGACTTCCACTTCGTTCATTACGGCGAACGCGCGCTGGGCGGCGCGGGGCTGGTATTCACGGAAATGACCTGCGTTTCCCCCGACGGCCGGATCACCCCCGGCTGTACCGGGATGTGGAACGAACAACAGGCCATTGCCTGGCGCCGGATCGTGGAGTTCGTTCACGCCAATTCAGCAGCAAAAATTTGCCTTCAGCTCGGGCATTCTGGCGCCAAGGGTTCGACGAAGCTCGGTTGGGACGGGAATGACGTTCCGCTCGACGATGGCGGCTGGCCGGTGATGGCGGCGAGCGATATTGCCTGGTCGCCGGAAAACCAGGTCCCGCGGTCGATGAGCCGGGCGGACATGGACCTGGTCCGCGACGAATTCGTGGCCGCGACCGAGCGCGCGAACACGGCCGGGTTCGACATGATCGAGCTTCACGCAGCGCATGGCTATCTGTTGTCGGGGTTCCTGACTCCGCTGCAAAACAGGCGCACCGACGAATATGGCGGAAGCATCGAAAACCGGCTGCGCTTCCCGCTTGAAGTGTTCGCCGCGATGCGTTCGGCATGGCCTGCCGAGCGGCCGATGTCGGTGCGGATTTCGGCGACCGACTGGGCCGGCGATCGTGGCATCACGCCCGACGATGCGGTCGCGATCGGAGAGGCCTTCGCGCGCGAAGGCGCGGACTTGATCGATGTTTCCGCGGGTCAGACCTGGGCGGACGCCGAGCCGGTCTATGGCCGGATGTTCCAGGCGCCGTTCAGCGACAAGGTTCGCAACGAAGGCCGGCTCGCGACCATGGCGGTCGGCGCAATTTATGAGCCCGACCATGCCAATTCGATTCTTGCCGCCGGCCGTGCCGACCTGGTCGCGCTGGGCCGGCCCCACCTGATCGACCCGATGTGGACGCTGCGGGCTGCCGCCCAGCTCGATTATCGCAACGTCAGCTGCCCGCCCCAGTATCTAAATGGAATGGCCCAGCTGGCGCGCAACCTGAAGCGCGTGGCCGAAGCCGCCGCTGCGCTCCGCGCCTGATCAATCGCTAAGCGCTGGCGACTGGCTCAGCCCATTCGCGGGCTTTTTCGGCGGCGTTCAATTCGCGGATCAGCGCATCGACACTGCGCGTCAGCTCCGCCAGGAAAGTGATTTGGTGGCGCGCTCCGCGATAGCTTTCGGCCATCAGAATCGCATCGATCAGGATGGGCACCACCAATGCCTCGGGATCGTCGATCTGTTCCAGCGCGCGCAACTTTGCCAGTGCCTTGCGGCGTGCGGCGACCGGATCCGCCAAGGCTTCGGTTCGGCCGATACACCAACTCATCCCGCGACTCCCGCAAAGCGCACAGAATATCGCACTGGGCCGTTACCGGAAGTTCGGGCGGGCGCACGCTTGACTCGGTTCGTCGTTACCGGTCCTGACGGCTGGGATGAGGAGGTTGGCCGTGGTCGACGATGATATCCGCCAAGTCTGGTCCAAGGTCCCAGCGGTCACCCTGGGGTTCTGGGTGATCAAGATTCTTGCAACGACGCTTGGCGAGACCGGCGGCGATACGGTGACAATGAGCTGGCTAGGCGAAACGACGGCCCATCCCGTGCCCAACGGATATTTGATCGGAACCGCGATCTTTGGCGCACTGCTGGTGGCGCTGGTCGTGATCCAGACCAGGGCCGCGCGGCTCAATCGATGGCTGTATTGGGCCACGATCATCGCGTCGACGACGTGCGGCACCACGCTTGCCGACTTCGCCGATCGCTCACTGGGAATCGGTTACCCGGGCGGGTCGCTACTGCTCCTGGCCTGCGTGCTGGGATCGCTGTTCGCGTGGTATCGCACTTTGGGATCGGTGGACGTCAACCGGATCACAAGCCCGCCGGAGGAGAGCTTCTACTGGCTCACCATCACGTTTTCGCAGACGCTCGGCACCGCGCTGGGCGACTGGACTGCGGATTCGGGGCTTGGCTATTCGGGTGGAGCGCTGCTGTTCGGGGCTGCGCTGGCGGTCCTCGCCGGACTGTATCTGTGGACCAATCTCAGCCGGGTAGCGCTGTTCTGGGCCGCGTTCATCCTGACGCGGCCGCTTGGCGCAACGGTCGGGGACTGGCTCGACAAGCCCATTGCAAGCGGCGGACTGGCGTTGAGCCGACCGCTGGCCTCGGCCGTGCTCACGGTGGTCATTGTCGCGTTGATCGTGGTGCTGCCGCAGCGGCCAGGCGCCCATCCCGGCGAGAGCAGGCACTGACTTGAACAGTGGCGGAGACGGAGGGATTCGAACCCTCGGTACGAGTAAACCCCGTACGGCGGTTTAGCAAACCGCTGGTTTCAGCCACTCACCCACGTCTCCGGTCTGCGGCAGAGCGGGGGCTATATAAGCGGGTTCCGGTTCATTCAACCGGCTCGGTCGATGTCGCGCGCGGCGACGGCCAACCGCATCGTCAGCTGCATCGTCTCGTCCGGGGCAAGGACGCGCATGCCAAGTTCGGGCCATTGCGATTCCGGGGCGTTCAGCGCGGCGTTGGCGTGACTGACCGGTTCGGCGACGAAGATGCCGCCGGTGGCCGGCGAATAAAGCTGGAAGAAGCGCGCATCGGTCGCGGACAGGCTAAGCGCGAACGGCCAGTCGGGATCGCTCATCCTCGCTTCTCCGCTCCAGCCGCCAAAGCCGTGATCCAGGTCCTGGCCACAAACCAGCCGGTGGCGAAGGTCGAACCGCCCCTCGACCGGCACCTTGGTCACCGGCAGGACATGCTCGTCGATCGTCCATACGTCGGTGACTCGGGTGTCGAGGCGGGTTGCCGGGCCGCAATGAAAATAGGGGTGAAGGCCAAGCCCGCAGGGCATTGGCTGGTCGCCGGTATTGCGGCAGCGGAGCGTTACCGACAGCCCAGCGGGGTCGAGCGCGAATTGCTGACGCGCTTCATATCGCCACGGCCACTCGCCGGGTTGGTGAGCGAAAGCGAGCACCGCGCCGGCGGCGCTATGGTCCTCAACGGTCCAGCCGTTAAGCCAGCCCTGACCGTGAAGGGGGCTTGGGTCGCCCGGCATGTTCGGCGCGATGCGGATTTCGCGTCCGTGAAAACTGAAACACCCTCCACGGATACGATTGACGTAGGGCACCAGCGGAAAACACGCGGCTTCCAACACCTGTTGAAGCGGCTGCGCGGGTTGGCGCAGGATTGGCACCGGCCCGCCTTTGCCGATCCATTGGAAAGCGGAAATACAGCCGCCAATCGAAGGGCTTAGCTCAAGCCTGAGATCACCCTGGATGAGTTCCACGCATTGTTCGGGGGGCATTTGCCTAAACCTCCAGTGACTGAATGATTCACATGGGTGAAATTTCCTTGGGGATAAATCGGGCTTTCAGCGTTGCGCGTCGATTCGCGCGAATTGTATTCAGTGCCCCGGGAGCCGGGGAGGGTGAACGAATGGCCAGACGTATCAAGGACTATGTCGACATTGCCGACCATGTCTCGCTCGACGAGTTGATCGACCACCTCAGTGCGTTGCGCGACAGCCTGTCCGACGATGCCGAAGCCGAACTCAAGCTGCGCGGCGACGAAGTGTTCGGGCACCGCATCACGATCGGCTACCTTCGTCCGCAGACCGACGAGGAAGCGGAGTGCGAGCAGCGCTACGCCGAGGAAGCGCGCCAGGCGAAGGAAAAGGAGCTCGAGCGGCTCCAGGCCGAACTTGGCGTGGTTTGCTATGCCGCGCCGGGCAAGCGCGGCCAATTGCGGATTGTCGCCTGACGCTCGACGTCAGGCCGGACGGAAGCCCAGCGCCAGCCCGTTCATGCAATAACGCAGCCCGGTCGGCTTGGGCCCGTCGTCGAAGACGTGGCCGAGGTGGCCACCGCAGCGCGCGCACAGCACTTCGGTTCGCTCCATCAACATGCTTCGATCGCTGCGCGCCACCACGGCCGCGGGCAAGGGCCGCCAGAAGCTCGGCCAGCCGGTGCCGCTTTCGAACTTCGTCGACGAACTGAACAGCGGCAGCGCGCAACCTCCGCAGGTGAACGTTCCGCGGCGATGTTCCTTCAGCAATGGGCTGCTGTACGGTGCCTCGGTGCCGGCCTCGCGCAGCACGTGATAGCGCCTGGGCCCAAGCATTTTTTGCCATTCGGCGGGCGAATGAGAGACCTTGAACGACATGCCTTTGGCCGCGCCGGCCGAGTGGCGGGACAGCAACAAGGCGCCGGCGGCGGCGCCACCCGCCAGTCCAAGCATCGAGCGTCTGCTAATCAAGCGATCGTCCATTCCGTCACCTCGTCATACTGCATGTGCCGTTAGATACGCCGGCACGGCGAGTGCGGATGCATTGCTCAGGCGCTTTCGAGCGCCCCCGAAACCAATACTGGACCGGTCGGCGACCCCGTCGGCGACCCGCCCGCGGGCTCCAGCGATACGGCCAGCGTCGCGCCATTCCTGAATGCGGCGGACAGCGGCTCGGGCACCCGCATCATCATATGCTTACCGCTCGGCATGGTTCCCAGAGAGCGCGGCTTGCCGTCCGCTGGAATCACCCACAATTCATGCGCATGACCGCGATCGGCAGGCATGTCGGCGGAGGCGGCGATGACCAGTGTGCGCGCTTCCGGGCTCCAATTGGCAACCAGCTTGGCGCCGCTGGAATCACCAAGCATTGCCACCATCGGTGCTGGGCTAGGTGACGCGACCGGAGGCTGCGGCGGGACCCGGGTGACGAGTACCAGCGCAAGCGCCGCGGCCATTGCGGTTGCGGCGGCCGTCGCCGTTCGCCACAGGTTGACGCGCTGCTTCAGGACAATGACGTTCGACGCCGGCGCTTCGTCCCCCAGCCGACCCGCGATCGAGCGCCACAGCCCGTGCGGCGGGTCGACTGGCGGCACATCGTCGAGCATCGGCGCAAGCCGTCCCGACCAGCGGGCGAGAGCCTGGCGGAAGGCCGGTTCCGTCCGCGCCAGCGAGCGGGCTTCACGCAATTCGGCGCCGTTGAGAACGCCAAGCGCAAGTTCGGCCGCGAGCTGGTCGTGCGCTTCTGAAATGGGGTGGTCGGTCATCGTTCCAGGCAGCCCTTGAGCCGCTGCAAACCGCGGCGAATCCAACTCTTCATCGTGCCCAGCGGAACGCCTTCGCGCACCGCCAGCTCAGGGTAGCTTGCGCCTTCGAGGAAGGCGCGGCGAATCATTGCCCCCGCCCGATCCTCGAGCTCGTCCAGGCAGCCGGCGAGGCGGCCGCTTTCCTGGCGGCTCTCCGCAATTTCGTAGGCAGAGGGGGCATCGTCAGCCACTTCGGTTGCCGCTTCCAGACCGTCGGGGGTCACCTTGCGCCGGCGCAACTGGTCGATCGCCTTGTTGCGCGCGAGTACTGCCAGCCAGGTGATTGGACTGGCCTTGCCCGGATCGAATTGCTCGGCCTTGGACCACGCCGTGACATACACTTCCTGGAGCACATCCTGAGCGTCGGACTCATTACCGAGAACGCGTAGGCAAATGCCGTACAGTTTGGCCGACGTACGTTGATACAGCGCGGACAGGGCATTGCGGTCGCCGCCGGCCATTTCACGAAGCATCTGGCCAAGCTCCGCCCGGCCTCCCGCTGCAGTCGTTGCCGAGTCTGTCTCGCTCATCGGCCAACTGATGCCGCAAATCAGCGGCCGCGGAAAGCCGAACCCGGCGGGAGCGGCGCAAGGGTATCGCCCGCGGCGTACCGCGTTTGCTCCCGCCGGGGCAGTTGTCCGGAACAGGGGACGGAGCCGGACCCTCCAGCTGGTCACGGCATCAGGACCGAATCGACAACGTGAATAACGCCGTTGGACTGCATGACGTTGGCGATCGTGATCCGCGCGTGGCCGCCCTTGGCATCGACCACCATCCAACCGCCACTATTCATGACATCCTCCTTTTTTTCTGCAGCTTTCGAAGCGCCGCGGAGGAAGCTACGAGAGTCGATCGGTTGCGGACGCAGCACTGCATCCGCCCTGACCTTCGCGCCGTAACTGTTGCCGCGTCGGGCACGATCGTGCCGAGTGCATCCAGCTAAAGGACCATCGCGGCCATGATCTTTATCCTCCTCGCCTATTTCGGCGGCATCCTGACGATCCTCAGCCCGTGTATTTTGCCAGTGTTGCCGTTCGTATTCGCGCGCGCCGACCGCAGCTTCGTCAAAAGCACCCTGCCGTTACTCGCCGGCATGGCGGCGACGTTCGCGCTCGTCGCCACGCTTGCTGCCGTCGGCGGCGGCTGGGCGGTGCGGGCCAACCAGGTCGGGCGCTGGGCCGCACTGCTGATGCTCGCATTATTCGGCATTGCGCTGGTGTTCCCGGCGGTCTCCGATCGCATGACGCGGCCGCTCGTGGCGCTTGGGTCGCGCTTGTCGGAGCGTCAGCCGGGGGACAAGGAAAGCCCCTGGTCGTCGGCCGTCCTCGGGGTTGCGACGGGCCTGCTGTGGGCGCCGTGCGCCGGACCGATCCTCGGCATCATCTTCACCGCCGCGGCGCTTCAGGGCGCGAGCTTCAACACCACTCTATTGCTGCTGGCCTACGCGCTTGGCGCGGCCACTTCGCTCGCGCTTGCCTTGGTAATTGGCGGCAAAGTGTTCGGACGGATGAAGAAGTCACTGGGCGCGAGCGAGCGCATCCGGCAGGTGCTGGGCGTGCTCGTGCTGCTCGGCGTCGCGGCCATTGCATTTGGCCTGGACACCCGTGTGCTGTCGAAATTGTCGAGCGCGCAAACCGCCACTTTGGAATCGGGAATCGCCCGCAGGCTCGGCGCAAGTCAGGTGATGGGCGACAGCAAGACGACGACCGGACGGATGGGCGAGCTGGTGCTCGGCGTCGAAGGCCAGTTGCCGCCGCTCGACGGCATCGGACCCTGGTTCAATAGCGCTCCGCTGACTCGCGAGCAGCTCAAGGGGAAGGTCGTCCTGATCGACTTCTGGACCTACAGCTGCATCAACTGCCTGCGCTCGCTGCCCTACCTCAAGGCGTGGGACGCGAAGTATCGCAAGGACGGGCTGGTGATAATCGGCGTCCACGCCCCGGAATTCGCCTTCGAGCGCGAGCCTGCGAACGTCGCCAAGGCGATCCGCGATCTCGGCATCCGCTACCCGGTGGCCCTCGACAACCGCTATCAGCTGTGGAGCGCACTCAAGAATAATTACTGGCCCGCGCATTACTTCGTGGACGCCGAAGGGCGCGTTCGCTTCCACCATTTCGGCGAGGGCGAATATGTAATGTCGGAGCGGGTCATCCGCCAGCTTCTGGCCGAGGCGGGCCATGCCCCGCGCGATGTGGCCATGGCGCAGGCAGACGCGAAGGGCGCGGAAGCTGCCGCTGCGCTTGGCGAGGTCAAATCGCCGGAAACCTACATCGGCTATGCGCGCGCCGACCGGTTCGTATCGCCGGGTGGCCTCCCCCACGATTCCGCCAAAAATTACGCTGCGGCGCCGCTCGCTCTCAACCAATGGGCGATCGAGGGCCGCTGGCTCGACCACCGACAAAGCGCGGTGGCGCTCGCGGCCGGCACGAAGATCAGCTTCCGCTTCCACGCCCGCGATCTTCACCTGGTTCTTGGATCGACCACCGGCAAGCCGGTCAGGTTCAGGATCAGCCTGGACGGCGGCCCGCCTGGCGCCAACGCCGGTGCTGACGCCGCGCCGGACGGAAGCGGCTCGGTCTCCGGACAGCGACTATATCAACTGGTCCGGCAAAAGGGCGCGGTGCTCGACCGGACGTTCACAATCACCTTCCTGGACCCGGGAGTCGAAGCGTTCTCCTTCACCTTCGGCTGATCGCACACCTCTGCCGGGGCATCGAAAGGGACCGCCCGGAGCGAATTCGCAATATTCATCAACTCGCGCTCGTCGCGCGGCCATAGCCAATTTCGAGCAATCGGCACGACCGCCCGACGAGGAGCATTGATGGACACCGCGCGATTCATTGTCTTGGCCCTGGTCACGGGCCTGGGCGCGGCCCCGGTTGCCGCGCAGCAACCCGCCACCGCCTCGGTCGCCGCACCGCCGGCCATTGCAATCGTCGGCGCCGACCTGTTGCCGATGACCGGCGTCGAGCGGGTCCGCGACCAGACGGTGATCGTTGCGGGCGACCGGATCGTCGCCGTGGGACCACGACAGAGCGTCCGAATTCCGGCCGGCGCGCGAGTCATCGAGGCCAGCGGGCAAGTGTTGACCCCCGGGCTGGTCGACATGCACGTTCATGTCGCGCCAACTCCGGGCGATCCCGGGGATCCAGCGCAACGCGCCGCGGCGGTCATGCTTGCCCATGGCGTCACGACGATGCGGGGCATGGCCGGATCGCCTGCCAACCTCATTGCGCGTGGACGGATCGAGGCCGGCACTCTGCCCGGTCCGCGCTTTTACGCGGCGTCGCCAGCGCTCAACGATGCCAATACCAAGAGCCCGGCCGAAGGCGTCGCACAAGTCGACAGCGCGAAGGCCGCTGGCTTCGACCTGATCAAGTCGCACGAGCTTTCCGACATCCCGACCTGGCAGGCGATCGAAGATGAAGCGCACAAGCTCGGCCTGCCGACCGCGGGACACGTCAACAAGAACGTCGGCCTGACCCGTGCCCTGACCGAACATGAAGAGGTGGAGCATCTCGACGGCGCCATCCCCGAACTTCTGCCCGAGGGTTCGCCGGAGCGGAACCAGGACTTCGGCCAGCTGCCGCCGCCCATCGTCATCGCCGCGGCGGCGAACGCCACGGACGCCCAGATCGCAGCGCTGGCCCAGCGGGTTGCGGCGGCCAGGTCATGGCAAGTCCCGACGCTCGCGCTATTTGAAAAGATCACGGATTTGGACACGCCGACGCAACAGCTGCTGGCGGGCCCTGATATGCGTTACGTTCCCGATCAGGTTCTTCAGCAATGGGCCGCCCAGCGTGAAGATTTGCCGAACTCTGGCCTGACAGCCGAAGCTGCGCAGAAGTTTCGCGACCTTCGCCGCAGGATCGTCCGGGCGTTTCACGCGGCGGGCGTTCCAATCATGGCGGGGTCCGATACGGCACAGGCCTTCCACCTTTGGGGACCGGCTTTGTACGCTGAGATCGAGGCGCTTTCACGCGCCGGGCTGACCCCGATGGAGGCACTTCGCGCGGCGACGGTCGTTCCGCGCGATTATTTCCGTTCGCTTCCGAACGGCGGCTCGGCGCTGGGCTGGAAGGCGCAATTCGGGACGATCGAGCCAGGCGCCCGAGCCGATCTCGATCTTTGGCGTGGCGATCCGGCGCAAGACCTGTCGGTGCTGCGTGGCAGGCCGAACCTGGTCATCGCCGGCGGCCGTCCTTACGACCGAGCCCAGCTGGACGCGATGCTGGCGAGGGCCGCGGTGGACGCCAAGGCCGCGCGCCCGCCTGCGCCTCCTCCGCCCGCAGCAAGTTCAGGACCGCCACGCGCCGCCGCGGCCACCGGTCGAGCGTCGGCAACGCTGGGGCCGTGCGACGGGCACGGACTGCCAGCGGATGCTCAGTGTGGCATCGTGCGGGTGCCCGAAAACCGGAGCGCCCCGGCGCGGCGGATGATCGACGTCCATTTCGCGGTCCTGCCAGCCTTGGGCCCGGCGACCGACGATCCACTCGTCGTCCTTCCGGGAGGACCCGGGCTTGGTGGAGTCCAGAGCGGCGGCGGAATCGCGCAGCTATTTGCCGATATGCGCAAGGACCGCGACATCCTGCTTATCGATCAGCGTGGCACGGGACAGTCCAATCCGCTCGTCTGTCCGCAAGCGCCGAGCGACAGCAACCCGCTCGGTGAGCTCGGCGGGTTCCGCGCGAGCGACGTCATCCAATGCCGCAAGAAGCTCGAAGGCCACGCCGACCTTCGCTATTACTTCACGCGCGAAGCCGTGCGCGATATGGAGACGGTGCGGTCCACGCTCGGCTATTCGCGGCTCGACCTGTTCGGCATGTCCTACGGCACTCGGGTCGCGCTTGATTACCTCAGACTATATCCGGACCGTGTCGGGCAGACCGTGATCCGCGCCGCCGCCCCGCCGGAAATGCTGTTGCCCTTGTGGGGCTCGCGCGACACCCAGACGTCGTTCGACCGAATGGCGGAGGAATGCAGCGCCCAGCCGGACTGCGCGGCGCGCCATCCCGATCTCAAGGGCGATTTGGCGGCGATCATCAGCGCGATTGATCGCTCGCCGGCGCAAATCCGGGTGAAGGATCCCGCGACCGGCAAGACGATCGAGGGAGCGTTGGACCGCGACGGCTTCGGGCAGGTGATGTTCGCCATGCTGTACATCCCGCAAAGCTATGCTCAGCTGCCGCCGCTACTTGCCAAAGCCCGGGCCGGCGACCTGTCGCCGCTGGTTCAGGCAGCCGCGCCGTTCGTGTTCGGAGTCGGCGGGGAAATCGCGTGGGGCATGTACTGGTCGGTAATCTGTGACGAAGACGTCAGCCGGATTGATCGCAAACTCATTCCGCGCGCCACCGCCGGCACCTTCATGGGCCGCTCGCCGATCGACCACGAGCTGACCGCCTGCGCCAATTGGCCACACTCCCCGGTCCCGGCAGCCTATCTTCAACCCGTGAAGAGTAAGAAACCGGTATTCATCATCTCGGGCTATAACGATCCAGTCGCCGGCAAGGTGTGGGGCGACGCGATTGCCCGGACGCTGCCCAACAGTGTGCAGGTCGAAGTCCCCGGCGCCGCGCACTTGCCGCCCCTTCCGGGGTGCACCGGCGCACTGATGGAAAAGTTCTTGGGCGGCGCATCGCTGCAAAGCCTGGACGTCAGCTGCGTCGCCAAGTCCCCACTGCCACATTTCGCGGCTTGAAGCGGGGGGCGCCTTCGCGCGCGGCGGCAAACGAGGGCAACGAGGCGATCGTATTTCGGTCGCGCGAATAAGCTGCTTCGTTCTACGAGCAGGGCGGCGGGTTCGACCAATCTACCGGCGCGGACCTTCCACTGATGACCCGCATCGCTAGTCTGCAGGCCCCGGTTGGTTCGGGCATGTAGGGGCATTAATGGCGGTCGTTTACGGTGAACTGCTCGGCGAGCTCAGGCCATCGCGGCTCGCGCAGAGCGCGACACCCGGGGCGCAGGTCGTGCTGTCCAGCATCTCGCACGGTGCGTCGGCCGGCCCCCGCTGGTCGGGGCTGACGCTGCGCTTCGTTGGTCGCGGGACGGAGCATTATACGATCGAAGGCCGGCATTACCGCGTTGACGAACATCAATTGATGATTGCGCCCCAGATGCTCGGTTCTGAAGTGGAAATTCGCCGCAACGGCGGCTTTAATACTTTGGGGCTGTGTATCTTCCTTCCCGATCCAGGGGATGGGACCGCGGCGCTGGTCGACGGGCCGATCGTGCTGCCAGTCAGCTGCGGTCTCGGCGATACGTTGAAGAGCGCTCTGCGCCGAATTCATACGCCGCTGCGCTGCGATGAGGAGCCGGCGCGCGCCGCCCGCGATGCGCGGCTTCAGCTTGGTCACACCCTGGGTGAGATCGACCGTCAATTGGCCGTCGTGCCAGCCGTCCGGCGCCGGACGCGGTTTGAAACGGTCCGCCGGATGAACCTTGCGCGCGCCTATCTGCACCACGTCACAAGTCGCACCGTGTCGCTCGACGAACTGGCGGTTGCGGCTGCTGTATCGCCGTTCCATTTGCTGCGCGGTTTTCGCGATTGCTTCGGTGAAACGCCGGCCGCTTATCATCGCCGGCTGCGCCTGACGCTGGCTCGCGAAGCGGCGGTCAACGATGGGCAAACCTATGCGTTCGTCGCGGACCGCTTCGGCTTCGCCGGCGGGGCCAGTTTCAGTCATGCCTACCGCCGCACCTTTGGCACCGCACCGGTGCGCCAACTGGCGGCGCGTTCGCGGCTTACGACCGAGGCCGCCCGCTAACGGGAACGCCTCGGCACATTCAGGCCTGTACCGGCTTGTCCCGATGTTGCGCACAGGATGAAAATTGCAGCGGCACTCGATATTGCTCCCGCTAAAGTCAGAGTGCGCCTGGCCGTCACAGCGCTCATCGTCGCTGGCGGAACTGCAAGCGGGCCACGGCTTGCGAAACATTCAGAAGTTGCGCCGGCAGGCGGATGCAGGTGGCGGCTCAAAATGCTCTCTCAGCTCGTAGATATCGAAGATCCGGTAGGTCCCGGTCCGGCGATAATGTTCCATGACATTTGCGAAGGAACGGTTCGCGAGGAGCCAGTCCTCGATCTGGAAACCGTTGATTGGCTTGCGGCTGAAGATGATGCGGACGGGCTGGGCGCAGCGATAATCTTGCGCCGTATCTTCGGCGACCTGGCGGCCAATTTGCGTAAGCGCCGGGGTGCGGCCGCCGTCGGTCGCAACCGCGCGCAGAATCCACATGGCGTAATGCCTGCTGGGATAGGGCGCGTCGCGATAGAGCGACAACGGCCAGGCGAAGACCGGAAGATCGCTGATAAAGGCCACGCTTTCATGCGGCCCGACATCCTTCAGCATGGGCTGAACAATCGGCGCGAAATCGTCCCTGAACGGACCGTACCATGCCGTGAATCCGAGTGGCAGAAGCAGGAGTGCGGCCGCCGTCGCCCGCATCAGGAAGCTCAGCCCGTGACGGTTCTCCACAAGGAAACAAGCGAGTGCGATCATCAGGAATCCAGAAACTGGAATCGAGTGGTAGGGAAATCCCTTGAACTGGATGAACCAGCCGATGCCGAAGCCAAGCGCCGCGAGGGCCGCGGCGGCCGCCAGTGGCGAGCGCCGCAGCGTTCCAGGGTGCACGAGTAGCGGCGCTGACACGAGGAGCCAAAAAAACTGGATTGGCCCGAACATGTCCGCGAGCTTCGACGCGCCAATGCCGGCGTAAGCGATGCGGTTGAGCGGAACCATGCGTGTGAGGAAATCCGGCGCAATCGCCACCACGGCGATTGCGTAAAGCACGGCGACTGCCGCAACCGCGGCCGTTTCGGGCCGGAACGGGCGATAATCGCGCCGCTTGCCGACCAGCAGCCACAGCTCGATTATCACCGGCGCAATCAGGAAATAATGTTTGAGCGCCAGGCCAAAACAGGCCCCCACGCCAATCATCACCGCGAATTTTGCGTTGACTGCCCGCCCTTCTCGCCGGACCGCCGCCAAGGTCACGTAGGGCAGGGCGCAGATGAGCACGAGCTGCTCGCGCTGGCCGGTATCGATGAGGGGCATGAGCAGCAATGTCAGGGCCGCATAGACCAACAATGCGGCGCGCCACGGAGGCGCCAGGTCGGGGACGAGCCGCCCGGTGCTCCAGATGCTCAGCGAGGCTGCACAGCCAATCGCGATGACAAGCAAAGCGTGCGACGGAATATGAAGCAGCGCGCCGGCCCAATCGAGCGGTATTGCTTCCCAAAACCAAAGCGGCGGATTGGTCTCGATGATGTCGCTATAGAGCCGCGCGCCCAGTCGCAGCTGGTGGCCGGTCCAAAGTTGCCAGGCCACATCCGGGCCGGGGATGACCTTTACGAAACAAGCGGCGAAAATAATCGCTGTGACGGCACCGATAATTTCGGGCCAGCTACGGGCCAGCCAATTGCCCCGCCGACCGGCGATCGCCGGTGCAGTTTCGCAATGAACTGGGGTCAAGAACACGCAGCCTCCCTCATGGCTCACGGACCGGGCCGCGATGAACTCCGTCTCAACTCCAGTTACTGATTGTTATGCCTGCGCTGGCCGCAGCACTGCAATAAGACTTACGCCCACGGGCATTTTCACGCGCCCGGCCAATCCCGCTTCAAGTCCGAAGATCCACTTGAGAGCCGCATTAATCCGCGCGCCGGGCAACGCATCGTCCGAAGCCTTGCTGCCGAATAGTTTGCCCGCGAGCCGGGCAACGGCGATCGGCAGGAACAGCAGGGAATTGAAGTGCGAATACCATTGGGCTTTGAAACCCGCCGCGACGAAGACCTGTTCGAGCGTTGCTTTCGAATACCGCCGGTAATGGTGGTGAGCGACGTCATGCGCGCTCCACATCCACCTGTTCGCGGGAACGGTCAGCACCAGTGCGCCCGTCGGCTTAAGCCGCGTCCGGATACCTTTCAGCGCGTCGACATCGTGCTCGACATGTTCGAGCACGTCGAGAAGAGCGATGACGTCATATTGTCCTTCCGGAACTTCAGAAAGATCCGGAAGCCGTGCATCGATCACCGGCTTGCCCAGGCGCAACCCGGCAAGGTCGCGGGCGACCGGGTCCATCTCACACGCATCCACCCTGCCGAATTCCTGCAGCATGGCGAGGTTGTGACCGGTCCCGCAGCCCACTTCGAGTAGTTGCGCGCCTGTCGGTGGCCGCACCACGCGCTTGACCGCGGCAGCCAGGATGCGGCGGCGTGCGAGGAACCACCAATGGTCCTGGTCCAGCTCGGCCATGCGCTCGAATACGACCCGTTCCATTAGAGTGCGCCCAGTAGAGCGGGGTGGCCTGCCGCCGGAACTGAACACCCCAGGCTGGCCGATCCGTCACTGGCGTGGCCATCAAGGCCGATGCGGTCGCGCACAACGTAAAGCGGGCGTTGCTTGGTCTCGAGGAGAATGCGGCCGACATATTCGCCGAGGATACCAAGCGAAATGAGCTGAATTCCCCCGAAGAACAGCACGGCTACCATCAGCGAGGCGTAGCCCGGCACTTCGACACCGAACACCAGGATCCGGCACGTAATCGTGATTGCAAAGGCGAGCGAAACGACGGCGACGGCGGCACCGATGTAGCTCCACATGCGGAGCGGTACGCTCGATGCCGATGTGATGCCGTCAACCGCCAGCGTCCACAGCTTCCAGTAACTGAACTTGGTGGTCCCGACCTTGCGCTCATCACGATGATATTCAACGGACGTCTGCTGGAAACCACACCAGGCATAGAGGCCCTTCATGAAGCGATTGCGCTCGGGGAGAGCGCGAAGCGCCTTCACCACTTTTTCATCCAGCAGGCGGAAATCCCCGGCATTCTCCGGGATCTTTTCCGCCGAAAGCCAATTGTGCGCGCGGTAAAATAGGCTCGCCGTCCACCGCTTCGGCAACGAGTCCGTAGCGCGGCAGGTGCGAACACCGAATACCATTTCGAAGCCGGCCCGCCACTGCTCGACCATCTCGGGGATCACTTCGGGCGGATCTTGCATGTCGACGTCCAGCGGCACCACGGCCTTGCCCCGGGCCTCGTCCAGGCCCGCCGAAATCGCCGCTTCCTTGCCGAAGTTGCGCGACAGGGAAATGCACCGCACCCGCGGTTCACTCAAATGCGCCCCCGCGATTGCACACAATGTCTGATCGGTGCTGCCGTCATCGACGAACAGGATTTCCCACGCGCCATCATCCGCGACCTTATCGAGAATGGGCGCGACGCGCTTGACGAAGGGAGCGACCGCCTCCTCTTCGTTCTTGACTGGCACGACAATTGAAATGAGCGGCTGCAGCGCTTCGGGTCGACTGCGCAAAATCTTGCTGGGCTGAAAGGTCATGCCATGGTTCCTTTTCACGCAGCCATTACAGGCCGCGCGATAGCTCCTCGGCCATCGCCGAGCGGAAGATGCGCGCGCCACGAACCATTTTCTTCACGTCGGAGTACAGCAGCTGGGCCAGGAGGTAGATCGCGAATAGCGGCAATCCACAGACGACCAGCGCCGCCCACAGCCGAGCCGTCACCGTTGCGGAGCGATGCTCAGCCGGCAGGAAAGCGGTGCCCCCGGCGATCCGAACTGCGGCGCGCTGATCGATCTTTTCATGGTACATCTGACAGTTCCTCCGCCGTGAGTAGTGGCGGCGGATGGTTAACAAAGAGTTAGAATTGAAAATCGCGAACTCGGACGCCGGGGTCAGCCGCTACCCGTTCGAACTTGTGCTCGATCGCGTCACGTGCGAGCCTTCGCTTGGCGGTCGCTCCATTGGAGACAGTTCGGATGACCAAGTTCCTCCTGTTGGCAAGCGCGCTGATCCTTGCATCGCCAGCCGCGGTTCAGGCGCAGCGCGCTGGAACGCTCATTTCGGCAACTCCGACGGCCGGCGCGCCAGCGGGCATGCGGGCATGGTCGATCCATTATTGGTCCACGGGCGAGAACGGACAGCCCCAGGACCTGACGGGAATTGTCGCGGCGCCGGCTTCGGGTCAATCGCGCGCGCTCCGCCCAGTTCTGGCGTGGACTCACGGCACTTGGGGGGTGGCGCGGCAATGCGCACCTTCGCTGTCGCCGAGCTTCTTCGATTCGACGCCCGGTACGTCACCCACTTTCTTTACCGCGACTCCGGCCCTCGACATGGTGGCCAACGGCTATGTCGTGGTTGCGCCCGATTACCCGGGCCTGGGGAGCGGCGGCGTGCATCCCTATCTCGGCGGGGTCCCAGCCGCGCGATCGACGCTTGACGCGGTCCGCGCGGCGCGATCGATCGCTGCCGCCAGTGCTGGAACGCGCTATGCCATATGGGGCGCGAGCCAGGGCGGTCATGCCGCGCTGTGGACCGCTCAGCTGGCAAGCAGTTACGCGCCGGAGCTTGAGCTGGTTGGAGTGGCCGCGGCGGCGCCGCCTACCGATCTCGTCGCCAATCTCCGCGGTGGCAGCAATCCGCTGATCCGCGCTTTCCTCACCGCCTTCACCGCCTACAGCTGGTCCGGCTATTATGGCGCACCACTCAGCACCCTTGGCCGGCCGCAGACCCAAACGATCATAACCCGGCTGGCACAGAACAATTGCGTCGGCATCGATTCGAAACCGAAGCTGGGTGCGATGATTGGCATGGTGATGCTCCGCAATCAGCTTACCGGAGTCGATCTGGGCTCGATCCAGCCGTGGGCCGACCTCGCCCGCCGAAACAGTGTTCAAGCCTCGGCCATCGCGGTGCCGATGCTGGTCGCGCAGAACCCCGCGGACGTGATCATCGCACCAGCGGTGACTCGCACTTACGCCCGGCAGGCTTGTGCCGCGGGCAAGCGAGTGAAATGGATCGACATCGCCGGCAAGGGCCATCCAACCAGCGCCCAGGACAGCGCCCCGGCGACGCTGCAGTGGATCGGCGACCGCTTCGCCGGCAAGCCAGCACCCAGCGACTGCGGATCGATCTAGGCGGACAACCGCAAGCTGCAGCCCGAGGCCGATGTCCGCTCGCGGCCAAATTGTTGTAGGCAGCTTTGCGGAACGCTTAGGGAGTTGTGGCCAATTGTCTCACAATAACAACGCATTAGCTAAAAAATCTGGCGGAGCGGGAGGGATTCGAACCCTCGATACGGTTTTGCCGCATACTCACTTTCCAGGCGAGCGCCTTCGACCACTCGGCCACCGCTCCGCATATCGCTGGAAGGGCGGTGCTCTAGGCAAGGCGGGCGCCAAGGGCAACGGCTGCTGGCCTTGCCGCCGCGTCGGTCCTGCCCCTATGCCGCGCCAATGCGGCGCTTCGGTCCTCCCCCTTCGGCCGACGACATCGAGGCGATCGCTCGCCGGGTGCTCGATTCCTTGCCCCCACCGTTTGCCGCAAGCCTGCGCGATACGGTCCTGCTGGTCGAGGATTTCGCCGACGAAGCCATGCTTCGGGAAATGGGAATCGACGACCCGTTCGAGCTTAGCGGCCTGTACGAGGGAGTCCCGCTGACTGAACGCAGCGTCAGCCAATCGGGGATGCTGCCCGACGCCATCCGCCTGTTTCGCCGCCCGATCCTCGACGAATGGGCCGATGGCGACGACGAGCTCGAACAGCTGATCGCCCATGTCCTGATCCACGAGGCGGGCCACCATTTCGGCTTTTCCGACGAGGACATGCACCGGCTCGAAGAAGGGCTGTCCGAGTGAGCGCCGGCGAACCGCTGCTTGATGCGCGCGGCGTGGCGTTGATTCGCGGTGGCCGGCTGCTGTTCGACGCGCTCGATATGTGCATTTCGCCGGGCGATGGCATCCAGCTGACGGGGCCCAATGGCAGTGGCAAGACCAGTCTTCTGCGCTTGTTCGCGGGCCTTCTGCAACCCAGTGCTGGCACCGTCAGCAGTGCCTCGATCGCGCTTGCCGACGAACATTCGGCACTCGACCGCGAGCTGCCGCTGGGCCGAGCGCTGGCTTTTTGGGGCCAGGATCGGCTGGACGTGGCGATCACCGCGTTCGGCCTCGAGCCGCTGAGCGAGGTGCCAGTGCGCCTGCTGTCGGCGGGCCAGATCAAACGCGCGGCCCTGGCCCGGACCATGGCGACGGGGACCATGTTGTGGCTGCTCGACGAACCCCACAATGGGCTGGACCGTGAAGCAGTTAAATTGCTCGACGCGGCGATCGCTGCGCAGCGCGGGGCGGGTGGCGCGGTGATCGTCGCGACTCATCTGGCACTTGCCGGCGAGTGGCGCCGGGTCGAGCTGGGCCAGTGATCGGCGCGCTAATCCGCCGCGACGTCCGCCGCGGCTTGGCCGGGCCGGCCTGGCTTCCAATTGCCTTTTTCGAGGTGGTCGCGGCGCTGTTGCCCTTTGCCATCGGCCCCGACGCGCGGCTTCTGGCAGCGATCGCCCCCGGCGCGCTGTGGATTGCCGCGCTGACTGCCGCATTGCTTCCCGTCGAACGGCTGATCGAGCCCGATCGCGCCGATGGCATACTCGACCAGCTGTTCCTGCGCGGGATTGCGGAGGAAAGCGTCGCGGCTGCGAAGATCGCCGCGCACTGGCTGACGCTCGCGCCCTTGCTGTTGCTGGCCGCGGTCATCGCCTCGCCGCTTCTGGCGCTGGCGGGCGCTCCGCTGGTCCGCACCGAACTTGCCCTGGCGGTCGGCACGCCCGCGCTTGCGGCGCTGGCCGTCGCGGTGGCGGCGTTGACCGCGGGGTTGCCGCGCGCGGGAGCGCTCGCCGGGCTGCTGCTTCTGCCGCTCGCCGTGCCGCTCCTGATCTTCGGTGCGGCGGCAAGCCAGGGCCGCTCAGGCGCTCTGCTGCTGGAAGCTGCGGTGTCGCTGCTCCTCACTGCCGGGTCGCCGTTCGTGGCCGGCGCCGCAATTCGCGCGTCGCGGACCTAGGTTTTCGACCAGCGCGCGAAAATCGCGGTCGGCAGGAGCAGGCCGCGGCTTTCCTCCCGAACCGCCATCTCGCCAACTTCCACCGTGCCGCCGAGATCGGCCATGACCTGTTTCATCAGTTCGCCGATTGCGATCGCCGACATTCGCACCGCATAGACGGTGAGGACCAGGAAGCGGCTGTCGGCATCAAGCAGCTGGCGGCAGTCGGCAAGCAACGGCGCGAGGTTTTCCTCCAGCCGCCAAACCTCGCCTTCGGGTCCGCGTCCGAACTTGGGCGGATCGAGCAGAATGCCGTCGTAGCGCCGGGCTCGCCGCACCTCACGCGCCGTGAATTTGCTGGCGTCATCGACCAGCCAGCGGATCGGTTGCCCCGCCAGGCCCGATAGGCGCGCATTATCCTTGCCTTGCTCGACCGACTTCTTCGACGCGTCGACATGGACCAGCCGCGCGCCGGCCTTGCTCAGCAGGAGTGAGCCGACGCCGGTATAGCCGAACAGGTTGAGCACTTCGGCGGCGTTGGACCGCTGGCTCATCCAGTCCCATTGCGGGGCCATGTCGGGGAAAAAACCGAGGTGCCGGAACGGGGTCAGCGAGGCGTTGAAACGGACTTCTCCGCGTGCCAGCGGCCATTGGTCGGGAACTGGCCGATGCTCGACCCAGCGTCCCCCGCCGTCCTCGTCCGATCCGGGGACGAAGGTCGCGTCCGGGTCCCACTGCGCATTGGCCGGCGCCCACATCGCCTGCGGTTCGGGGCGAACGACGGTAAACCTGCCATAGCGTTCGAATTTCTGGCCGTGGCCGCAGTCGATCAGGCCCCAGTCGGCCCACGGCTCGGCAATGATCGTGCGAAGCTCGCTCACGCGGCCAGCGCAAGCCTTGCGCCAACGCTGGCGACGGCGCGCGGACCGGCAATCATGCGTCTTCCGACGCCGCGCACTTCATCGAGGGTCACGCGGTCGAGCCGAGCGACGATTTCAGCCGGTTCGACCAGCTCGCCGTCGCGGAGCAGCCGGGTCGCCAGATAACTGGCCTGTCCCCAACAGCTCTCCAGGCTCATCATCATGCCCGCCTTGGCCAGGTTACGCGCCCGCTCGAGATCGCGCTGTTCAAGCCCGTTGGCGGCTTCGCCAATCACGCGCTCGATTTCGCGGTGGACCAGCCGCGCATCCCCGCGGTCGCTTGCGACATAGGCCCAGAACAGGCCGGCATCGGCGTAATTCTGCGCGCCCGCGGCGACCGAATAAGCAAGGCCCTGCTCCTCGCGCAATTGCTGGAACAGCCGCGACGAGGATCCGCCGCCGACCGCATCGGCGAACAATTGTGACGCATGGGCATCGTCGGCGCCCCAGCGGGGGGCCGGCATTGCCACGACGATGTGGGCCTGTGCGCTCTTGCGGGTGCCGAATCGGCTACCGCCGGTAAATTCCGCCGCCGCTGCGCCGGCCTGACCGGGCGCGGCCACCATTCCGCCGAACGCGGCCTCGGCCAGATCGACCAGCGTATCGTGATCAAGCTTGCCGGCGGCGACCAGCACCAGCGACGCAGGCGTGAACTGGCTGTGCAGCCAGCTATTCAGGTCTTCTGCTTCGATGGCGGCAATCGACTGTTCGTCGCCAAGTACCGAACGGCCGATCGGCTGGCCCTCGAACGCTGCCTCCTGAAGCAGGTCGAAAACGATGTCCGAAGCGGTGTCGCGCGCTTCGGCCAGCTCCTGCAGAACAACCTTTTTCTCCAGCTGGAGGTGGGCCGGCTCGAAATGGGGCCGCTGAATCAGGTCCGCCAGCAGGCACACGCCCAGCGCCAGGTCGGGCGCCAGCAGGCTCAGGTAGAAAGCGGTCAGTTCACGATCGGTTGATGCGTTGATGTCGCCGCCGACGTCTTCGACCAGTTCACTGATCTCCCGTGCCGATCGTCCCCCGGCCCCTTTGAACACCATATGTTCGAACAGATGCGCAATGCCGTTGAGCGGTGCCGGCTCGTACCGCGATCCGGTCGCGGCGTAGAGTCCGACCGCAATCGTCTCCACGCTCGGCATCGGCCTGCTGGCGATGCGCAGCCCGTTGGCAAGGGTGGTCAGCCGCATCATCGCGGCGGCTGTTCCCGGATTCGCTTGCGCAATGCCAGGCCGAAGATCAGCAGCGCGATCGCGGCCAGGCTGAACCAGGTCGCAGCATAGCCGCGATGCCCCGCCGGACTGACCGCGCTGGCCGAGGCAACGCTCGGCGGAGCGCTCTGCTCAAGGCCCTTAGGAGCGGTTCCAGCGACTAGCCGGATGCGGCTTCGACGGTCGGGAACGACAATTCCGCTGACCAGGCCGCCGGTCCAGTCGACCTTGGCATTGGGGTTCTTCGACCACCCCAGCTCGACGCTGATTCCGGGCCCTTCGCTGCTCGTCGCGCAATCGACGATCTGGACATAGCCGGCCTCCCCGGCCAGATTTTCCCCGGCCACCGCGCGCTTGCCGACCGGCCGCAGGCACAGCGCCGTTGCATGACGAAACAGCGGTAGCTCGGAATCGCTGATCGGCACTGTCGGCCAGCTGATCGGCGGTGCCTTTTCAGCCGCTGCATAGCGCTCCAGCAAACCCTGCTTCCACTCGGCCCGGCGGAGCTGCCACACGCCGAGCGCGATCATCGTCACGACCGCGGCGGCGACGATCAGCGTCGTCAGGAGGGGTAGGCGCCGGCTCAACTGGAAATCCTCCCTTCGCGGGCCCGGTGGCTAAATTCCTGGCCGGCCAGCCAGGCCTTGGACAGCCTTAGCCCGAACAGGGTGAGCGCGGTTGCGAACGGAATCCAGACCAGGTGCACCCACCACGGGGGCGAAAAAGCGCCGTCGACGATCAGCGCGGCGATGACCGTCACGGCGCCGACGATGAAGATCAGGAACGCCGCCGGGCCGTCGCCGACGTTGAAACTTGCGAAATCGAGGCCGCAGCTTGGGCAGCGCGGGGCAAACCGCACCCACCCGTCGAACAGGCTGGCGCGGCCGCAACTGGGGCAATCGCCGCGGATGACCGACAGCTGGGCCGAACCTCGCGGCGAGCGTTGGCTCACCGCGCGGTCAGCCGTGGACCGCAGCGCCCCAACCACCCCAGATGTAGACCGAGGTGAACAGGAACAGCCACACGACGTCGACGAAATGCCAGTACCAGGCCGCCGCTTCGAACCCGAAATGCTGCTTGGGGGTGAAGTCGCCACGATAGGACCGGATCAGGCAGATGATCAAAAAGATCGTCCCGATGATCACGTGGAAGCCGTGAAAGCCCGTCGCCATGAAAAACGTCGAACCGTAAATGCTGCCCTTGAAGGCAAATGGCGCGTGGGCATATTCCCAGCCCTGGATGGTGGTGAACAATAAACCCAGCACAATGGTCAGCCACAGCCCGGTCTTGAGCCCACGGCGGTCGCCGTTGATCAGGCAATGATGCGCCCAGGTCACGGTCGTTCCCGAACACAGCAGGATCAGCGTGTTCAGCAGTGGGAAGCCCCATGGATTGAGGACTTCGATGCCCTTTGGGGGCCAGACCCCGCCAATGGCTGCGGGCGGGAATAGCGCGGAATCGAAAAACGCCCAGAACCAGGCCAGAAAGAACATCACTTCCGAAGCGATGAACATGATCATTCCGTAGCGCAGGTGAAGCTGGACCACTGGGGTGTGGTCGCCGCCGTGCGCTTCGCGGATCGTGTTCGACCACCAGTTGAACATCGTCGTCAGCACCAGTGCCAGGCCGATGCCGGCGACGATCGGTCCGTAGCGGTTGGCGTGGAACCACATCACCAGCCCGCCGAACATGACGCCGGCCGCGACCGCGCCGATCAGCGGCCACGGATCGGGATCGACAAGATGATAGTCGTGGTTCTTCGTGGCGGACATGGGTTGCGGCTTTCCTCGTTGTTATCCGGCCTCTAGCGGCCCACGGCGCCGGTTTCCACCGGGTAAAACGTATAGCTCAGGGTGATCTCGTCGACGTCCCTGGTGTCGGGATCCTTGGCAATTTGCGGATCGACGAAAAACACCACGGGCATGTCGATCGACTGCCCGGGTTGAAGGGTCTGTTCGGTAAAACAGAAGCATTGGATTTTCTTGAAATACTTGCCGACCTGATCGGGACTGACGTTGAATACCGCTTGCCCCGTCCATGGCCGCGCCGACAGGTTCTGGGCGCGATACAGAATGCGCGTCTGGGCACCGGGCTTGACCCGCACCCGCAATTGCTCCGGTTCGAATCGCCACGGCAGGCCAGGATGAATGTTGGCGTCGAAGCGGACGGTGACCTGGCCGGCCGCAGCCCCCGGCGCCCGTTCGGCCCGAAGCGGCGTTCCGCCAAATCCGGTCGCTTCGCAAAACGCGCGGTAGAGCGGGGACGAAGCGAAGGCGAGCGCCAGCATGAACGCGCCGATGATGGCGGTGATCAGTGCCGTTCGGTTGTTCCGTCTGGACGTCGCTTCCGTCACCAGTTGAGAGCCGTCTTGGCCATGGTGATGAAGAACAGCAGCACCACGAACGCGCCGAGCAGAACGGCCATGACTCGTGCCCGTTCACGTTGGCGCTTGCGAATGACCTGGTCGTCCACGCCTACCATGCGATCCAGCGGTCGGCGACCAAGGCTCCGAACAGCGCGAACAGATAGAAAATTGAATATCCGAACAGTTTCTTTTCGGCCTGCATCTGCGCCGGTTCGGCGGCCGTGCTTGCCAGCACGCGCGCCGCAAACAGCAGGAACAGCAGGCTCAAAGCGGCCGCCGACACGCCGTAGATCGGCCCCGTCAGCCGCATCGGCCACGGAGCCACGGCAGCAGCCGCCATCGGCAGGCTGTAAATGAAGATTTGCCGGCGCGTCGAAGTGGCTCCCGCAACCACCGGCAGCATGGGGATGCCGGCCGCGGCGTAATCGGATCGCACGAACAGCGACAGCGCCCAGAAATGCGGCGGGGTCCACAGGAAAATGATCGCGAACAGGAGTAACGGCAAGACTGCGACATGGCCGGTCGCCGCGACCCAGCCGATCAGCGGCGGGAATGCGCCCGCGGCCCCGCCAATGACGATATTCTGCGCGGTTCGCGGCTTCAGCCAGACGGTATAGATGAGGACGTAGAACAGGATCGATCCGGTCAGCAGCGCCGCTGCCAGCCAGTTGGTCGCAAGCCCCATCAGGATCACGGAAAAGGCAGCCAGGCCAACGCCGAAGTGAAGTGCCGACGGGCGTTCCATCCGGCCCGCGGGCAAGGGGCGCTTGGCGGTCCGCCGCATCAATGCGTCGATGTCGGCTTCGTACCATTGGTTAAGCGCGCCGCACGCCCCGGCGCCCAGCGCGATGCACAGGATGGCCGTGAAGCACAGGACGAACGGCGGAAGCGCGGGCGCCGCAAGCAGGCCGCATAGCCCGGTGAATACCACCAGGCTCATCACGCGCGGCTTGGTCAGCGCAAGGAAATCGCGCCACTCGGCCGGCAGGTGGGCCGCACTCGTCATCTCCAGGCTGGGCATGCGCGCCCTATAAGGACTTGGCTCAAGCAGGAAAAGCCCGTGTGGCATTGTTCATCGAACGCTTGCTATGCCGGCTTCATGATCCATCGAATTGCCCTCCTGCTTGGCGTCCTGGCGTCGGCTCCGCTGCAAGCCCAGACGGCGCCGGCCGCGCTGTCCGATGGGCCGGCCCCGGCGGCCATCCCGAAGGCCGCAGTCGTGCCCGTCGCAATCGACACCAGCCTCGGCCGGATCGTGGTCGTGGTCGACCGTGGCCACGCACCGGTCACCGCCGCGAATTTCCTTCACTATGTCGATGCGCACCGCTTCGATGGCGAAAGCTTCTACCGCGCGATGCAGGTCGCCGACGGCGGGCTGATCCAGGCTGGCGTGCGCAGCGATGCGCGTAAGCTGTTCGCGCCGATCGCGCACGAGCCGACATCCCGCACCGGACTTCATAACGTAACGGGAACGCTGTCGATGGCGCGTCTCGCGCCGGGGACCGCCACCGCCGATTTCTTCATCCTGTTGTCGGACATGCCCGGGTTCGACGCGGACGCTCCCGGCGGCGATGCCGACGGCTTCGCCGCATTCGGCCACGTGGTCGAAGGCATGGATGTGGTGAAGAAGATCTTCGTCGCCCCGGTCTCAGCGACGAAGGGCGAAGGCGTGATGAAGGGCCAGATGCTCGACCCCGTGGTCAGGATCATCACGGCCGCGCGGGTACCGGCGGCGCCCGCCCGCTAGCGGAACGCCACCTTCTCCAGCGGGCCTAATCGATCCGCGGCAGGGTCGAGAATTGGTGGAACGGCGGCGGGCTGGGCAATGTCCATTCCAGCGTCGTCGCGCCTTCGCCCCACGGATTGTCCGGGGCTTTCTTGCCCGCGAACAGCGACCACAGGATGTTGATGAAGAATACCGCGACACCGACGATGGTGATCATGTAGCCGATGGTTGCGACCTTGTTCCAGTAAGCGAAAGCCGGCGTATAGTCCGGAATACGTCGCGGCATTCCGTCGAGCCCGAGGAAGTGCATCGGGAAGAATACGATGTTCACCCCGACGAACATCACGAAGAAGTGCACTTTGCCGAGAAACTCGTTGTACATCCGCCCGCTCATTTTCGGGAACCAGTAATAAAATCCGCCGAAGATCGCGAACACCGCGCCAAGGCTCAAAACGTAGTGGAAATGCGCGACCACATAATAAGTGTCGTGCATGTAATTATCGACGCCGCCGTTTGCGAGCACGACGCCGGTTACTCCGCCGACCGTGAACAGGAAGATGAAGCCGATCGCCCACAGCATCGGGGTTTCGAAGGTAATCGAACCGCCCCACATGGTCGCGATCCAGCTGAAGATCTTCACCCCCGTCGGTACCGCGATGATCATCGTTGCCGCGGTGAAGTACATTTTCTCGTCGACGCTCATACCGGTGGTGAACATGTGGTGCGCCCACACGACGAAGCCGATGACCCCGATCGCGACCATGGCGTAGGCCATGCCGAGATAACCGAACACTGGCTTGCGGCTGAACGTCGCGACGATCTGGCTGACCATGCCGAACCCCGGCAGGATCATGATGTACACTTCCGGATGGCCGAAGAACCAGAACAGGTGCTGGTAAAGCACGACGTTGCCGCCGCCCGACGCATCGAAAAAGGCAGTGCCGAAATTGCGGTCGGTCAGAAGCATCGTAATCGCGCCGGCAAGCACTGGCAGGGCCAGCAGCAGCAGGAAGGCAGTGACCAGCACCGACCACACAAACAGCGGCATTTTGTGCAGGGTCATGCCCGGCGCGCGCATGTTGAAGATGGTCGTGATGAAGTTGATTGCGCCCAGGATCGAGCTCGCCCCGGCCAGATGGAGCGAGAAGATCGCCATGTCGACCGCCGGCCCTGCCGATCCCGACGTGGATAGCGGCGCGTACACCGTCCAGCCAGTGCCCGCGCCAAGTCCCGTACCGCCGCTGACGAAGGTCGATCCAAGCAACAGCAAAAAGGCCGGCACCAGCAGCCAGAAGCTGATGTTGTTCATCCGCGGAAAGGCCATGTCCGGGGCGCCGATCATCAGCGGCACGAACCAATTGCCAAAGCCGCCGATCATCGCCGGCATGACCATGAAGAACACCATGATCAGCCCGTGCGCGGTAATCAGCACGTTCCAATGGTGGGTCCATTCGTCGAAATTGGCGGTTCCGGAACCGATCGGCCAGGCGCGGTTAAGCACCTGGATGCCCGGCTCCATCAGTTCCCAGCGCATGATCCCCGACAGGCCGCCGCCGATGATCCCCGCGATGATCGCGAAGAGCAGGTAGAGCGTGCCGATGTCCTTGTGGTTGGTGGACATGAACCAGCGGGTGAAGAAGCCGGGCTTGTGATCGGCGTCGTCGTGCGCGTGATGCGCCTCGTGGCTGGTGAGGGGCAGGGTGCCGGTGGCAGTGGTGCTCATGACGAAACTCTTTTCGCTTTAATTCTGCGCTGTCGCGGCCTGATTGGTCGCGGGCTGTTTGACTGCGGGCTCGGCTGCGGCTGGAGTTGTCGCGATCGCTGGTGCGGCGGCCGGCGTCGGCTTGGCCGCTCCCATGTGACCGCCTTTTTCCGTAACCCATGCTGCGAAGCGACCGGCCGAGGCGACTTCGACGCCGATCGGCATGTAACCGTGGCGGGCGCCGCACAATTCCGAACATTGGCCGAAATAGACGCCCGGCCGGTCGACCTTGACCCAGGTTTCGTGAAGCTGGCCGGGGTTTGCGTCCTGCTTGATCCAGAAAGCGGGCACCGCAAAGCTGTGGATGACGTCGTCCGCAGTGACGATGAACTTCACGATCTTGCCCTGAGGGATGACCAGCCGTTCGTCGACCGCAAGCAAGGGCGGGCCGTCGGCGTCGGTGCGGGCACGCTGGTTGGCCTGGCGGGTCGGGTCGCTCCCCTCCTTCAGCATGTAGCTGTCGAAAGTGACGCCCTGGTCGGGCAGTTCGTACGACCAATACCATTGGTGGCCGGTCACCTTGACCGTCAGATCGGCCGGCGGGGGCGTATACTGGTGGCGAAGCAGGCGGATCGACGGGATCGCAATCGCGACCAGGATCAACACCGGCAACAGCGTCCACACCACTTCGATCACGGTATTGTGCGAATTGCGCGACGGCGTCGGGTTGGCGCTGCGGCGGAATTTCACGAGCGCGACAAGCAGGAGCGCGAGGACGAAGACGCTGATTATGACGCACAGCAGCAACAGCCAATTGTCATGGAAAGCAGCGGCTTCCCGCCCGATTGGAGTAACCTGAAACTGAATGCCCTTGCGCCCGTCAGGTTCGCCAATGCCCGGTGTCGGGATGACATGGCCGACCGTTCCCGGGACCACTGCCGCCGGAGTGGGGGCGTCGGCCTTGGTCGGGTCTTGGGCAGTCCCGGCCGGCGGAACCGCGGCGGTCGGAGCAGTCGCGGTCGCGGCGGGCGGGGCGGCAGGTGAGCTTGCCGGCGCCTGCGCTGCTGCCGGTGTCAGGCCGGCGGCCGCCAACGCGATTGCCCATCCAGTCAGTTTCATCTTCACCCCAGGTCTTCAGTGAATCGCAACGCGAGACACCGCGCAGCCGAATTTGCGGCCTCTATAGGCGCGGCTTTCAGGAGCCTCAAGCGGCCTGTTCGTCAGCAGTTGAAGCGCTGGTGCGCGCGCCCTATTGGCGCTTGAGACCATGATGACCGACGATCAGATCCTCGCCGAATTCCGCGCCGCCGATGCACTGCTGGAAGGGCATTTCATCCTTTCATCGGGCCTTCGCAGCCCGCGCTACCTGCAATGCGCGCGCGTGTTGATGGACGCAGGCCGCGCCGAACGGCTTGCCCAGGCGCTTGCCGCAAAGCTTCCAGCGGACGTCCGCGACGCCATTCAGGCGGTTGTTTCACCGGCCATGGGCGGAGTCATCATCGGGCATGAAATGGGCCGGGCACTGGGCCAGCCCGCGATGTTCGTCGAACGGCCGCAGGGCAGTTTCGAACTTCGCCGCGGCTTTCACCTCGATCCGGGAACCAAGGTCCTGATGGTCGAAGACGTCGTCACCACCGGCCTGTCGTCGCGCGAAGCGATCGAGGCCGTGCGTGCCGCCGGCGGTGATGTCGTCGCTGAAGCGGCGCTGGTCGACCGGTCGTCGGGCAGCGCGGACCTGGGCGTTCCGTTCTTTCCCCTGACCCGCATCGATGTCCCGACCTACGCTGCCGATGCGGTCCCGCCAGAACTGGCGGCAATCCCCGCGATCAAGCCCGGAAGTCGCGCCGCGGCGTGACTGACCGGCTGCGCCTCGGCGTCAACATCGATCACGTCGCAACCATCCGCAACGCGCGCGGCGGCGACTTCCCCGACCCAGTGCGCGCCGCCATTTCCGCGGCCGAAGCTGGAGCGGACGGCATCACGGCCCACCTGCGCGAAGATCGTCGCCACATTACCGACGGCGATATCGAGCGGCTGATGGCGCAGATCGACCTACCGCTGAACCTTGAGATGGCCGCGACCGAAGAGATGCTGGAAATCGCGCTTCGCCATCGCCCCCACGCCGCCTGCATCGTGCCCGAAAAACGGGAAGAGCGAACGACCGAGGGCGGTCTCGATGCAGCCGGTCAACACGACAAACTCGCTTATTACGTCGACCAGCTCGGCGCGGCCGGCATCCGCGTCAGCCTGTTCATCGAACCCACCGACGATCAGGTCACTGCGGCGATTGGCCTCGGCGCTCCAGTGGTCGAGTTCCACACCGGCAGCTATGCCCACGCTACTGACGACGAGCAGATCGCGGAACTCACCCGCATCAGCAACGCCGCGGCGCTGGCCGCCAAGAATGGCATCGAACCCCATGCGGGCCACGGCCTGACTTTCAATAATGTCGTGCCCGTCGCCGCAATCCCGCAGCTCGCCGAACTGAACATCGGTCATTTCCTGATCGGCGAGGCGATCTTCACGGGGCTTGCCGACAGCGTCCGCCGAATGCGCGACCTGATGGACGAAGCGCGGGGGCCAGTGAAGTGATCGTCGGGATCGGCTCCGACCTGTGCAACATCGAGCGGATCCAGAATTCGCTCGACCGTTGGGGCGACAAGTTCCTCAATCGCGTCTTCACCGAAGCCGAGCGGGCGAAGGCTGCGTCGCGCCCGCACACCCGCGCCGGCACTCTCGCCAAGCGCTTCGCCGCCAAGGAGGCTTTTGCGAAAGCGGTCGGCACCGGGTTCAGGCGCGGCGTGTTCATGAAGGACATCGGGGTCGTTAATCTTGCGTCTGGCGCGCCTGCGTTACAGCTCAGCGGCGGCGCTCGGGCGCGCCTTGACGCACTTGCGCCGGACGGCCACGCCATCGACATTCATTTGACCATGACCGACGATCATCCATGGGCCCAGGCCTTCGTCATCCTGACCGCCCGCAAGCTGGAGCATTGATGACCGACAGCAGCCCGCCGGCCGAGGCCGATCAGCCCGCCGTTCCGCCCGCCGCCGAGGCTGAAAAGTCATCGGTGCTGTGGCGCGAGGTCAAGGGCCTGTTCTGGGTGCTGCTGGCAGTGCTCGCGTTCCACAGCCTGATCGCCAAGCCGTTCTACATTCCGTCGGAATCGATGATGCCGGGTCTGCTCACCGGCGACCGCCTGGTGGTCACGAAATATCCCTACGGCTGGTCGTGGGTGTCGCCGAGCTTTCACGTGATCCCGCCGATGAAGGGCCGGCTGCTGGGCCGTTTGCCCAAACGGGGCGACATCGTCATCGTCACTCCGCCGGGCACCACCATCGATTATATCAAGCGCGTGATCGGGCTTCCCGGCGACACCATCCGGATGGTCGACGGCAACCTCATCATCAACGGCCAGCCGGTGAAGCGCCAGGCGCTGGCGCCGCGAATCATCCCGATCGACGCCAATTCGCCCTGCGGGTCGGGCAAGGATCCGGCGCTGCTCGATTATCGAGTGCAGGGTCCTGGCGGCAAGCTGGTCTGCCGGGTGCCGATCGTGCGCGAAACGCTGCCCAGCGGGAAAAGCTACGAAACCGTCGACCTTGGCCAGACGGTCGAGGACAATTTCGGACCGGTGACGATTCCCGCTGGCCATGTCTGGCTGATGGGCGACAATCGCGACGATTCGGCGGATAGCCGGATCGAGGTGTGGCGCGGCGGCCTTGGCGGGCCGGTACCGTGGGAGAATATCGGCGGACGGGCCGAATTCATCACTTTCTCGCTCGATGGCTCGACCGACTGGTGGAATCCGGCAACCTGGTTCTCGGCTTTCCGGCCGGGCCGGGCGGGCATGTCGCTAAGGAACGGCTAAGCCGCTTATTGCTGACCCGGTAGCGACTGCTGCTGCTGCTGCTGCTGCATCATCGCCGCCCCGCCGCGCACGATTTTGCGCACGCGCACGTCGAAGGTCAGCGAACTGCCCTTGGGAAAGCCCTGCGGCGGAGGATTGCTTCCGAACGCCAGGCGCTGGGGCATGGTGAAGCGGTATTCGCCGCCTTCCTTCATGCGCGTCATGGCTTCGGCAAAGCCGGGGAACACCTGGCCCATTGCGAACGGCTGGGCGCCGCCGTGCGATTCGCTGTTGTCGAATATGGTCCCGTCGTCGAGCGTCCCGATGTAATCGAGGAGCGCCGCATCGGGCTCGGCGATTGGCGCGCCCGTGCCCTGCTTGACCGTGCGGAACTGGAGCCCGCTGGACGTGACTTCGGGACGAAGCGAGCCGGCGCCGATCCAGGCCAGGCCAATGCCCACGGCAATGACTGCCAGGAACGCCAGCCACAACGTGATCGACCGGCCGCTGCGGGCAGGTCGGTGAGCGGCTTCAGCGACGGACATGAATGATCTGGATAAGGCTCAGCGCACGCCTTCGCGCTCGGCGCGCTTGCGCTCGAGCTTGCGGGCGCGGCGAATCGCGGCGGCGCGCTCACGGGCACGCTTCTCCGACGGCTTCTCATAGTGACGGCGCAGCTTCATCTCGCGGTAGACGCCTTCGCGCTGCAGCTTCTTCTTGAGCGCGCGCAGCGCCTGCTCGACGTTATTGTCGCGAACGATAATCTGCATAAAAGCCCGTCACTCTCCTGTGGTCGAAACCCCGTCCGGGGCAGATTGCTGACCCAAGCCGGCAAAGCTCGTCAACATCAGCAATAGTATAGCGTCCTCCGAAGCGATGCCTCGGGGGCCGGCGGCCATTAGCAGCGGGTGACGCGCGGTTCAACCCGTCGTCTGATTCGAACAATGTCGGCCGCGAACCCCTCATGCTGCGACGAACCGTGGGACTTAGGCGATGGACGGGGCAACCGGAACGCTAAGGTTATCGGCGGTTAACCCTTTGAATGTTAAAGAGAGGCTTGAGAGCGAGGGGATAAGAATGTTGAATCGGAGGGAAATGCTGCGTCTCGGCGCCATGGGCGCGGCCGGAGCGGTCCTTTCTTCGTCGGGCGCATCGCAGGGCCTGCGGATTCTTGCGCCGCAGCCAATTCCCGGGACGAACGCCGTGCCCCAGTCGCCGTTCGCGCAACGGCCGGTTCCGGCTTCGCCCGCGGGGATCGATCCGCAGCTGTTCGCCCGCGCCAGGGCGGCTCTCGACCAGCACCGCATTTATGCGCGCGATACGATCGGGATCGTCGACTTTTCCAAGCCGTCGAGTGAGCCGCGCTTCCATCTCGTCAACCTCGCCAGCGGCCAGGTCGAAAGCCATCGGGTCGCTCACGGCCGTGGCTCGGATCCCGCGCACTCCGGCTATGTCGAGCGCTTCTCGAACGACTTCGGTTCCTATGCGACGTCGAACGGCGCCTACACCACCGGCGATTATTACCAGGGCAAGTACGGGCTTTCGATGAAGGTTCAGGGCCTCGACTGGTCGAATAACAACGCCGAGCCGCGCGCGATCGTGATTCATAACGCCTGGTATGCGGAAGATGAAATGATCCCGCTGCACGGCATGCTGGGCCGGTCGGAAGGCTGCTTCGCAATGTCGCGCAAAAGCCAGTTTGAAGTGATGCGCAAGCTCGCCGGCGGCCGTATGATCTACGCCGACAAGCTCGCCTGAATTCAAATCCCGGCAGCGGCCGGGCGATCCACTGCAACAAGCGCCGCGTGAGGCTTTACGCGGCGCTTTTGTTTTGGGCTGGCTGTTGTTTTGGGCTGATGGCGGGCCGCGTGCCGCAAGCCGGCAGCGGCAAAAAATTGGGCCCGGCGCAGCTACGCGCACCGGGCCCCCCTCGTTACGCAACGCGAGGGAACTGGTCTGTTTCCAGACGCGACGGGGAAAAAGGGGGGACCCCGCCACTTGGGCGGGCTATGCGTGACAGGCGCGCAATCTAGGCTGAACGCACAATGCAGCGCGCGTTCAGGAATTTCGCCAGACTTACAATAGGTTGGAGCGCCCTCAGGCGGCCTGCGCGGACGCCTTTTTGACGAGTTCGCGCTTCAGCTTGCGAACCTTCGGGCTCAGCTTGTCTTCGCTCGTCTTAAGCAGCCAATTGTCGAGCCCGCCGACGTGCTCGACGGACCGCAGCCCGTGCGTCGACACGCGCAGCTTAACGCTCTGGCCAAGGGCATCGGAAAGCAGCGTCACGTTCTGCAAATTGGGCAGGAACGTCCGCTTGGTCTTGTTGTTGGCGTGGGAAACGTTGTTCCCCACCAGCCGGCCCTTGCCGGTCAGTTCGCAAACGCGCGACATGGTCTCTATCCTGATTTCAACCGGGCACTATAAGGCCCGAAGAGCGCAGCCCGTTAGCTGGTCGGCTCCGGCCCGTCAACGGCGAGGCAGGCATTTTGCGCCGCAACTCAAGCGGCCTGTTCGCGTTTTTAACACTTATGACCAGTCGCGGATCCGCCTGGAACCGCGACCATCAATCAGGGAAAACTCGATGCGTGCCATTATCATGATACTCATTGTCGCGGTGCTTGCGATCATCGCCGCGATCGCGACCGGAATGATCAACATCAACCAGATTCGCGGCGCTCAGGCTCCGCACGTTTCGGCGACCGGCAATGGCATCGTCGCCAAGGGCGGCCAAACCCCAGCGTTCGATGTCGAAACCGGATCGGTGAAGATCGGCGCCAAGCAATCGACGGTGAAAATACCCTCGGTCCAGGTCGTTCGGCCAGGCACTGAAACTGCCAACAAAGCCGACAATGCGATGTAGCTGACAGGGGCGGGGGCAACAGCTACCGCGCCGGTCATGGCCTTTCCTTTACCTGTGCCAATGCGCCGGGCGCTGGAGCTCGCCGAGCAAGCGGCGGCCGCCGGTGAAGTGCCGGTCGGAGCGGTGATTACGCGCGGGGATCACATTGTCGCGGAAGCGCGCAATGCGATGCGCGGCTCGAACGATCCGACCGCGCACGCCGAAATCCAGGCGATTCGCGCTGCCGCCGAGGCGCTCGACACCTCGCGCCTGGACGGCTGCACCTTGTGGGTGACGCTGGAGCCGTGCGGGATGTGCGCTGCGGCCGTCGCGCTCGCGCGCTTGGACGCACTGCGGTTCGGAGCCGACGACCCCAAAGGCGGCGGCGTGGTCCACGGGCCGCGCATCTTCAATCAGCCGACCTGCCACCATCGCCCCGATGTTCTCGGCGGAATCGGCGAAGCCGGCAGCGCCGCATTGCTGCGAAGCTTTTTTGCCGAGCGGCGTTAGCCGCGGAACGGCACCAGGCGGATTTCCACGCGGCGGTTGGCGGCCTGCTTGGTCTCGGTGTCGTCGGGATTGTACAATGGCGTGCTTTCACCCAGCCCGCGCGACGCCAGCCGGGCTCGCGACACCCCGTGTCCCGCCAGGTATGACGCAACGGCAGCGGCCCGTTTGTCCGACACGGCCTGATTGACCTGCGGCGAACCGCTGGTGTCGGTATGGGCATAAACGTCGACAAAGGTCCGGCTTCGCGTCTTCACGGTGCGCGCCACTTCAAGCAGGGTGGCATCGAACTGCGGCTTCACTGCGACGCTTCCGGCGTCGAACGTCAGCGCGGCCGGGATTCGAACGACAATGCTGTCGCCGACCCTCAGCACGTCCAGCCCGATGCCTGCGGTCTGCCGCCGAAGCTCGGTTTCAAGCTCGGCCATGTAGGAAGGCGCCGCCGCGGGCGCGAGGGGGCGAATTTTCGCCGCGCGCAGCTTGGCCGCGCGGGAGCGTTCGCCGCCGATCACTCCGCCCGACAAATAAGGTGCCGATACGCCAAGCGCGATGAACGATGCCGGCGGCGCGGTCATGATCGGCGCGCGTGGCCCGGTCATCGCGCAGGCGGAGATCGCCAGCAGCGAACATCCGGCAACGACTGCTGTAAGGTGGCGGCGACTGGCTTGCATGACTGGGGGCTCCGGGAAAATTATACAGGGCTTGAAACCGGCGCGCGGTGACGATGGTTCCGCTCGTGAATCGAATCCTCGCTTGTGAAGCATGACCTGCGAGGGCTAAGCCCGCAACTTCACGTCGATGAGCGATCACATAGCGCCCTTTCCCTGGCTTGATGTCCTGCTGATCCTCGCGCTGGTCATGCTAAACGGCGTGCTGGCGATGAGCGAGCTGGCAATCGTGTCCTCGCGTGAAGCGCGGCTGAAGGCGCTGGCGCGCAATGGCAACAAGGGCGCGCAATGCGCCCTGGACCTGGCCTCCGACCCGGGCCGCTTTCTATCGACCGCGCAAAGCGGAATTACCCTGATCGCGATCTTTGCCGGTGCCTTTTCGGGGGCAAGCCTCGGCGAACCGACCGCGCAGCGTCTGCAGCCGCTTGGCCTGAGCCCCGAGACCGCGCATTCGGTCGGCTTCGGCCTGGTGATCTTCATCACGACCTATGTGTCGCTGGTAATTGGCGAAATTGTCCCCAAACAGATCGCTCTTCGTTCACCCGAAGCAATCGCAGCGGTGGTGGCCAAGCCGATGCGCTGGCTGTCGATCGTCACTGCGCCATTCGTTTGGCTGCTCGACAAGTCGAGCAGGTTGATCTTCGCCATTATCGGGCTGGACCGCGGCTCCAAGAACCAGGTGACCGCCGAAGAACTTCATCTGGTCGTGGCGGAAGCGCAAACCGCCGGCGTCCTCGAAGAAAGCGAGCGGGCAATCATCTCCGGCATCGTTCGCCTGGCCGATCGGCCGGTGCGCGAAGTGATGACGCCGCGGACCGAAGTCGACTGGATCGACATTCATTCAAGCGAGGCCGACGTGCGCCAGGCGCTGCTCGAGATTCAGCATAGCCGGATGCCGGTCGCCGACGGCTCGATCGAAAATATCGTCGGGGTGATCCAGACCCGCGACGTGCTTCGCGAAATGCTTGAAGGCCGCCCGCTCAAGCTCGGCAATCTGTGCCGCAAAGCGCCGGTTATTCCCGATCTGATGGACGCCATGGATGCGCTTGCAGTGCTCCGCAACGCCGACGTCCCGCTGGCGCTGGTCCACGATGAATATGGCCATCTCGACGGGATCGTCACTCCGGGAAGTATTCTTGCCGCGCTTGCCGGCACCTTCGCCCACGATGTCGAGCACGGCGAGGAGGCCCCGCTGATCGAGCGCGACGACGGCAGCTGGCTCGTATCGGGGGCGGCGAGCGCCGATTTGCTTCCCGATCGGCTCGGGATCAATCTTCCCAAAGAGCGCGATTATTCGACCGTGGCGGGGTTTGCCCTGTCGGTGCTCAAGCATCTGCCGGAAACGGGCGAGACGTTCAGCCACGACAATTGGCTGTTCGAAATCATCGACATGGACGGCCGCAAGATCGACAAGCTGATTGTCTCGTCAAAGCGGCGCAAGACGGGTGCCGCCGCTGCCGCGCCTGCGGCTGGCTAAAGCTTCCCGAACTTCTGCTCGAACCCGTCGCTGTCGTTGCGGGCCAGATATTCCGCCTGTTCGACGATCCGATCGCGCGCGATGCGCCCGCGGAACGGCCCCAGCTGCGGGTCGAGGCGGTCGATCTCGGCCGCGTTCAGCCCCGCCAGCTGCTCGAACCGGTTGAAGCCGAGTGCGCGCAGCGAATCGGCGAACTTCGGGCCAACCCCTTTAAGCTGGCACAAATCGTCGCCCCGCGCGGTCCCATTGAGCGCGCCGTGCACCGGCGCATTGAGGATTTCGCCGGCAACGTCGCTGGCCGCCGCGGCATGCTCGCCGGCCACCCCGCGTCCTTCGCGTGGCTTGGCATAAGCCATGTGCGGCCGGGCCGGGGAAGTGTCGCTCAATGTCACCCGCTGCCGCGGCCGAAGCAGGAGCAGCGCCGCGACCAGCACCACAACCGCCGCTGCGACAAGCCACCAATATTCATGGACAAAGTTCATCAGATCACCACTTCCATTGTGCGTTGTACCGACGGTGGAGCTCCACCAGATAGGCGAGCAGGAAGCCCCCAAGGAAGCCGAGTAGCGCCGCCAGGGCCGCTTCGGCAAACAACGGCAGCGCCAAGTCGCCGGCCGACCAGCTCGCTCCGCTCACTCCGGGCAAAGTGGCCATGGTTCTCGCCAGCTCGGTCCGCTGGAAGTCGTCGGCCTGGCCGGCCAGGACGATGCGGCGGCTGAGGGGCCCGCGACGGACGTGCGCGGAAACGGCGCGCATCGCGTAGAAATCAAGCGTTGCGGACGCGTTGCGGTCGATCCCGTGCGCAAGCCGTTGGCCGGCCCCAAGCGGCCCGTGCCACAGCAGGGCAAGGGCAATCGCCGCCGCCAGCCCCGCGCCTAGCGCCGCATTGCGCTTCGGCCGCCGCCGCAGGGCGATTGTGCCCGCAAGTCCGCCCACCACCAGTCCGGCGGCCAGGATCGGCCAGAAATAAGTCCACAGCGAACTCACGAATTTCCCCTCGCGAGTTCGCGCCAGCCGATGTCGGTGCGGTGAAATCCGTCGGCGAAGTCGATCTGGTCGACCGCCTCGTACGCACGCGCACGCGCGTTAGCGAACGTCACGCCGACGGCGGTCACCGCCAGCACTCGTCCACCCTTGGCGATCAGTCCGCGGTCGCCTTGCGCGGTCCCGGCATGGAACACCGTCACGCCTTCGACCCGCTCCGCCGACTCGATCGCGCGCACCGCGCCACCGCTTGTTGGCGCGGCCGGATAGCCCTGGGCAGCGATGATCACCGTCACGGCATGCTTGCCCGTCAGTCGCGGCGCCTCGGTCACTGCCAGCCGGCCCGTCGCGACGGCGTTCAGCAACGCGGCGAAATCGCCATCGATGAGGGGCATGATGGCTTCGCATTCGGGGTCGCCGAAGCGCACGTTATATTCGATCAGCTTGGGCCCATCGGCGGTCAGCATCAGCCCGGCATAGAGCAGTCCGCTGAACGGCGTCCCGGCCTCCGCCATCGCGCGCGCCGTCGGGCGGACAATCTCGTCCATCGCCCGCGCTTCGAGTTCAGGGGTCAGCACCGGCGCTGGCGCATAGGCCCCCATGCCTCCGGTATTCGGCCCGGTATCGCCCTCACCGACACGCTTGTGGTCCTGCGCCGATGCCAGCGGGACTGCGGTTTCGCCATCGACCAGTGCGAACAGGCTCGCTTCCTCTCCTTCCAAGAATTCCTCGATCACCAGCGGCCCGTCGCCGGCAGCGGCGATTGCCGCCAGCGCTTCGGCCATGCTCATCGCCACGGTCACGCCCTTGCCGGCCGCCAGCCCGTCCGCCTTGATCACGACCGGAATAGAAAATCCGTCAAGCGCGCGTCGCGCCTCGGCCATCGTCTCGGCCAGCGCATAGGCGGCGGTGGGAATGACGTTGTCCCTGCACAGGTCCTTGGTGAACCCCTTCGATCCTTCCAGCCGGGCGGCCGCCGCGCTTGGCCCGAACACCGCAATCCCGGCGTCGCGCAGCCGGTCGGCGACGCCTTCCACCAATGGCTGCTCGGGCCCGATTACGACGAGGTCGATGGCGCGGCTTCGGCACAGCTCCAGCAGCCTGGCCGAATCGGTCGCTGCGATCGCGGCCAGCTCCGCCCAGCGCGCGATTCCGGGGTTGCCGGGCGCGGCGATCAGTTCGCCGCAGCTCGGCGATTGCCTAAGTCGCCAGGCGAGCGCATCTTCGCGTCCGCCCGAACCCAACAGCAGAATATTCATGGATCTCCCTGACGAACCGCGCGCCGGCCTGTTAGCGAACGTCGCTGCGGGCGACAATTCGCCACCGCTCTCCGTCACCGATTTGTCGGGCGCACTCAAGCGCGCGGTTGAGACCGCATTCGGCAAGGTCCGGGTGCGCGGCGAGATATCCGGTTTCAAGCGGCATGCTTCGGGCCACTGCTATTTCACCCTCAAGGATGAAAACGCGTGCATCGACGCGGTCATCTGGCGCGCCGGGGCCGGCGCCCTGGCATTTCGTCCCGAAGACGGCGCCGAAGTCATCGCCACGGGCAAGCTCACGACGTATCCCGGCCGCTCCAAATATCAGATCGTCGTCGAACATCTCGAGCTGGCGGGTGAGGGCGCGCTGCTCGCTCTGCTCGAACGGCGGCGCAAGGCGCTTGGTGCCGAAGGGCTGTTCGACGAAGCCCGCAAGCGCAAGCTGCCGTTCCTGCCGCTCGTCATCGGAGTCGTCACATCGCCGACCGGTGCCGTGATTCGCGACATCCTCCACCGGCTCGCCGATCGCTGCCCGACGCGGGTCATCGTCTGGCCGGTCGCCGTGCAGGGCGAAGGCGCGGCGCCGCGAATCGCGCAGGCGATCCGCGGTTTTGCATCGGTGGAGCCGAGGCCCGACTTGTTAATCGTCGCGCGTGGCGGCGGCTCGATCGAGGATTTGTGGGCGTTCAATGAAGAAGAAGTCGTGCGGGCCGCGGCCGAATCGCCGATTCCACTGATCTCGGCGGTCGGTCACGAAACGGACACCACCTTGATCGATTTCGCTTCCGATCGCCGCGCCCCGACTCCCACCGCCGCCGCGGAAATGGCGGTGCCCGTCCGCGCCGAGCTGTTCGCGCAGCTGCAGGAACTCGCCCATCGCGCGCGCCACTGCCTGTCGCGCCGGGCGGATCGTTCGCGCGAGCGGTTCGACCTGACGATGTGCCGCTGGCCCGATCCGCAGGTGCTGTTCGCCCCGGCCACCCAGCGGCTCGATGAACTTGGCGAGCGATTGCCGCGGTCGCTTGGAGCGCGCGCCGGCAATGCCCGCGCCGACCTCAACCTGGTCGCTGGGAGGCTCCGGCCCGAGCTCGTCGGCCAGCGCGTCAACCGCCTGGCCGAGCGCCTCGCGGCAACCTGGAAAGTCGCTCAGCTCGCGCATCCCGAACGGCCGCTGTCGAAGGGCTATGTGCGGGTTACCAGCCGCGCTGGCCGCACCTTGACCACCGCCGCCGACGCCCGCTCCGCGCAATTGCTCTCGCTGCGTTTCGGTGACGGCGAAGTGAACGCTGCTATCGACGATGGGCCGAATCGGTCGGCAGCGGTTGAGCGCCAGCCGCGCCGCACTTACATCGCTCCCCAACCCGGCCTGTTCGACGCGCCGGAGGAGTGATGAAATGTTGATGCAAGGCGGCGGCAGGCCCGCGCGAATCCACTATCTCGCCGGCACGTTCCGGCTGCTCGCCGACGGCGACCATGTCATCTGCGCGGTGACCGGCGCGACCATTCCGCTTCATGAGCTGCGCTACTGGAGCGTCGCTCGGCAGGAACCCTACGTTGACGCCGCCGCAAGCCTCAAGGCGGAGCAGCAGGCCCGCTGAATCGGCGTGAAAGCCACTGTGGCAGGGCTGACACAGTTCCTGCACAAAAGTTAATCGAAGTCTTACAGAAACTTTACAGCGGAGCACTGCTGACTGCAGAAGCGCCGGAGAGGTGGGGAGCGTTCGCTCGCCGTCGATAGCTTTTGTAGGGCTGCCTGGGGAGGCCGCCGTGATTCGGGAGAATATAATGAGGAAGTCGATTCTGCGCGCATCTGCTGCAATGCAGACCATTGCGCTGCTCGGTGTAGGCGCGACCGCGTTCATCGCCGCTGCTCCGGCGGCCGCCCAGGACTACACGTCCGGTGCGCTTGTCGGCTCGGTTCATTCGGCGGCCGGCGCTCCCGTCGCGGGCGCCACGGTCACTCTGCGCTCGATTGCACAGGGCCAGGTTCGTAACCTCGTCACCGGCGCGTCCGGCACGTTCAACGCCGCTGGCCTGACGCCGGGCGACTACACCATCAACATTGCGGCGGGCGGATACAACACGCACGCCGGTACGATTTCGATCGTTGCTTCGCAGACCAACAGTGTCGACGTCGGCCTCGAAACCGCTGCCTCGGGCAACGCGATCGTGGTCACCGGCAGCCGTCTTCGTCAGTCCGTGACGCAGGGCACCACCGGCGCGAACATCAACGTCGTCAAGGTCAACGAGCAACTGCCGATCGGCCACGACATCACCGACATCACGCTTCTCGCGCCGACGACGCTCAGGGGCGTTTCCGGCTTCGCCACGGCGGCTGGCGATTCCGTCCCGTCCGTCGGCGGTGGCTCGGTTGCCGAGAACGCTTATTACGTTAACGGCCTGAACATCACCAACCCCGATACTTATGTCGGCGGCTCGCGTGTTCCGTTCTACCTCTACCAGAACGTCGATGTGCAGACCGGCGGTTACCCGGCCGAATTCGGCCGCGCGACCGGTGGCGTCATCAACGCCACGACCAAGTCGGGCAGCAACATTCCGTTCGTCGCTCTCCACCTGGATTGGGAGCCGAACTTCCTGCGTTCGCACAGCCCGAATCGCGGCAATCCCGACTCGCCGACCGACATTGGCCGTTTGCGCTCGATCGAGAATCGATCTGCCACTCTCGAAGCCGGCGGCGCGGTCGTTCCTGATCACCTGTTCGTCTATGGCTTGCTTCAGGCCAATCGCAACACCGACAAGGCCGCTTACCCGAACGCTGGCCAGTACGAGATCCAGAAGGACAACGATCCCTTCTACGCGTTCAAGATCGACGGCTACATCACGCCGACGCAGCATGCGGAATTCACTTACTTCGACACGCGGTCGAAGATTAACATCTTCGATTACGACTTCGAAGCCAATGATGCCTACACTGACGGCACGATCGGCACCAAGGGTCTTGCGGCCGTTCAAGAAGCCGGCGGAGTCAATTGGATTGCGCGCTACACTGGCAACATCACCGATTGGCTGACCGCGTCGGCAGCTTATGGACTGAGCAAGGACAAGGGCAGCAACCAGCCGGCTGACAACACCTCCTACTACGTGATCGACCGCCGCACCGTTACCACTGGCGGTAACGCGAAAGCCGTAGGACAGCCGTTCGCGACTCAGGACATTCTCAACACTCGCCGCCGCTTTTACCGCGGCGACATGGATGCCCGCTTTACTTTCGGCGGTACGCACCATGTCCGCTTCGGCTTCGACCACGAAGATCTGAGTGAAAACAAGATCGCGACCC
>JBDSGQ010000014.1:0-13521 GCA_039918915.1 Sphingomicrobium sp.
CCGGCGTTTCGCAGCGCATTGCCGAACATATGAAGATGCTCGACGGGCTTGAGGATGTGACCGACCGATTGCTTGGCGACCAGGCCCGAGTGAGCGATTCCACCGATGAAGCCCGGCTGTTGGCGGAACAGGCGAAAGCCAAGCTCGACGCTGGCCGCGAAGCGATTGACGGCACGATCGACGGCTTCAAGGGGCTGACCGACCTGATCGTCCAGCTTGGCGAACGCATGGCGGGCTTTGCGTCGGCCATGAACCAGGTCCAGACCGTTTCCTCGACGATTGAGACGATCGCTCGAAAAACCAACATGCTGGCGTTGAACGCAACGATCGAGGCGGCCAGGGCAGGGGATGCGGGGCGCAGCTTTGCAGTGGTTGCGGCCGAAGTGAAGAAGCTCGCTCACGACACCCGTTCGGCAACTAGCCAGATCGCCTCGACCATTGGCGAACTCACGCGTGAGGCGGGAGCGGTAACCACCGAAATCAAGACCGGTGTCGAGCGTAGCCGCGCCGCTCAATCGGGTTTTGGCATCATCAGCGACACGGTGCGCGAGGTGGGCGAGATCGTCGGCATGGTCGACCGCCAGACCGAAGGCATCGCCCATTCCACAAGCATGATTCAGACCAGTGTCGACCGGGTGAAGGCGGGATTGACCGACTTCGCCGCCGACGCTCGCGACAACGGGCAGGAACTGCTCACCGCCCAGAAGCGGCTCGCGCATCTCGAATTATTGTCCAACACGATGCTCGACACGCTCGCCAATTCGGGCGCCGAAATCGACGACACGCCCTTCATCCTCAAGGCGCAGGAAACTTGCAGCCAGATCATGACGGCGATCGAGCGCGCGATCGACGAGGGCGAACTTGCCGCGGAAGATGTGTTCGACCGCGACTACCAGTTGGTCGAGGGCAGCAACCCGGTGCAGTATACCGTGCGCTTCAACGCGGTGGCGGACAAATATGTGCGCCCGATCCTCGATCTCACTAAAGGCGGCGACAACCGTATCATTGGCTCGGCCATCGGCGACGTGAACGGCTATCTTCCAACTCACCTGAGCGAGCGCAGCCATCCGCCCGGGCTCGACCCGGTGTGGAACGACGAACATTGCCGCAACCGGCGAATCCTGATCGACGAACAGACGCGCATGGCGCTTGCCAGCGATCGGCCGGCAACGTTGGCGACTTACCGGATGGAGCTTGGCGACAAGTATATCCCGGTGAAGAATATCTACGTTCCGCTGTGGGTCCGAGGCCGCCGCTGGGGGAATTTCGAGCTGGCTTACCGCGACGACTGACGCGATCGGCGACAAGGTCGCGGTGGCCGACAGGCCGGCGCTAACCTCCTCTTTACGCCCTTGCGTTAGAACGGACTGACACAGGCTCGGTGACGAGCCTTCGACATGAAGGGAAGCGAATGGCAATCAGTCGGACCGTCGACCAACCATTGGTCAGCGCTGCCGAAGCGCAGCTTGCCCGCGTCGCGGGCGACGGTTGCGCGCGCCATCCCTATTTGAATTCGCTGCTGGAAGGGTTTGGCCCGCACAGCGGTCGCGACCTGGCCGATGCGGTCCACCTGCTGTGCAGCATTCACGGCCGCTACCCGGGGCTGCTCGAAATCGCCCTTCAGCGCTGTCCGGCGGGGGATACGCACGAATGGCTTGAACGTGCCTTGGACGCGTTCGAGCGCGAACGCCTGTATCTCGTGCGCCTGACGTCCGCCGTCGGTCCAATCCCGAGCACTCCAGGCGCCACCGAGAGCGAGAATTGCCTCGTCGCCGCCCGGCACGCGCTTGAAACCCTGGCCAAGTCCGAACGCACTGGTTGTGCGCTCGGCGCCGCCACCGCGCTGGTCGGGGACTGGTGGCCAATTCGCCGGTTGCTCGATCGCGCCGCTTCCCGTGCTGGAACCGAAGTCCCGGCGCCATCGCTGCCCGATGAAGCCTCGATCATCGAAGCGATCGATCGCTCCACCGACAGCCTGTCCAACGCCCGGGCGCTGTCGTTCGGGGGCGAGCAATTGCTCCTCCAGCATCGGGCATTGTTCGATCTGCTCGAAGCCCGGGCCGAAGCCCGCGGCGACTTTTAAGGCCGCGCTGCTGCTTGGCAGTGCGCGACTTCAGGCTGCCTTGGCGAGTTCGTGCTGAGAATTGGCGGGTTCGGCGACCACAACGTTGCTGTCCACCACAACGACCTTGGACTTCGGCGCCAACAGGCGCGACGCCAGAACCACCGCCCCAAGCGCGAAATAAGCCACAATCGCCCACGTCGGGCTCCACAGCACGCTCGCGGCAAACGGCACGCGCAGAAGCATGGGATTGAAACCGAAATCTTCGCCGACCGCTTCGCACACGCCAAGAATGGTGTGGGCCCTCATCGGCAATGCGATCTGACTGTCCTGCGCGTTCATCATTCACTCCGTGACCGAGGTTCTTGCTGTTAGTTGAGCAAGACCCGTGCCAAATTCGAAAAGCGTGGATCATCAAGCGTTTGACAATCCGAAACCTGCCGGGCGTGGCAAAACCCGCCACCTGGCGGAGCTATCAATTGGGAATTTGCACCTCGTGCTGCAAGTGCGATACTGCGCTGCAGCATTGAATTTCGACGATCCGATGCAGATTTGGTATGAGCGGGTCGCCCGCGACGTTTCGAAAAGGATGTGGCTGACCGTGATGCGGATCATGATGAAGTCGAAAATCCACCGTGCGACGGTGACTCAGGCCGATCTCAATTATGTTGGGTCGGTCACGATCGACGCCGACCTTCTCGACGCCGGCGACCTTATCGAGGGCGAGCAGGTGGCGATTGTCGACAACACCAACGGCGCGCGAATCGAGACCTATGTCATCCCGGGCCCACGCGGGACGGGGGTCATCGGCATCAATGGCGCGGCCGCGCACCTCGTCCATCCGGGCGATCTGGTCATCATCATGAGCTACGCGATGATGGACGACGCCAAAGCGCGCGCGATGGTGCCGCTGGTGGTCCATGTCGATGGTGCCAATAAGGTCGTGAAGATCGGCAATGATCCGGCCGAGCCAGTGCCGGGATCCGATCAGCGCCGCGGGGACGAACTCGCCGCCTGAGCGCGGTCGCCGTCGTAACGCAGCCGCCACGGCGGCGGCAGATAGTCGGTCGACATGTAGTAATAGAAGGCGCAGCGCCCGTCGGGGCGGCGGTTGATGCCCTTCGCGATGCCGAAGGCGACATTGCCGCTGAACACCGGTCCACCGCTATCCCCCTGGACGCACGAGGGACCGGCGACGGTCACCCAGGTCGGCTCGCATGGGCCGCCGCACAACTCACCAGGTGGCGCATAATCGGTAAGCAGCACTTCGGCGCAGCTATAGTGCGAGCTTTCGCCCCAATGGCAGACGAAGTCGCCAGCGCGCGTGCTTGCCCGGTTGCGCCAGGTGGCGACGGCGCGCAGCGACCCGGCATCGCGATTGGCGAAGAAGTGCGGTTCGTTGGCTTCGGGCGACAGGTTTACCTGCACGTCTTGATAACCCGCGCCCCATTGCCCGGCGAACACCAGCGGCACATTGTCCCGGACGGGATCGCGATAAACCAGTTCGTCGGGGCAGTGGGCCGCAGTGGCGATCCCGTCGCGCGATCCGTCGGTGACGACGAACCCGGTGGTACAGCGTTGGCGCCGTCCGCCCTGGTCGCCTTCCGCGCGTCCGCCGCCGTCGACTGCCATGTTCGATTCGACAAGATCGTTGATGACTATCCGGACGGGCGCTCCGCCGACTTGTTCGGCGCGGACCTTGATCGCCGCGACGCCGAGTCGGTCGGCGTCCTCGCTGCGGACCAGAAGCACCACTTCGCCCGTACGCTGGTCATAACCCGCGCCACGAGCGCCGGGGAGATCGCGGCGCAAGTCGATGAGGTGTTGGCGCAGCGCGGTAATGGCTTGCGCGTGCGTCGCTTGGGCGCCCGTGCGAAACACGATCGGAACTCCGCCAGCGAAACGCTCCGCCACCGGCGCGCTGCCGGTAAGCAGGACGACGATCCGATATTGCGGCGCATGCTCGATCGCTATCCCTGCCAGGCGCCCTTCGAATTCGCGGGCGATCGCATCGGTCGCGGGCACGCTCGCCTGTTGTGCCTTGATCCGGCGCAGCGCTTCGACGGCGGCGACGTCATAGCGCGCCGCATAAACCCCGGAATCTTCGGCAAAGGTCTGGGCGCTGGTCTGAACCGGTATCTGCGCGAGGGCCGGGGATGACGCGCCGATCAAGGACAGGATGAAGAGCAATTTCGGCATTGGCGCCCATCTGTGCGGGCGGGCGGCTTGACGCAAGCTGACCGTTGTAACCGAACCCGACCGACCCAATCTGGGCCGTCACCATGCCAGCTTCCACCCGCAACCCGCTTTCGCTCGCCGCAATCGCCGTCCTGCTGCTGCTTTCGGCAGTGCTCGGCGGCCTTGTCGCCCGGCTCCTGCCCACCAGCGGCGGTGCCGCGCCCGCGGCCCTCGCGCAGCCACTCGGCGGCCGGCCGTCTTTGGCGCCACTGGTACGGTCAAGCTCGCCCGCGGTCGTCAATATCGCGACCTTGCAAGCGTCTCCGGCCGAACAGAATCCGCTGCTCCAGGATCCATTTTTCCGCCGCTACATGGGCGTTCCGGACTCGGCGATGCAGCCGGTCATGTCCGCCGGATCAGGCGCCATTGTCGACGGCGAACGCGGTCTCGTCATCACGAACTTTCATGTTGTCCGCAATGCCCGGTCGGTTGAAGTCGGACTGAAGGACGGCCGCCACTTCCCCGCCGTTCCAGTCGCGCTTGCGCCGGAACTCGACCTTGCCGTGCTGCGGATCGGGGCCAAGGGCCTGCCGTCGCTGGCACTGGCCGACAGCGATAAGCTGTCGGTCGGAGATTATGTGGTGGCGATCGGCAATCCGTTCGGAATTGGCCAGACGGTCACGTCGGGCATCGTCAGCGCGACCAACCGCACGCTTGGCCAGGGCGACAATCGGCGGTTCATCCAGACCGACGCCCCGATCAATCCGGGCAACAGCGGGGGTCCGCTGATCGATTTGTCGGGCAAGGTGGTCGGCATCAATTCGGCGTTGTTCAGTCCCGACCAGGGCAAAGGCAATGTCGGGATCGGATTTGCCATTCCGGCGAATGTCGTGCGCCAGGTCGTCGCTCAAGCGGAGAACGCCAAATGACTCTATCGTTCGATCTCACCCCTCCCAGTGAAGAGCAGTTCGCAAGCCTCGTCGCGGATCTCGACGATCAGGAGCGGCACGTGCTTCTCGAACATGGCACTGAAGCGCCGTTCTGCGGCGTGTTCCTCGATGAAAAGCGCCCGGGCACATTCACTTGCCGGTTGTGCGGCCTGCCGCTGTTCAAGGGCGGCACCAAGTTCGAAAGCGGTACTGGCTGGCCCAGCTTCACGCAGCCTTACGCCGACGATCACCTGACCACGATCCGCGACACTGCCTACGGCATGGTCAGGACCGAAATCGTGTGCGCTCGGTGCGGCGCGCATCAGGGCCATGTGTTCCCCGACGGTCCGCCACCGACCGGCGAACGCTACTGCATCAATTCGGTCAGCCTGGCCTTTACCCCGGCCGCTGAAGCGCTGCCCGACAAGCTCGGTCGCGGCGCTCCGGAAGGCGAGCCCACCGACTAAGCCAGTGCTTCAGTTGGCGCGGATCGTTTCATATTCGATGCGGATCCGGACCCACTCGCCGATCATCGCGCGGCCGTTCTTGCGCGGCGGCCGGACCCGGAATTGCCAGGCCGCCTGCCGCGCTGCGCTGGCAAGGTGCGAGCTGCGCGGCTCATTGCCCAGCTCGACGCAATCCTCGACGCGGTTGTTGGGAACGGTCTTGCAGGCGATCAGCCCCCACCCGTCAGGGGCGTTGCGCGGCAAATATCCCCCAAGCTCCGCGTTGGTCGGCTCGCGCGCCCATTCGGCGGCGTACAGCACCTCGCCGTGCGGGCCTTGCCCGACCGCCGGTGAATCTCCGGCGCTTCCGGATTTCGCTTGAGGCAGGCTGGCGATGTCCGCTGCGGCAAGCTCGGCGCTGCTCATCGCAATCAGCGTTGGCGCGGGCTCCGGCGCAATCGTCGGCTTGGACGGCAGGACGATTGCCGGCGTCTTGGGCTGGGGTTTGCGGGTTTGCACGTGGGTCGACCGCTGGGGCCGAGGTTCGGCCTGGGTCGCGGGCGCCTTGCTTGCCTGGCGCCCTTCGGGAATGAGGTCGACGACCAGTTGTTCGGACGCTTGCCGAGTGCCAGGTGTTGGAATGATCCCGAGCGTCATCAGGAGCAGCAACAGGCCAAGATTGACGGCAAGCGCCATGCCCAGCCCCGAAAGCCTGCGGCGCAACGAGGATTGCTCGTAGGGTGAGGTGAGTCGGTAAGTTGACAAGGTGTCCGTGCCGTCAGTGCGTCGCGTCCGGGGACGATAGCCAGCTGCGCAATGAACGGCCAGTGAAGCCTGCCCAGGCAGCTACGGCGAAATGGCGCGCGGTGCTGGCGCGACCCGCAATGTACCCGCAGCCAGCGGCTTCAACAATTCGGCAGCGGTCAGCGAATGGTCGATCCAGGCTTTCCAGCAGTCCGGCTGGACAATCGCGACCTGGCGGTTGTGGAACGGCGCAACGTCCGGGCCGGGCTCGGTAGTCAGCATGGTGAATGCTTCGCCGATTTCGGGTGTGGTTCGGACGATGCCGGCAATTCCAATCATTGCGCCGTCTGCGCCACCCGGGCGTGAAGTGAACAGCCAGCGGTCCTTGCGTTTCTGCCTGGGGTCGGACGGCGCGGTGAATTCGTAAAAACCATCGGCGAGGATGAGGCAGCGCCCGGTCGGGAATTCCCGCCCGTCGGAGCGGAAATTATACACTGGCTTGCCGCCAGCGCCCGGCCACGACCAGCGCCGAACCACCAGGTCGAATGCGCCCGTGCCGTCGGCGGCCGACCGAACGATTACCCCGGGGTCGGTGATTGCAATGTCGCGTGCCGCAAGGTTCGGCGCCCCTTCGGGAAAGCGCAGCGGAGCCTGCATTTCAGCGAAGATCCGCGCGACTTCGTCGACCGATTTGGATTGTGTGTACAGGTTGCACATGTCGCTGCTTGGTCACTCCGCTTCGTGCCGGAAAGGTCGCCTGCCTTACAATTGGGGTGTCAAGAGCGCATATGAACGTTGCTACTGGTCGCAAATTGACGGTCTCAGGGCGCTTTGCGGCTCCTTTTTCCTTCGCTTGTCGCTCCTAGCACGAAGCGGATCGAACGTTCGGTCCCGCAGAAGGAAATTGAATATGACTACCGGAACCGTGAAATTCTTTAACGAAAACAAGGGCTATGGCTTCATCGCGCCCGATGGCGGCGGCAATGACGCATTTGTCCACATCAGCGCCGTCGAGCGCGCAGGAATGCGCAGCCTCCGTGAAAACCAGCGCGTCAGTTATGACCTGCAGCAGGACAATCGCGGCAAGATGAGCGCAGTCAATCTGAAGGCCGCCGAAGACGCTGCCGAAGGCGCATCCGAAGCTGCTGCCGAAGCCAGCGAGCCCGAAGCCAGCGAGCCTGAAGCCAGCGAGCCCGCTGCCGCCGGCGATGATTCGGCTGAATAGGCCGTTCGCGCGATGACCGGACCAGTCATCCGGAATTCCAGCCTGGACTTCTTCCTCGCTCGTGTCGATCAGGCACGGGCCGAGGGGGAGGCGGCGACGCTCGACCATGTGCGTGATCGTTGCCGCCGCTCCGAAGCCGCGTGGACCGCATTGGCCGATCGAGCCCAACGATCCGAACGCATGAAGGAGCTCGAAGCTCTGCGGAAGAGCGAAATTCCGGCCGCGATCTAACCCGCGCCAGCCGTAGGCCTGAAGCCTGACAACCGACCCATCTGTGAGGCGGATCGTTACGCCGCCATCCGGCGTTAAGCTCCAAAATGCACTTGGAGTCATCCGTTGTCCGAACCAGTTCAGAAAGCCAGTCTCGGCGTAGCCGGGCTCGACGACATTACCGTGGGGGGACTGTCGCGCGGCCGGCTATTCCTCCTCGAAGGCAGCCCGGGAGCGGGCAAAACCACCATTGCGTCACAGTTCCTGATGGCGGGGGCCAAGGCGGGCGAGGCTTGCCTATACATCACCCTGTCGGAAACCGAGGAAGAGCTTCGCGAAGGCGCCTTGTCCCACGGGTGGAAGCTCGAAGGCATCGATATTTTCGAGCTGGTGCCGCCCGAAAGCCTGCTTGACGACGAACAGCAGCAGAGCCTGCTCTATTCGTCGGACCTGGAGCTTGGCGAAACCACCAAGCGAATTTTCGAGGCCTTTGAGCGCGTCAAACCGCAACGCGTCGTCTTGGACAGCCTGTCGGAAATTCGCCTGCTCGCGCAATCGTCGCTGCGCTATCGGCGACAGATCCTCGCGCTCAAGCATTATTTCTCGCGCAGCGGGGCGACGGTGCTGATGCTCGATGACCTGACGAGCGAGCCGAACGACAGCACGATGCACAGCGTCGCCCACGGAGTCATCCGGCTGGAGGAGCTTGCTCCGGAATATGGCGGCGAACGTCGACGCCTCCGAGTCGTCAAGTATCGCGGGCAGCGATACCGCGGCGGCCACCATGATTTCGTCATCGATACCGGCGGGGTCCGCGTGTTTCCGCGGCTCGTATCGGCCGAACACCACAAGCCGTTCAAGCGCGAAATCCTGGTCACCAACACGCCCGAACTTAACGCTTTGCTCGGGGGAGGAATCGAACGCGGATCGAGCGTTCTGATTCTCGGCCCGGCCGGCACCGGCAAGTCGCTTTTGGCGCTGACCTTCATCGCTGGCGCCGTTGCCCGGGGCGAGCGCGCAGCGATGTTCGTGTTCGATGAGGAACGCGGGCTGCTGTTCGAACGCGCGAAGGGACTGGGCATCCAGCTTCAGGAGATGGTGGACAGCGAAGCGCTCATCATGGAGCAGGTCGACGCGGCGGAAATGACCCCCGGCGAACTGTCCGAGCGGGTCCGCCACTGCGTCGAGGAAAACGGTGTCCGAACGGTCGTGATCGACAGCCTTAACGGCTATCAGGCGTCGATGCCGGGTGAACAGGCGCTGATCCTGCACATGCACGAGTTGCTCCAGTATCTGAATCGCCGCGGCGCCTCGACTTTCCTCACCGTCGCCCAACACGGTCTGGTTGGCGATATGAAGGCACCGGTCGACCTGACGTACCTCGCCGATACCGTCATCCTGCTGCGCTATTTCGAAGCGCTCGGCCGGGTTCGCCGAGCGATCTCTGTCATCAAGAAGCGGACCAGCGCGCATGAAGACACCATCCGCGAATATCGCATCGATGGTCGTGGCATCACGCTGGGCGAACCGCTGGTCGGATTCCAGGGCGTCCTTCGCGGCGTTCCCGAGCTGATCGACACTCAGCCCGACCTCCTTCAGGCGGCGGCCGAGTGAACCAGCACATTTCCGAACGGGCGCTGATCCTGGCGCCGCGAGGCCGCGATGCGATCGTTGCCGAGGCGATGTTGGCCGAAGCCAATGTGAGCGCGTTGATCGTGCGCGACATCGACGAACTGGTGGAGCAGCTGCAGGCCGGCGCGGGGTTTGGAGTGGTGGCCGAGGAAGCACTTCGCGGGGTCGATCCCCATTCGCTGTCCGACTGGATTCTGACGCAGCCCGAATGGTCGGACTTTCCATTCGTCCTGATCACCGAGCGTGGCGGCGGGTTGGAGCGCAATCCCGAGGCGGGACGTTTCCTCGACCTGCTTGGCAACGTCACCTTCCTCGAGCGGCCGTTCCATCCCACGACTTTCGTCAGCCTGGCCCAGTCGGCGCGGCGCGGCCGCCGCCGTCAGTATGAAGCGCGCGCCCGCCTGAACGAGCTCAACCAGCTTGCCACCGACCTGGAACAACGCGTTGACGAACGGACCGCAGAACATGCGGTGGCGGTCGCTCAGCTGCACGAAGCGCAGAAGCTCGAAACCCTCGGTCAGCTGACCGGCGGAGTAGCGCACGACTTCAACAATCTGCTGACTCCGATCACCGGCACGCTCGACCTGCTTAATCGCAAATATGGCGACAGCGATCCCCGCACCGCGCGACTGCTCGGTAATGCGCTGCAGGCCGCGGACCGGGCCAAGACGCTTCTTCAGCGGTTGCTCGGGTTCGCCCGGCGGCAATCGCTGCAAACCCAGGCGATCGACTTGCCGGCGCTGATTTCCGGAATGCGCGATCTCATCGCCAGTTCGGTCGGGCCGACGATCGATGTGCAGTTCCGCCTGCAGCCGGGGGTCCCGCCAGCGATGGTCGATCCCAACCAGCTGGAACTCGCGATCCTCAACCTGACGGTCAACGCCCGCGACGCAATGCCCGACGGCGGGACTTTGACGATTACCGCGGACGAAGTGGCGATGGGACCGCGGGCCGCGCCCAAACTGACTCCGGGTCTGTACATCCGGTTGTCGGTGATCGACGCGGGAAGCGGGATGGATGCAGCGACGCTGGCGCGCGCTATCGAGCCGTTTTATTCGACCAAGGAGTTTGGGCGCGGGACGGGACTTGGCCTGTCGATGGTCCACGGCCTCGCGGCGCAGCTTGGCGGAGGGTTCGCGCTGACCAGCGAGCCGGGCGAAGGGACGCAGGTCGATCTTTACCTTCCGGTCGCAAGCGAAGGAGCGGCGGTCGATCAGCGGCGGGCCACCCAGCCAGTCGAACTGGTCGGGCGCAAGCTGCGAGTGCTGCTGGTCGACGACGAGGAAATCGTCCGCGTTGCGACTGCGGAAATGATCCGCGACCTTGGCCACCAGGTCGAAGAAGCAAGCGGCGGCGCCGAAGCACTGGCGCTGCTGGCCGAGGGCTATGAAGCCGATGCGGTCGTCACCGATTACATGATGCCGGGAATGGACGGCGGCGTGCTGGCCGCCCGGCTGAAGACTGCCTATCCCGACCTCCCAGTGCTGCTGATCACTGGCTACACCGGTCCCAGCGACCAGGTGATGCACTTGCCCCGGGTTGCCAAGCCGTTCGGACAAAGCGAGATCGCGACGGGGCTGGCAGGCCTGTTCGCGGGCGACGACAAGGTCGTTCGGCTGCGGCCGCGCGCCGCGTCCGACCGCGACGGCTAGGCCGCTTCACCAAACTCTTGCCGCCGACTTGAGTTTGGATACACTGTTCGCGAGTTCGGGGATGGGGATTCGCGATGAAGCTGTACCGGATCGACAAGCTGCTGAAGCCCGGCGGCGCGGTCATCAAGAAAAAGCATATTCTGGCGTCGACCGACGCGCACGCAATCCGGGAGGCCGAAGCCAGCCCGGACTGCCCAGTGTGCGACGTCGTTCGCGACGGCCAGCGGATCGGGCAGATACTCTAGCCCGGAGCGCGGAGTTCGGAGCACCGGCGCACGCACCGCCGGTGCGGCGGCGGGTGCTAGTGGCGCATGCTGTCGGGCACCACGCCGCCATTTTCGGCGAGCTTGGCCATCACCGCCTGGTGAAGCGCGATATTCTCCTCCGCACTGCCATCCTCGCCGGCGTGGACGTTGAGTTCGTTGGCCAGCTCCTTGCGCGCCGACAGGCTTGAATCGAGGTCGAGCAGCTTGAGCAGGTCGACGATCGACGACTGATAATTGCCGCCGCCACCCTTCATCGACGCCATCTGGCCGAGCACCGCGCCGACATCGACCGCGGTTGGAGCCGTGGTCGGCGCCGGAGCGGCCGACGGATCGGCGGCGGCCGGAGTCGCCTGGGGCGCCGGCGTGGCGGCGGAATGATGGAAAATCTTGTTCATGATGTTGCCGAAGATGCTCATTGCCTAAATCCTTTTGGTCGGTGGGTGCCGGGTGGGGTCCCGGGTGCCTCGATGCCGGATAAACGAGGGCGGCGCGCCAAAGCTCCCGGCAAAGCTTTGCCCAAGGGCTGCGGCCCACCATCAGGAACGCTCGTCACCGCTTGCTCGTTGAGTGGCGCGAACTTGAACAGGAGACACGCGATGAACCTCAAGATGATGCTGATGCTGTCCGGATCGCTGGCGGTCGCCGCCTGCGGGCAGAAGAACGATGCCGCCAATGCCGACATGAACCTGGACGGCAATGTGATGATCGACAACGGGATGGCGATGAACGACGCCGCGACGGCGGTGCCGCTGACCGCCCAGGCGTTCGCCAATGCCGCCGCGGCGAGCGACGCGTTCGAAATCGAAAGTTCGAAGCTGGCGCAGGCATCGGCAAGCTCGGCCGCGGTCAAGTCGTTCGCCGCCAAGATGGCCACCGACCACGATGCATCGACCGCCAAGCTCAAGTCGATCCTCGCCGGAATGTCGCCCGCGGTGATCCCCGATCCGACCCTCAACGCCACCCAGCAGGCGGCGCTGACCAGCCTGAAGGGCCAGACGGGCGCCGGCTTCGACAGCGCTTATGCAGCGGCGCAGGTCGATGCCCATCAAAAGACGCTCGACGCGCTCAACGGCTATGCCGCGGGCGGCGACAACGCCCAGCTCAAGGCGTTCGCGGCCGGGCAGGTCCCGGCAGTCGCCGCGCACCTCAACGTCGCCAAGGGCCTGAAATAGGCCAAGCCGGCGCGCTGCCCGACGCGGCAGCGGTTGGCAAATGGAGGGCCCGGTCAGCAATGGCCGGGCCCTTTTGGCGCGTGGAGCAGGTGGCGGCGGCGGCGTGGAAGTTGCCAAAGTTGGCAGCGACATGTGCGTGCGGGTGCGCGCGTGCGTGCGTGCACGCGTGCGAGCGAGGGCAGTTGTTGTCGGCAAGCCTGATGACGCGAGTGGCAAAGCAGGGCTCATCGACCAGCCTATGACTTAACCATTGGCCTGTAGGACAGCGTTTTTAAGCGGCGGGGAGCATGCGCGGTGAGCGAGCGGAGCGGCAAGACGGGAAATGTGACGCTTGGCCTGTGGTTTGACGAGCAGGCGGGCGATATCCACCTCAGCATCCCCGGCGTCGGCCTGTCGACCGTCAACGGGAACGCGGGCAGCAAGCGCGGCCACCCGCATCTGTTCAACAAGCTGGCCAAGGTCCTGCGCGATCAGGGCAAGCCGCACCCGGCGATCGTCGAGGAGTGGGATCATGGGCGAGGCGCGTAGGGGCTGAGCCGCAGCCGCTGGTCAGCCTGCTTTATGCCGCTGTTCCACCGCCGAGATATTGATCGTCGGTCACCTGCTCCATTCAATTCACCACCTTGCCGTCCAGCGCCTGCTGAAGCGCAATGTGGGCCATTGACGTGTCGGCGGTCGCACCATGCCAGCGGCGGCGGTTGGGCTCGCAAAAAAGCAGCCCGGTCCACCATGCCCCCGGCTTAGGAACGAGGAGCCACTACGCGAGCCGCCCGAGAACCTTCTGAGCGTCAGATCACTGGTCTAAAAACGACCGCATCTTCCGTGACCTGCTCGGATGCTTCAGCTTGCGCAGCGCCTTCGCCTCGATCTGCCTAATCCGTTCGCGGGTGACGCTGAACTGCTGGCCGACTTCTTCGAGCGTGTGATCGGTGTTCATGCCGATGCCGAAGCGCATGCGCAGCACGCGTTCTTCGCGGGGGGTTAGGCTGGCGAGGACGCGGGTGA
>JBDSGQ010000015.1:0-25528 GCA_039918915.1 Sphingomicrobium sp.
CGTACTTAGCGGAACAGAGTGGGAGATCGACGCCAAAGGAATTCAGGAGGCGAACGGGGCGACTATTGTCATTGAGTGCCGACGTTACAAAAACGCCCTAAATCAGGAGGCGCTCGCAGCGGTCGCGTACCGGATCCATGACGTAGGCGCTGCAGGCGGAATAACGGTAAGTCCGATGCCTCTGCAAAAAGGCGCCGCAAAGGTCAGCGCCGCTAACAATATTCAACATGTGCGGCTGACACCGGAAAGTACCAAAGAGCAATGGGCGGCACACATAGGCTCCGCTATGCACTACGGCATCACGATGCGATCCGAAGTAAAAGTTATGGCTTCAATGCACGCACAGCTGATACGCGGGGGTAAGGTGGTGGAAGAGCGCAATGAGGGATAGCTAGGGAAGGTCGGCAATGGCGAGGCCGGGTTACAAGATCATCATAGTTGAAGTCTACGATTCTGGCCGCGTGAGCGGTAAGCACGGCACGCGTCACATTCGCCCGGCAATGGGTCAGCCTTTTCCCCAATCGCTTGATGTGGAATGCGACTCATCCTTGGAAACGTTCCCCGTCGGCACCCGCTTTCGCATGAATGTGAAGCTCAAGTACCGTGAAGGCCAAGGCGAGCATCTCTATTCATATTGGGGCTGGAAGGCGGAACGCTTACCTGATTAGGAAAGTGACACCTGACACGGCACGCACGCTGCTTTACTAATGCGCCCCGCGTGCTGCTCGCCGGGCCACTCAATCGATCTGGTACCCAGAAAAATGATCATCTTCCCTGTGGGTACCAAGGGGGTATCGGGCGCCTGAACTTGCTTGACTGGACCTGAAGCAACATGCTCCGAAATCAGCGCGTCTAAGATACGGTTTCGCAAACCCAAAGACCCAATATGAAGCGAAATGACGACATATAACAAGAGCTTAAGGCGCACTTTTAATCAGTAGGTCGCTGGTTCGAACCCAGCAGGGCTCACCAATTGTTTCCGGTGGGCGAAGCGAGCGTCACGCGGATGCTTGGCGTCATCGGCGCCGCTTGCCGAGTCCCGGACGGAAAAGGTCGGGCCGCACTCGCGCCGCGGTCATGATCAACGCCGGAATGCACATCGTCAGCAGAATATCTTTCAGCCCCTCGCCGAATTGCTGCGCGTGGTCCGGCCAGATCTCGGTCCAAAGATCGACCGCCTCGTTCCACAGGATGATCGCGAACAGCCATAACCACGGCTGCCACGAGGTCAGCGGCCGGCGGGTCAACAGGCCCAGGACGAGCCACAGCAGCACGCCGACGATGACGTGAAGCGTGTCATGGCTGATCGTCACGGCATGTTCGATCAGCAGCTTGCCCTGGTGCCACCCCGACATCGCCATGGTGATGACCGCCCACAGCGACCGCAGGCTAAGCTCCATCAACCGTCACTCCGGTGTCCCGGCCCAGTGCTCATCGAAACTCCACGTGCCGCGTCGGGCGCAGAACGCCCGCCTCCTTCGGCGGCGGCGCGCGCCGATCGGCAAGCAGCGCAATGCACATCGCAAAAACGCTCGCAATCGCGGCGGTACGCAACGGAAAGTCGACCAGGCTGTGCGCCAGGATTGCCGCCGAGGCGATCGAGGCCGCGCGCGCAAACGGTGCCGGCTCGGTCGATCGCCACACGCGCCACACGCCGGCGCCCCACCACGCCAGGAACAGCAGGGTCAGAAGGACGCCAGGCAAGCCGGTCTCAAGCGCCAGTTCGGCATAATCGTCATGGGCATGGACAACGACGGTGTTGGTGACGCTATTTGGGTCTTCGTACAGGCTATAGACCGTGGGGAAGGTGCCGAGGCCCGATCCCAACGGCATGAAGTCGGCCGCCGCCCGAACGGTCGTGGCGAACATCACCTGGCGCGTCTGTACCGATTCGGACGCGCCGAGCTTGCCGGGGCTGGTTGAATTGCCCGCGATTAGCCCGATTCCTCCGGCTAGCAAAAGCACTGCGACGGCCATCAGGATCGGCCGGACCCGGTTGCGTCCGGGGATCACGATCAGCGCGCTCGCGACCAGCACCGGCAGCATCAGCCCATAGGCCGCGAGCGAACGATTAAGCAGGATGCCGACCAGGATGACGAGGCCGGCCCCAAGCGTCACTGCGGCGAGCGCGGAGAAATGCTGGATTTCGGCCTTCCGCCCGGCGGCCAGGACCGCGGCCAGGAACGGCAACGTCGCAACCAGCAGGATCGCCATGTGGTTGGCGTTGGCGAAGAACCCGACCGCGACTCCGATATTGGTTTCGGGATACAGGTACCAGGGCGATGCTTCAGCGTCAGTCGTGCCGACCTGAAGGGCGCCGATCAGCACTCCGGCAATGGTCCCGGCAACCAGCGCGGCGGTCAGCCAGCTGGCCCGCGACGCCTTCAGCCGGATCACTGCGCAGACCATTGCAACGGGAGGAATCAGGCCCAGAAATGCATTCAACGAAGCGTAGGGAGCAAGCGAGATGGGCAAGGCCGGAGTGGGCAGCCCAAGCAATCGGTAATCCGCCGCAAGTCCCTGCCTCCCCGGCAGATTGCTCCACAACGCCGCGGGCAGCGGCACCAGCTGAACCAGGACAATCGCCAGGGCGGCGATGATCAGCAGCAGCAATTGCGTCGCCGGGCGCACCAGCGGCTGCTCGCCGCGGACCATGGCAGCCCAGGCGATCAGGCCGACGCCGACCAGCTGCAACACCATGTTGGCCCAAATCCCTTGCGCGCTTCCGCCAAGGATCAGGCACGCCAGCAGGTAAAGCGGCGCGATCGTCTGGCGGAGACGGTTAAGCACCTGGCCCTCCGCGCGTTAGAACGAGGTTGGAAATGGTCACGTCCGACGGCTGGGGCAGCTCGGGCGCCGACCCCGTCAGGTCAAGCCACTGCGCGGGACAGCCCGCCGGAACCTGGAAGTTCCACCCGCGCGCCGCCTGATCCATCCGGACACGCGCCAGCTCCTGCCCCGCTTTGTCGCAACGTACGGTCCAGAACAGCGATTCCGAATGGCTCCCACCCGCCTGAATGCGCAGCGTCAAACGATACGAACCCGGCTGAAGAACGAGCAGCTGGCGGGCCAGCATGCCATCGTCCTGGCCATAGAACATCAGGTGCAGGCCGCCGCCCGGCCGCCGCTCGGCCAGGCCCAGCCCGGACGCGGCCAGTTCCCAATTGAATGGCGGCGGCGGGCCGGCATCCTGAAACTCCGGATCGAACAGCAAATTGCCCGGGGTGGACCGGGCATTCGAGACTCCGGCCCAGACGGCACGAGCCTCTGCATACCGGCTCGATCCGACCAGGCTCGATAACAATGGGCGGAGCCAGGTGGCGGCTGGTCCGTGCTGCTCCGGGCCGGCGAGCGCAAGGATCGTCGCGGTGTTTGCCGGATCGCCCGCCAGGACTTGCAACGCAACCTCGCCAAGGCGTGGCTCGGACCGGAACAGAGCGCGCATCCGCGGCCAGTTGGCGCGGTCGCGGGCATAGGCCGCGACGTGCGGCGCAAGGCTCACCGTGCCCCCCGGTGCGAGACGCGACAGCATCGCGATCTGCGTCAGTCCATGACGCACGTCATTGACCCGGAAATAGCGATCGGCGAGGAAATATGCCGCTGGCAGCGACCTCGGGTCGCGGTGCTGAGCAGCGGCAAAGTCCAGTTCCGCCTGACGGTTGTTGCCGGCCAGGCTCGCCTGCACTCCGCGTACCAGAAAGGGCTCTGGCGCCAGGGGCGCGTTCAATGCCGCCGCGTCGATACCCGCAAACACCGACTGCGGCACCGGCCGGCGGTCACGCGACGCCTGGGCAATTTCGATCAGGCCCAACGACAGCTGGACGTCAGGGTGCCCCGCCCAGATCGCGGCGGCGCGCTGCGGGTTCGCTTCGGACAAGGCGTGGACACCGGCGTTGCGAACCACCGTCACCGCCAGCAGGAATGCGGCAAGCGCGGAAACAATCCCCCGCCCGATCATTGCGACGCGCGCCGGTGGCGGATCAGCTGTCGGCGTCCTGGCGCTTGTCGGCGTCTTCATCGGCCACATCGCCTTCCTGCGGAATCATCAGGATTTCCGTGCGCTTGACCTTGTTCTTGCCGCGGCCGGAACCCGCGCCATAGCCATAGCCATAGCCGTACCCATAACCATAGCCATAACCATAGCCGTAGCGACCGTAGCCGTAGCCGCCACCGGTTTCGAGCGACTTGGTCAGGGTGGCGCCGAGAACCTGAGCGCCGGTTGCTTCCAACCGGTTGAGGGCTTCGACGGCGGAGCGGGTGCGAGTCTTGCCGCTTTCGATCACGAACAGCAGATTGCCCGCGGCCGCTCCAAGTAGTGGCGAGTCCGCCAGCCCAAGCGTCGGCGGTCCATCAATAACGACCAGGTCGAACTGCTCGGTCGCTTCGGCGATGAGCTTGCGCATCCGCGGGGTCGACAGCAAATCGGCCGGGTTTGGCGGCACGGGCCCGCTCGGCAGCAGGCTGAGGTTCGGGTGCTGCGTTTTGACCGTATGATCGATCAGCGGGTCCTCGCTGGTCAGCAGCTTGCTTAGCCCAACCTTGTCCGATGCCGATTTGAACGCCGGTTTGCGAAGATCGGAATCGATCAGCAGGACTCGCCGTTCGCGCCTGGCGAAATTCTGCGCCAACGCCAATGCGGTCGAAGATTTGCCCTCGCCTGACTTGGTGCTGGTCACCAGCAGCACCTTGGGCATTCCGGAATCCGTGCTGAAACGGAGCGACGCGACGATCGCGGAATAAGCTTCCGAAACGATCGACGTCGGATTCTTCAGATCCTCGACGAACATCTCCTTTGCCGGAGTGCGCGGAACGACGCCAAGGCACGGCAGACCAAGCTTGCGGCGCACATCCTCGCGGCTCTTGATCGTATCGTTGAGGAATTCGAGCGCAATTGCACCTGCAAATCCCGCCGCCAGACCCATTCCGAGGCCAAGCAACAGGTTGGTGAGCAGGTTTGGTTTGAACGGCAGGTAAGGAACGATCGCGCGGTCGACGATCGACACCGGAGCGTTGCCGACGCCACCGGCAACGCCGATCTCCTTGTACCGCTGCAGCAGCCCATCATAGAGCGTGCGGTTGGTATCCACCTCGCGCTGCAGGATATTGTATTGGATGCTACGGCCCCGAAGATTGAGGACATCGCCCTTGAGCGAGTTAACTCGGGACTGCAGCCCGCGCTCGGCCGACAGGGCTGAACGATAATCCGCAAGCAGGGTATTATTGCGGCCGGATGACGCTTGGGCGGTTGCGCGATCAACCTGGCGATTGAGTTCGCCAATCTGCGACGCGAGGCTCTGCATCTCCGGATGGTCGGGCTTCATGTACACCCGCTTTTGCGAATATTGCGCCTCCAGCGTGGCGCGCTCCTGGCGAAGGATCTGCGTCGACTGGGTCACGTCGGCCGTCGGGCCCGTGGTCAGTCCCTGGCGATAGGCTCCTTCAGCCGCCACTCGGCGAGCCGTCGCCTGACCCAAAGCGGCATTGAGCTGCATTAGCGATTCGCTTTGGATCGAACCGCCATTCTGCGTTGGCTTGCCGTCGGCCCCACTGCCGCCGATGTCGATGATGCCCTCACGCTGGGCATATGCGACCATCGACCGCTCCGACCGCTCAAGATCGCCGCGAGTCTTGGCAATCTGGCGTTCCAGGAAGTTACGGGCATAGGCCGAGGCCTCGTACCGCCGTTGCAACGCCGTATTGATGAAGCTTTCGGCAATTCCATTCGCGACTTGCGCCGACACTGGCGAAGACGTGGAATCGAACGTGAACCGGATCAGCGTTCCCGCCTCGGGCGACGTCACGCGGAGCCCCTGCCGGACAACCGCCGTCGCCCGCCGCAAACGCGACGATGCATCGCCGCTCTGTGCGGTCACTGCCGGATTATTGCCGAGGTTTAATTCTTGAGCGGTTCGCTCGGCCACTGCGCGGCTTTGCAACAGGCCGACCTGAGTGGCCACGAAATCGAACGGATTGCCCGTCGACTGTTCGCGCTCGCGCGACTGCTCATCGCTGACCGACACCGACGGCGGGTTGGCCTCGAGAACGACGGTCGCGCGATACACCGGCGTCGTCATCAGGGTCGACAGGATTGCTCCCGCAAGACCCAGAATGACCGCGCCCAGGACCAGCCACCGCCATTGATGGAAAATCCGCAACAGGGTCGGAAAATCGAGAATGTTGGTCGCGGAATAACTGCGCTGCCCTTTGCCCAGGCTCACTGCCGGGTCGGCTGAATAAGGCGCGAGCGGCCACGGGCCCTGATTGGGGACGGAAATGTTGTTGTTCACGCTCGTCGATCCTGTTCGAATGCCCGCTTGCCGATCATCAGAATGGCCGGAAGATCGAGAGCAGCGGAATGGACTGGAACAGCTGCTTTTGGGCTGCCTTTACCGATGAACCGTCAACGACGACGATGTCTCCCGGATAGATTTTTGGATCGAGCGTTTCGCCGCGACGGATCGCCGTCAAGTCGAATGCCGCCGCCTGCCGCTGCCCGCCAATGGTGCGGAATACCGCGACCCGGCGGGCATTGGCGTCTTCGGTCGCCCCCTTGGCCATCGCGACGACCTGAATCAGCGACAGCGGTCCCGCAACCGGGAACGATCCCGGCTCTCGCACCGCGCCATCAACCGTCACAACCTGCGATGTGGACTGCTTGATCGCCACCGCCACATCAGGATGTTCGAGATATTTCTGGCCGAGAATTCCGGTCAGCCGGTCGTCGAGCTCCGCAGTGGTCAGGTTGACCGCTTCGACTTCGCCGATCAGCGGCATTGAAATCTTGCCGGTCAGATCGACATCATAGTCGCCGGTCAGGTCCTGCGACTTGAAAACCTTGACCGTAAGCTTGTCCATCGGGTGAATTTTATAGTCCGACTGCAAGGTCGTGATGACCGGAACATCAGGCAGCGCGAGTGGGCGATCGTAAGGGATCGAGCCACCGCGTTTGTCGGCGCAGCCGGCAAGCAGCACAGCGCCGGTAACGGCACTGGCAAATGACATTCGACGCAGGGCCGGACCAATAGCCACAATCACTCCTCGCTATAAGACGCGGGCTCGCACTATGCGAAACCTGCCCTTTTGTGCACGCCTAATTTTCAATCTGTCCCGAATCAACGCGTTACGGACTGTTCCGGGCCCGCTTTCTTGCCGGTGTCGATCCGCCAGCGCTCGTCACCGTCGATCGCAAGCGCGGTGAGAACGCCGGTTTTGTACGCGCCGGTGTCGATTCCGATCCGGTTGTGGCGTTCTTCGACGTCGGTGGAAATGGTGTGGCCGTGAACCACGACGAAGCCGTGGTCGCTTTCGTCGTACAGGAACGGATCGCGGATCCAGCGGAGGTCCGACTGCAGCTGCTGGTCGATTTCCACGCCCGGCCGGATGCCGGCGTGGACGCACAGATAATCGCCAAACCGGCAGCTATCGAGGAAACCTTCGAGAAAGCGGACGTGCTCCTCCGGCACGGCAGCCTGGATCGCGGCCAACTGTTCCGCGTCGCTCAACCGCGTGAACTGCCGATAATCGACGCCGTAGCTGTGCAGGCATTCGGCGCCGCCGAACGTGCACCAGCTTTTGATCAGCGAGACATCGCCGCCGAGAATCCGGAGCAATACTTCTTCGTGATTGCCGAGCAGCATGATCGGCCGCACCCCGCGGCGCCGATAGGTCCGCAGCCGCTCCACTACCTGCGCCGAAGCCGGTCCCCGGTCGATCAGGTCGCCCACAAACACCAGCAGCGTCTTGCGCGCGGGCCGATGGCGCAAATCGCGCTCGATCGCCGCCAGCAGCTGGTCGAGCAGATCGAGCCGCCCGTGAATGTCGCCAACGACATAGGCACGGTAGTCCCGAGCGCCAGCGGGGGCACGGCCACGGCGGGGCCTGGTCTTGGTGGTGGGTTCGATTTTGAGCATTGCTAGCTGGGCGAAACGAGCCCGGCCTTTGCCAGTGCGCTCAGATATGCCCGATGAACAAGCTTCTCATCGAATTGTCGTTCCATCTTCGCGCGCCCCGCCTGGCCCATCGCCTCGCGCTCCTCAACCGACACTGCCAATAGCGCTTCCATCGCCGCGACGAGCGAATCGACCGACCGTGGCTGGCACAGCAGGCCGGTAACGTGATCGTCGACCGCTTCACGGCAGCCCGGCGCATCGGTGGTGATCAGCGGACGGCCCATTGCCGCGGCTTCCAGCAGCACGCGTGGGACGCCTTCGCGATAATATGACGGCAGCACGACGCAATCGGCGGCCGCCACGGCCGACCGGACATCGCCGGTGGCGCCGAGATAGTCGAGCACGCCCTCGCTCTGCCAGTCGCGCAGCTGCCGCAGCGGAACTGCCGTCCGCCCCTCCGGCTCGACGAAGCCGAGGATCTGGAAACGCACGTCGCTTCGCCGAGCGCGAACGATCCGCGCGGCGTCAGCGAATTCACGAACGCCCTTGTCCCACAGCAGGCGCGCCGCAAACAGGAAGGTGAACGGCCCATCAGCGCGTTTGCCCCCGCCTGGACTGAACCGTTCGAGATCGACCCCGGATCCCGGAAGAAGGTCGGCCTTGGCCGGGTCGACCAGCCCTTTTGCCTCGAACAGCGCCAGGTCGTCGCGGTTCTGGAAGAACACCGTCGACGCTCGCCGCAGTGCAACCCGATACAAGCGCGCCAGCAATTCCTGCAGCGGTCCTGCCCGGCCAAACACCGCGCCCAGCCCGCTGATGTTGCAGATCGCGGGAACATGCGCGTTGCTTGCGGCCAGCGTGCCGTAGACATTGGGCTTTGCGGTGAACCCCAGAAACGCCGCTGCACCGCTCGCCTTCAGCTGGCGGCGGAATGCCAGCAGGGTGCGCAGGTCGCCCAGCGGCGAAGTGCCGCGCGCCTTCATCGGCACCGGGTGAAAGGTCACGCCGATGGCGTCGAACCCCGCGCTATGCGGCCCCTCGGGAGTCAGCGCGGCGACTCGAAACCCGCTGTGCTGCAGCGCGCGGATCAGGCCCGCGCGGTAATTGAGCAGGTTCCAGGAATCGTTGGCGCCAAGCGCAATAACCGGCCCCGGCGCAGTCGTCGGCGCTGGATCGCCGGCGGCGCCCGCCATTGCCGAAGTCACGAACTCAGCAGCTGGAACCGCGGGATCTGGGCATCGAACGCGCGGCCGTCCTCGTCGACCATCCGATAGGCGCCGCTCATCACGCCATTGGGCGTATCGAGCGGGCAGCCGGAGACATAATCGAAGCTCGCGCCCGGTGCGATAAGGGGCATTTCGCCAACCACGCCATCGCCGACGACTTCGTGCACCGTTCCCCGGCCATCGACGATGGTCCAGCTTCGCGACAGCAACTGAACGGCGCGCTCGGAGCGGTTTTCGATCCGCACATGATACGACCAGAACCAGCGCTGCGCGGCCGGGTCGGACTGTTCGGCAAGATAGCTTACCGCAACCCGCACGGCGACATCGCGGGACACCGCGACGTTGGGAAAGAACATGGCAAGTGTGTCGGTCGTCACTCGGGCACCTAAGCAAGTCCGCCAGCGCGGCGCAACCGCTCGACTAGCCGATGGCGCGCCTCGGCAACCGGCCGCAAGCGATCGGTCAGCAAGTCGCGCAGGAGAAAATGCCCAGTGAGATCCAGGCCATTGCTGATCTCGGGCCACGACGCGCGGCCACCGACCAGCACGAAGGCGGGGAGCGGCAACAGCTTGCCGGCATAAGGTTCGGCCTCCGCTCGGCTAACCGCCCGCCCCGATTTGGGGCTGACGGCGATGAGCTCCTCGCTGCTGCCGGAAACCGCGCAACGGCCAAGGTCCAGGCCGAACCCCAGCTCGCTGAGCAACAGCAGCTCGAACCGGACCAGCGCCGCTCCCCAGCCGACCGCCGACGGCGCCGCCTCGATCGCGTCGAGCAAGCCTCCGAGCGCCTCGTACAGCCGGGGATAGGGCTGACCTTCGGGCAGTACGGTCGCGGTCAGCACGGTCGCCCATTCGATCGCTGCCGCCGGAAGCGGTTCCGACAACAGCGGTCCACGGCTGTGGATCAGTTCGATCGCGGCCTGCGGCAATTGCGCCTCGGTCCGCGCCGAAAGCTGCGCCTGGACCAGATTGCCCGCGATCAGCACCGGCCGCATCCTTGTGCCGCGGGCACCGCGGACGAAGACGGCGATCAAACCCTGGTCGGGAGTCATCAGCCGGACCACTGCGCCATGCTCGCCATGGCTGCGCAGCGAGCACACCAGCGCTTCGGTCTCGCTCCTCATCCGCGCGGATGGAAATAATCGTACAGCTGGCGCGCCATCGTCGAACTGATGCCCGGGGCCTTTTGCAGATCCTCGAGCGCTGCGCCCTTGACCGCCCGCGCCGTGCCGAAGTGCATTAGCAGCGCTCGCTTGCGGTTGGGGCCGATGCCCGGGACCTCGTCCAGCGTCGAAGTGGTCAGGCTCTTGGCCCGCTTGGCGCGGTGGGTGCCGATGGCGAACCGGTGCGCCTCGTCGCGCAGGCGCTGGAGATAGAATAGCAGCGCGGAATTGGGTGGCAGGCTGAGTTCGCGCCCGCCGGGCATGTGAAACGTCTCGCGGCCGGCGTTGCGGTCCGGGCCCTTCGATACCGCGACCACGGGGACGTCGTGGACCCCGGCGTCTTCCATGACCTCGCACACCGCCGACAGCTGGCCTTTGCCGCCGTCGATCAGAAGCAAATCGGGCCATTCGCCGCTGGTCCGATCGGGATCGTCCTTTTCCAGGCGCGCGAAGCGTCGGTCGAGCACTTCGCGCATCATTGCGAAATCGTCCCCCGGCTGCGTTTCCGGGCGCTTGATGTTGAACTTGCGATAACTGTTCTTGCGGAAGCCCTCGGGCCCGGCAACGATCATCGCTCCCGTCGCATTGGTCCCCATGATGTGGCTGTTGTCATAGACTTCGATGCGCTTGGGCACGTCGGCCAGCTCGAACGTATCGGCCAGCTCGCGCAGGATCTTGCCCTGCGTTGTCGTCTCGGCAAGGCGCCGGTCGAGCGCTTCCTCGGCGTTGCGGCGCGCTTGGTCGACCAGGTTCCGCCGCGCCCCGCGCTGCGGCTGCTCGATCGCCACCTTACGTTCGGCGCGCTCCGACAATGCTTCCTCAAGCAATTCGCGATCGTCGAGTGCGCGGTCGATAAGGATCCGCCGCGGCGGCGGCATGTCCTCGTAGAATTGAACGAGAAAGCTCGACATCACCTCGGCTTCGGGCACGTCGTTGGTATGTGCCGGGAAGAACGCGCGATGCCCCCAATTCTGCCCGCCGCGAATGAAGAACGCCTGGATCGACACTGTGCCGCCCTTGCAGGCGAGGGCGAACACGTCGGCATCGCCAAGACCCTCGGCATGCACGGTCTGGCTGCCCTGGATGTACGTCAGCGCGCGCAATCGGTCGCGATAGACCGCGGCAAGCTCATAGTCCTGCCGCTCCGCCGCCTGCGCCATTTGCGTCGACAGACGCGACTGCACCCCGGTCGATTTGCCAGCGAGGAACTCCTTCGCTTCGCCGACCAGCTCGGCATAATCCTGCTGTTCGATCCGCCCGACGCACGGCGCCGAGCAGCGCTTGATCTGGTACAGCAGGCACGGCCGCGAGCGATTGGCGAAAAAGGCGTCCGAACAGCTTCGCAGCAGGAACAGTTTCTGTAGCGCATTCAACGTCCTGGTCACCGACCCAGCGCTTGCGAACGGACCGTAATATTGGCCCTTGATGCGCCGTGCCCCGCGATGCTTCTGGACCCGCGGGTAAGCGCTGTCCTCGCGCAGCAGGATGAATGGAAAGCTTTTGTCGTCGCGCAGAAGCACGTTGTACGCGGGGCGAAAGCGCTTGATCAGCTGCGCTTCGAGCAACAGCGCTTCGGCTTCGGTCCGCGTGGTGACGATCGTCATCGACCGGGTTTGTGACACCATCCGCTGAAGCCGCTTCGGCAGCCGCGTCACCTGCGTATAATTGCTGACCCGCGATTTCAGGCTGCGCGCCTTGCCGACATACAGCACGTCGCCACGCGCATCCTGCATCCGATAAACGCCCGGCCGAGTCGGCAGCGTCCGCCACACTTCACGGATTGCGGCCACGCCGGCATCAAGGTCGGGCAGGCCCTCGCCGCGCACGGCATAGGTCGCCTGATCCTCGTTGAAGCGCTCGGCAGCGCCGGGCTGGTCGGGACGGTCGGCCTTGCTCACGCAACCGACTTAGGAGCTATGCGCGATGGTTGCGAGGTTCCGCCCAGGAGCCGGCAAAGGCTAATTGCAACTGTCGACCCATTGCAGACATTAGCTAGAGCGGGACGAGAGCCAAAGGCCCCATATCGGTCGCCAATGTTTCTTCCCAACAGACCTTGGCATTTCAACCTTTGGCGTGCGATGTTCGCGGGGAGGGAGCCGCTGCATGATTCAGTCCGTATTGCTCGTGGTAATCACGGCGGTTGCGACCTGGTTCGTCATGCCCCGGGTGCGATCATTCCTTGAGCACCCCAAGCCACTTTCACATGAGGAACGGGAAATCGGCCGCGCCAAAGATATTGGCACGCAACTTGATGGCGCTCGCGATCGCGCAAGCCTGGTGGAGATCGAACGGAACAAGATTGCGCTCGCAAAAGCGGTCAAAGCTGCACTGTGGGTGACTGAATCGAGGCTCAACGTAGCAGTGCCTCAACTCCTCAAGATGGCGCAGCTGTGGGGCGGTAAATCGAAGGTTCCGGGCAAGCAGTGGAAGCCGCCGGAAGGCGTCACGGACATCGAAGGGCTTGATGATCCCACAGCTCCATGGGCATCGTGGAGCTTCAACGGCCATCACTGGCGGATTGAGGCACAGTGGCGCCCTTCAGCGCTTCCCGAAGAGCTCGAGGACGACATCGGAACGTGCAAAGTCCTGGTCGACCGCGACTTGATGCTCGACATGACGATCAGTAGCAAGGATCCGGAAGTTCTCTGGATCGACGCCCTGACTGTCGGACCGTGGGTGTCGGACCTGCTGGCTTTTGCCGGGGCGCGAACGTCCGACGCGAAAGCTCGGTCGAGTGCCCGTTCGGCGAAAGTGAACCAGGAACGGGCCGACAAAATCCATTGGTCATAGGCCGGTGGATCGAGCCTCAGCGGCCGAAACCACGTTCCACCCAAAGTCGACATTCCATGCTAGACTGTCCGCGATGTTCCTTGCTTCTCCAACCCGACCATGAGCGTCGCCTTTCGCCGCGACAGTGACGAGGAGCATCTTGAGCCCAGGTTCGCGCTGCCAATCCCGCCGGGGTCGAACCTCGTCACGTCGCGCGGCTATGCACTGATCGAGGCGCGCCATGACGCGCTCGAGGCCGAGCTTGCCGCAGTGCTGACGGAGGAAGAACGCAAGCGCGTGCTGCGTGACGCGACTTACTGGCGCAGCCGGCTGGCCAGCGCCCAGGTTGCGCCCGTGCCGACGGGCAACGCGGTCGCGATCGGGACCCGGGTGACGATCGAGCGCGACGGGCGCGCTCAGACGCTCGACATTGTCGGCCATGACGAAAGCGACCCCGCCGCGGGCCGCATCGCGTTCGCTTCGCCACTCGGGCGGGCGCTGCTCGGCGCCAAGGCGGGCGACGAGGTCGAATTTCCCGGATCCAGCGATCCGGTGATCATCAATTCGGTCGCGGTTTCGCCGGACGACTGACCGCGCTTACGCAGCGGCGCGGGCGGGCTGCTGGTCGCCAAGCATCCATTCGACCGCCGCTCGGGCATGGATCGCAGTGGTGTCGTAGACCGGCAGGACGTTGGCGCGGACATCGACCGCCAGCACCAGCTCGGTGCAGCCGAGCACCACCGCCTGCACCTTCTGCTTGGCAAGTTCGGTAATCAGCGTCTTGAGTTTGCGCTGGCTGTCGCGGGTCACGCGACCGGCGGCGAGCTCTTCGAAAATGATGCGATCGACTTCGCGGGTCCACTCGGCGCTGACCGGAGCAAGCTCGATGCCGCGCGCTTCGATTCGTCCGCGAACGTAGGTCTCGCTCATCGTGAAACGCGTCCCGAGCAGCGCCACCCGGCTGCGGCCGTCGCCAACCAGCCGGTCGGCGGTGGCGTCGGCGATGTGCAGCATTGGCACGCCGACCTTGGCCGCCACCGCGTCATAGACCTTGTGACCGGTGTTGGAGGTGATGATGATCCCCTCGGCACCGCTGGCTTCGAGCCGCTTGGCCGCATCCAGCGTGACGCGCGCAACGCCTTGCCAATCGTCGGACAATTCCATTGCCGCGAACGGTGCAAGATCGATGCTTTCGATCGATAGCAGCGCGCTGTGCAACCCGCCCAGCCGTTGCGCGACGCCACGGTTGATATGCTCGTAATAAAGCGCGGTGGACGACCAGCTCGTCCCACCGATGATCCCCAGCTTGCGCAACCGCGTCGCTCCCTGACACCCAAGTTCCGCGCCCACTGTTTCGCAACCGCAACCCGGCGACAAGGCGTTAACGGCGGCATTACGGGGAATTGAACGGCTTTGCGGCGAGCCGTTGGCCGCGCTTGCCATCGCGACGCGCAAGCGGCCACAAGCTGGGACCGTGGAGCGCGAAGGACAAACCACCGGAACGGTGCTGATGGTGCGCCCGGCACGCTTCGGCTTTCATCCGGAAGCCGCCCGGTCGAATGCCTTCGCAACGGCGGGCGAAGCCGACCTTGGCACGGTAACGCGGGAGTTCGACCGGCTCGCGGCGCGGCTCGACGATTGCGGGGTCGAAGTGCTGGTGCTCGACGAGCTCCCCGATCCGCCCAAGCCCGACTCGATATTCCCCAACAACTGGCTGTCGCTGCACGCCGATGGCACGATGGTGCTGTATCCGATGGCGACGGCGGCGCGGCGGCTCGAGCGCGATCCGGCGGCAGTGACCGCACTGCTCGAACGAGCGGGGTTCGTCGTCCGCCGCGTCGTCGACCTGACCGGGCAGGAACGCGACGGCCGCTTCCTCGAAGGAACCGGCAGCTTGGTCCTCGACCGGCCGCTCCGCCGCGCTTTCGCCAGCCGCAGCGCCCGCACCGACGCCGCGGCCGTGTGCGCATTCGACGAAGCGCTGGGCTATTCGACGTTCCAATTCGACGCGGCCGACCGTTCGGGCCGGGCGATCTACCACACCAACGTGCTGCTGACGCTTGGCACCGGCTTTGCGATCTTGTGCAGCGACACCGTCCCACCCGGCCAGCGGGCAGCGCTGATCGATCAGATCGCAAGCACCGGCCGCGAACTGATCGCGGTCGGTTACGAGCAGTTGCGTCAGTTCGCGTGCAATCTGATCGAGCTGGACGGCACGGCCGGACCGGTCCTTGCGCTGTCAGCGGCTGCCCGGCGAAGCTTCGAGCCGCGGCAAGTGCGCGCGCTCGAACAGTTCGGAACGCTGGTCGAGGCGGACATCCCAACCATCGAAGCAGTCGGCGGCGGAAGCGTCCGCTGCATGATCGCCGAGGTTCATCTGCCGCGCCGCTAGGGGAGGCTCTTGACGATTTCCTCGACCATTTTCTTGGCGTCAGCGAGCAGCATCATCGTGTTGTCGCGATAAAACAGATCATTATCGACGCCGGCATAGCCGACCCCGCCCATCGACCGCTTCACAAACAGCACGGTGCGCGCCTTTTCGACGTCGAGCACCGGCATTCCGTAGATCGGCGAACTCTTGTCGGTCTTGGCCGCGGGGTTGGTGACGTCGTTGGCCCCAATCACGAACGCGACGTCGGTCTGCGCGAACTCGCTGTTGATGTCGTCGAGCTCGAACACTTCGTCATAGGGCACGTTGGCTTCGGCCAGGAGTACGTTCATGTGCCCTGGCATCCGCCCCGCGACCGGGTGGATCGCATATTTGACGCGCACGCCCTGAGCCTTGAGCTTGTCCCCCATCTCCTTGAGCGCGTGCTGCGCCTGGCTGACCGCCATGCCATAGCCGGGGACGATCACGACCTGGTCCGCCTGCGCCATCAGGAACGCCGCGTCTTCGGCCGAGCCGCGCTTGAACGGACGGTCGATCGCCGCTGCGTCGCCCGTGCCGGATACCGCGCCGAAACCTCCGGCAATGACCGAGATGAAACTGCGGTTCATCGCCCGGCACATAATATAGGACAGGATCGCGCCCGAACTTCCGACCAACGCGCCAGTGATGATCATCGCGCTGTTATGAAGCGTGAAGCCCATCGCCGCGGCGGCCCAGCCCGAATAGCTGTTGAGCATCGAAATCACGACCGGCATGTCGGCGCCGCCGATCGGGATGATCAGCAGGAACCCGATCGCGAAGCTCAACCCCATGATGGTGAAGAACACCCACGGGTCCTGGTCCTGCATGAAGTAAGCGATGAGACCGAGGATCGCGGCCAGCGTGGCGAGATTGATCAGGTGCCGTCCGGGCAGCAGGATCGGCTTGCCCGACATGTTGCCGTTGAGCTTCAGGAACGCGATGATCGAGCCGGAAAAGGTGATTGCGCCAATCGCGACGCCGAGCCCCATTTCAATCCGGCTGACCGGAAAAATGCTAACGAACGAGGGCGTTGCGATCGGGGTGACCCGAACCGCAATCCCGAACGCTTCGGGATTGAGATAGGCCGCGGCGCCGACCAGCACCGCCGCCATGCCGACCAGGCTGTGGAACGCGGCGACCAGCTGTGGCATCGCAGTCATCTGGATTCGGCGCGCGGTGACCAGGCCGATGCCGCCGCCGATCAGGATTGCTCCGATAATTTCCGGCAATGAAGCGATCGGGTGAATGACCAGCGTCGTCACGACCGCAATCGCCATGCCAAGCATGCCAGCGCGATTGCCGCGCTGGCTGGTCGCCGGGCTCGACAGACCGCGCAGCGCCAGGATGAAGCAGATGCCTGCGATCAGATAGGCGATCAGTACCCAAGCGGGGACCGCGGCGACGTCGTGCATCGCCTAGCGCTCCTTCTTCTTGTACATCGCCAGCATCCGCGCGGTGACCGCGAACCCGCCGAAAATGTTGATGCTTGCAAGCATCACGGCGGCAAGGCCGAGCCACTTCGATGTCGCGCTTCCCGCGGCGGCGGACGCAATCAGCGCGCCCACCACGATCACCGACGAAATCGCGTTGGTGACGCTCATCAGCGGCGTGTGCAGCGCGGGAGTGACCGACCACACCACGTAATAGCCGACGAAACAGGCCAAAACGAAGATCGACAGGATCGAGATAAAGTCCATTCGCCTCTCAAACTCCCTTCAAGGTCGCGAAAGCCTCGCGGTTGTGCGCCTGTTTGGTGAACTCAAGGCCCGCGCCGGCGAACGGACAGCGAGGCGGGAGCGGGCAAGACCAAGCGCTGCGACAATGCACAAATCGGTGGCGGTAGAACAGCGGAAATCTTGGCTCGGAACGGATCGTTAAATCCCGACACGGTTTCCAATTTAATAACCTTTCACTGCCAAGGGGGAATTGTCTCGGGAAGGAAACGTGGCGAAACGTAGCAAAAAGCTCAAGCGAACGCCGAACTGGAAGCTGCTCCTGTGGACAGCGATCGCCGGTTTGATCTTCGGCTTGATTGGCTTCGGCGAGATTGCCGAGGACTATCTGCGCGGCGTCCGCAACAGCCTTCACCGGCAAAAAGCCAGCGGCCAGGTCGTGCTGGTCTTCATTGACGATAAGTCGCTGCGGACAGTCGGCAATTGGCCGTGGGCACGACATAAGGACGCCGACTTGGTCGACGCCCTCGCGAACAGCGGCGCCAAAGACATCTACCTGGACATCAATCTTTCGTTTCCAACCAACAGCGACGATGATGCAGTCCTTGCGCGATCGATCGCCGACGCCGGCAACGTAACGATCTTTGCCCGTTCAAAAAGCGGCGACCTGAAGGATCCGCGGCACCTTGACGGACGACCGCTGCCGCAGTTTGCGCGCGGTGCCAGCCTGGCGCTGGCGTCGTTCGAGTATAATTATCAGAACGCCGTCTGGCGCCTGCCGTGGGCAGGCAGGGTCGGTAAGGATACAGTTCCGTCCTTTGCCGCAGCGGTTGCCGGCATGAAGGGCGCGGCGGACACCACTTTCCCGGTCGATTATTCCACCTCCGTCGGAACCATCCCCGCTTATTCGGCAGTCGACGTCCTCACTGGCAAGGTTTCAGCCAAACAGCTCGCCGGCAAAGATGTGCTGGTCGGCACGGGGTCGGAGATCCTCAACGATAGTTTCTTCATTCCCGGCTATGGCCGCGGTTACGGAGTTCAAGTGCATGCGCTGGGCGCCGAGACACTCAAGCACGGCCGGCCGCTCAACGTTGGGTGGGTTCCGGCACTGTTGCTCGCCTTGATGGCGGCCGCCGTTGCACTGCGTGAAAATCGCGGCCCGGTTCGGCTCGCTGTTTTGGGGCTGGCACTGGTTTGCGTTCTGGCATTTCCCGTCCCGCTCGAAGCCAATCTGGTGTTTGTCGATATCACGCCCGCCCTGACCGTGCTGCTGGCGATTTCCTCTGTTCTGGGGTGGCGGCGCTATCGCACGCGCGGCCTCGTCAATCCGGTCAGCAACCTGCCGAATCTTAGCGCGCTGCGCGCTGAACGCGATGGGCGCAAGCTGGCAATTGTTGCTGCCCGAGTGCTCAACTTCGAAGAAATCGTCGCCACCCTGCCGCCCGGCAGCGAACGCCAACTCGTCGAGCAGATCGCCGCTCGGCTGACAGTCGGGTCTTCCCGGCGCGCGCTCTACCAAGGCGACGCCGGCATCTTCGCCTGGTTCGAAGATCCGCGCCAGCCGTTCGGCAACCATCTCGACGCGCTTCATGCGCTGTTCCGCAATCCGGCGCGGATCGACGGCATGTCGATCGATCTGTCAGTCGCCTTCGGGGTCGAAGTCGGTAGCGGCCGGTCGATCGGGAGCCGCCTCGCCAGCGCCTTTGTGGCGGCCGAGGAAGCTGCGCACGACGGGTTGAAATGGAAATATCATAACCCCGAAACGCTGGAAGATGCGTCGTGGAAGCTATCGATCCTCAGCCAACTCGACGAAGCGATCGACCGCGGCGAAGTGTGGGTCGCGTTCCAGCCCAAGCTCGAACTAGCGACCCGCAAGATCATCGGCGCCGAAGCGCTGGCACGCTGGACCCATCCCGAAAAAGGCCCGATTGCCGCCACCGAATTCGTGGCTGCCGCTGAAGCTCATGACCGCATCGGCAAGCTGACCGACTTCGTGCTCGGGACTGCGGTCGCCGCCGGGGCGCAAATCAATCGCAGAGGCGTGGATTTCGACATTGCCGTGAACCTGTCCGCACGCCTGCTGAGCGACAAAGGATTCACGCTGCGCCTGTCGGCGCTGCTGGCGCGCCATGGTTTGGCCCCCAAGCATCTGACGCTGGAATTGACCGAGACGGCGGCACTGGCCGGCAATGGCGAGGAATTCGACATGATCGCGCGCCTTCGCGATCTCGGCGTTCGGATTTCCATCGATGATTACGGGACCGGCCAGTCCACCCTCGATTATCTCAAGCGGATTCCCGCCAACGAGCTGAAGATCGACCAAAGCTTCGTTCGCGGCGTCGCCGACAACCGCAGCGACCGGCTGATGGTTCAGTCGACCATTGGCCTCGCCCACTCGCTCGGGCGCAAGGTCGTCGCCGAAGGCGTCGAGCATCGCGACGTGCTCGAGCTTCTGGCCGAGATGGAGTGCGACGTTGCCCAGGGTTTCGCAGTCGGCCGGCCAATGAGCCTGGATGCGCTCCTCCGTCGCCTGGCCGCGGACCGCAAGCGCAGCGCCGCGTAACACACCGAATCTCTGCCGCCCGTGGGCGGCCGCACCTCAAAATTTCCGATATCCCCCAATTAGCCCAGCGCCATCGCCCTTGACCGGAATATGGTAAATCGTTTGATTACCATATCTATTAAGGTTAACATGACTGTTAGCTGCCGAATCGCAGTGTTGAACAAGGGGCGTTGAAATGAAGAAGGTTCAGGCGCGCGCGCCAGGGTTTTGGAGCTGGCTTCTCGGTTCGGGCTGGACTTCCGGCGGATCGAACGGCTAAATTTTTGCGGCTCGAATTCGGGTCGCGATCAATAACTTAACAGAGCGCCCGCGATTTCGCGGGCGCTTTTGTTTTGAGCGCTCAAGCTTAATCTTCTGACGCTGGGCGCGCGCTCGCGGCGCGAGCTAATCGCTCCTCATACTGCGCCGGGCAGCCACCTGCTGCCGATTCGCGCACGCTACGCCGGCCTTCATGAATTCGCCGGGGAAGTGCGCGATTGCGTCGCTTGGACGGCATCCGCGACGGCCTGTGACCCTGTTCTGCCGCCACACGTCTTGTGCCGCCACAGTTCGGCGCCGCTGCTCATTTAATCGGCAAGTGACCCGCGAACCGGGCCGGCGTCAGTGCTTCCAGCGGAACGTCCGCCACCGGCCACGCACCTCCAGTCACCAACGCCGCGGCAATTGACGCCATTGCCGGCGACGTCTGCAGCCCGAACCCGCCCTGCCCCGCGAGCCAGAAAAACCCATCCGCCCCGTCCGCGAACCCCACTGCCGGATGCCGATCGGGGGTAAAGGTCCGAAGTCCCGCCCACTTGCTGTGAATGCGCGGGATGGTGACGATCGTGCGCTGTTCCATGCGCTGCGCCGCAAGCGCGATCTGCAGCTCATCGGGCTGCGCATCGCACGGATCGCTCGGCTCCTCGTCCATCGGCGAAGCAAACAGCCGGCCGCTTTCCGGCGCGAAATACAGTTCGTCGCCCACGGTCTTGGCGAACGGCAGCCCATCGAGGGTCATGCCATCGGGCGCGTCGAAGGTGATGATCGTGCGGCGCTTGGGCGCGAGGCCGATCGGCGCCACTCCCGCCAGCTTGGCCAGTTCATCGGCCCAGGCGCCCGCGGCGTTGACCAGGATCGGTGCCGCCCATTGCTCGCCCGCCGCCGAGGTCACGTGCCACGCGCCCGAGCGCCGTTCGATCGCCGCGATGCGCGCGCCGGTGGCAAGGTTGCCGCCACTCCGCCGCAGCTGGCGAAGATTGGACTGCAACAGCGCATGCGGATCCAGCCGGATACCGTTGCGGTCCGCAATTCCATGGCGCGCCTGCGCGTTGAGCAGCGGGCACAGTTCGTGGACCGCGCGCGCATCCAGGAGGTCGAGGTCCGCGAACACCGACAGTTCGGCATGCAGCGCATCGAGCGCGGCGCGCTCGTCGTCGCGGGCGAACACCAGCACCGGCATCCGGCGCCCGATCGGCGTTTCGCGGAAAGCTTCCGGGGGATCGTCGAAGAATGGGCGACTGGCTAGCGTCAGCGCCCTCACCAGCCGGTCGCCAAGCGCATAATGGAGCATGGTCGCGCTGCGCCCGGACGAATGAAAGCCGATCTGGGCTTCGGCTTCGAGCACCGTGACCGCGGCACAAGGGGCCAGTGCCGCGGCCGCCGACAGTCCGGCGATGCCACCGCCGATCACCAATATGTCGGGGTTGCGCGCCACTTTGGCCGTCAGGCGGCGGTGAGTCGCTCGTTCACCACCTTGCCGTCGCGAGTGAGGCGGATCGCGCGAATGATCTCGTCGTCGTCGGGAAGCGCCGGCGCCGAAGCATCATTGTCCCAAAAGGCAGCCAGAAAGTTATACAGATTGCGCGCGAACAGCGCCGAGGCGTCGGCGGCGAGGTTCCGCGCCAGATTGGCAGCGCCAACGACAGTGACGCCGTGACGCACGGTGTTTTGGCCGGCGACGGTCCCTTCGACATTGCCGCCGGCGTCGGCCGCCATGTCGATAATCACGCTTCCGGCCCGCATGCTCGCCACTTGCGCATCGCTGATCAGGCGCGGTGCCGGCTTGCCCGGGATCAGAGCGGTGGTGATGACGATGTCCTGCTTGGCGATATGGCCTGACACCAGCTCGGCTTGCGCCTTTTGATATTCTGGAGACATTTCCGTGGCATAGCCGCCTGCCCCCTCGCCTTCGATGCCAGCGACATTCTCGACGAAGATCGGCTTCGCGCCGAGCGACTGAATCTGTTCCCTGGTCGCGGAGCGAACGTCGGTGGCGCTGACCTGCGCGCCCAGCCGGCGCCCCGTCGCAATCGCTTGAAGCCCGGCGACGCCGACCCCCATGACGAACAGCTTGGTCGGATTCACCGTGCCCGCGGCCGTCATCATCATCGGAAAGGCGCGGCCGTACAGTCCCGCGGCCTCGACCACCGCCTTGTACCCGGCCAGATTGGCCTGCGAGGACAGAATATCCATCGATTGGGCGCGGGTGATGCGCGGCATCCATTCCATCGCCAGCGCGTCGATTCCGGCCTTGGCATAGCCGTCGATCGCCGCGCGCCGACGCATCGGGTCGAGCGCTCCCACCAGAACGGCCCCGGCCTTGGCTCCGGTCAGCGTGGCGGGATCGGGCCCGTTGACGACCAGGATGATCCCGGCGTCCTTCAACGCGTCCTTGCGTGCCAAGACCTTGGCGCCCGCTGCCTCGAACTCGGCGTCGGTCACGCAAGCCGTGGCGCCCGCGCCTTTTTCAACCGCGACTTCGGCGCCGAGCGCGACGAATTTCTTCACGGTCTCCGGAATTGCGGCGCAGCGCGTTTCGTCGGATGCCTCTTTGAGAACCGCGATCTTCATCTGTCAGGGCTTACCAATAGGCCTTGATGAGCATCATCCAGCCGATTCCGACGATGAAGCAGATGATCGCGCCATATTTGAACAATTTGATGAAGCTGGAATAGTCGCGTTCATGCGCCGCAGTGTCCTGCGTCGGTGGGCTGGCCAGGACCGATTCCTCATGCGCCATTCGAATTTCCTCTCGATCAAGCAAGTTTCGCCCCGCCCATAACAAGCCCTGACGCGCGGCCCAAGCCCTCCCGTCGCCGGTGCAGTTTGCAGCCGTGGCCTTAAGCCCCCCTTTACTCCCCATCGCCTAGGCTCGCTCGTGAAAGGCGGGATATGCGCGAACAACCGACACGCTCGCTGTTGCTGATCGATGCCAGCGCCGAAGAACGGCGACTGGTTTCGGCGATTGCCGCACGTTCCGGCTGGAGCGCCGTCGGCGCCGCCGACGAGGAAACGGCCGTAGCCCTGCTGCAAGGCCCCCACGGGCGCGAGGTGCAGGCCGCACTGCTGGGCAGTTGGGACGCCGATCGCGGTGAACAGCTGATCGCTGCGCTTCGCCAGCACCGGTCCGACTTGCCAATCATCGTTTTGTCGCATGGCGACACGGTGTCGTCGGCGGTCGAAGCAATGCGCGCGGGCGCGAGCGACTTTCTCGTCCGCCCGGTCGCGCCCGAGCGGCTGGTCGAAGCGCTCGCCGCCAACGCCGACCGCCGCCGCGCCGCTGGCGAACTTGCGCCAATGTCGGAAAAGCTCGCCCCGGTGCTGGCGCTCGATCAGCTGATCGGTGCTGCTCCCGAATTTCGGACGGCGCTGGCCATTGCCGCGAAATCGGCCCGCAACCGCCTGCCAATCCTGATTCACGGCGAAGCCGGGACGGGCAAGGAAACGCTGGCCCGCGCGATCCACGCCGCCAGCCTGCGCGCCAAGGGACCGCTGCTGTCAATCGACTGCAAGGCGATTCCCGCCAACATCATCGACAGCGAATTGTTCGGCCATGGAAAAGGCGCCTTCGCCGGCGCGTTCGCGGCCAGGCCCGGCAAGCTGATCGAAGCCAATGGCGGAACGCTGATCCTGGACGAAGTGACGTCTTTGCCTGCCGAGACCCAGGAATTGCTCGATCGGGTGCTTGCAACCGGCGAAGTCCGCCCGGTCGGACTGAATGGCAGCCAATCGGTCGACATTCGCGTAATTGCGACCAGCAGCCGGCCCCTGCCCGACGACTTCCACCCCGGCCTTGCCGAGCGGCTAGCGTCAACCAGCGTGACCTTGCCCCCGCTACGCGAACGCACCGGCGACATTCCCGCGCTGGCGCGCCACCTGCTTGGCCGCCTGTCGCACCAGACCGGGCTTCGCGAGCTTTCGATCGGTAATGACGCGCTCACTTTGCTGATGCGCTATGGCTGGCCCGGAAACGTCCGGCAGCTTGCCGGAGTGCTATTCCGCGCCGGGCTGATGTGTGACGGCGGAGCGCTCACCGCCGACCACTTCCCCCACATCGCCATTCAGTCGCGGTTTACCGGGCGCCAGTCGGACTTCGCGCCGACCCTCAGCCGCTCCAAAAGCGACGAAGCGATCGCCGGCGCACCCGCCGTGTCGCTCTACACGCCCGACGGGCATTTGCGGGCGCTGGAAGACATCGAAGCCGACGTCATCCGACTCGCCATCGGCCATTATCGCGGGCGCATGACCGAAGTCGCGCGCCGCCTTAGAATCGGCCGCTCCACGCTTTACCGGAAGCTCGGCGACCTCGGCATCGACACCGCCGCCTGACAGGCTGGCAAGCCCAGCGCTACCCCCCCAGCGGCAGCCGGGAAAAATCGAGTTGGGACAAGGGCTCTTGCGCCCGACGGACGAGCTAGCTAGATACTGAACTATATGGTTCAGTATTCCAGCATCCCACTCGATGCCTCCTTTGCGGCGCTGTCCGATGCGACCCGGCGCGGGATCATCGATCAGCTTGGCCGGGCCGACGCATCCATCTCCCTTCTCGCCGACAAGTTTCAGATGACGCTCACCGGCATGAAGAAGCACGTCCAGGTTCTGGAGCGGGCCGGGCTGGTCGTCACGCACAAGGTCGGGCGAGTCCGGACCTGCAAGCTCGGCGAACGGGGTCTCGAGGCCGAGGCGGAGTGGATTCACGCGCACCGCACCCTGTTCGAGGCGCGGTTCGATGCACTCGACGAAATCATCAGCGAATTAAAACAGGAGCAAAGCGATGGATCAGCAAATGAGTAATATTGGTGGAACGCACGCGCGCACGTCAGTCGAGCGCCGAGGAGACTGCGAGCTGGTCGTCACGCGGATTTTCGATGCGCCGCCAAGCACCGTCTACCGGGCTTGGAGCGAGGCCGATCTGTTCCAGCGCTGGTGGGTGCCCAAATCAGCAAGCGGCGTCTCTCTCGTGTCATGCGAAATGGACGTCCGTACCGGCGGCAAATATCGGCTGGAATTCGGCGCCGGGGGTTCGGAAACCATGGCCTTTTACGGCAAGTATGTGGAGGTGGTGCCGGACCAGCGCATTGTCTGGACCAACGACGAGGGCGAAGCGGGCGCGGTGACGACGGTGACCTTCGAAGACCGCGGCGGGAAGACTTTGCTCAACTTCCACGAAATCTACCCGTCGAAAGCCGCGCTTGAGGAAGCGTTGCAGGGCTCGGCTGCCGGATTGCCGGAACAGCTCGACCAGCTCGGCGACCTGCTCTCGACGATGGACTCTTAACGCCGGCTTCGGCTCACGGCACGCGTTCGGTCGCGTTTGACGTGATTCGGCAGGATGACCGGCTCGACACCGCCGCCTGACGCGTTAGCGTTGGCGGATGCGGATGTTTGGCTTGCTCTTGTTCGTTGCCGGCTTATGGGCATGCACCAGGGATGGCCGGACCGCCGACTTGTCCCCCTCGGCGTGCCATCCGCAATCGTTCGATGGCAGCCGGTTCACTGTCTGCGATCCCGGCGCGGGCCAGTTACGGCTGTTCGCGGCGGGCAAGGCGCAGGCGCCGCAGCGGCGGTTTGCTGACCT
>JBDSGQ010000016.1:0-15481 GCA_039918915.1 Sphingomicrobium sp.
GGCCCCGGCATAGTCGGGCGACATGTCATAGCCTTCGGCGCGGAGCTTGCTCATGATCCGCTCGCTATCCACCAGGTTCTTGGGACAGCCGAGCGAGACCAGGCCCACCCGCGGGGGCTTAGGGAGAGTGGTGACGTTCATCGGAAGGGTCGCGCCAATATAGGAAGCGGTCGCCTCAGACAATGCGGGCGATTATTCGGCAACGCGCATGGCTTGCGGGAGTTAAGCGTGCAAACCAGCAACGGAAGCAGGAGATTGGACGATGGCGAAAGCAGCGAGCAGCAAGAGTTCGGGCGCAACGAAGAGCGGCAGCGCAAGCAAGTCGAGGAGCCGAGGCAAGGGAACCGCGGTCGCCCGGGCGTCTTCGGCCAAGTCACAGGACGGCCCCGAGCTCGACGGCATGGGCGACGCCTTCATCAAGCTTCTGCAAAGCCCCCTGGTCGCCGACCTGGTTGCGGTCGCGGCGACCGCCGCTCTGGCAGCGCTGGCCGAGCACGGTTTCAATAGCCGCGGCGGCGGTGGCCACGGTGGCAAACGTGCCGGAAAGGCAGTCAAGGAAGCCGGCAAGGCTGCTGCCGCCGCGGTTGGCCGGCGGCTCACCAACGAACTGGACGAAATCCGCAAGGCAGCTAAGCCCGCCGCATAAGCGTCAGCCGGGCGCGGCCGACGTCGCGCTCGACGTCGATTGGCAGCCCGGCTGCATCGACTTGTTCGCTGTGGCTGGTCTCGACGCTCATCCAGCCGCCAGGAGCAAGCCATCCCGCCGCAAGCACTGCTGCAACCGCGGCGCTGCCGGAGCCTGAGGCATAGGGTGGATCGCACAGGATGAGGTCGAACGGTCCGCGCGCCGGAAGTGCCAGTGCCGAGCTTGCAAGCAGCTGAAAATCGGCGCCGAGCCTGGCGGCATTGGCGCGGATTACGGCCGCGGCCCGCGCATCGCTTTCGACGAAAGTCAGCGTGGCGGCACCGCGCGACAGCGCTTCGAAGCCGAGCGCGCCGCTGCCGGCGAACAGATCCGCGACCCGCAGCTCATCGAAGCTGCCCAGCCGGCTGGTGAGCATCGAGAACAAGGTTTCGCGGACCCGGTCCGCGGTTGGCCGAGTCGCTTCGCCTGGCGGCGCGTCGATCGTTCGCCCGCGCCACTTGCCGGCGATGATCCTCAATTCTTCAGGCTCTTGCGAAACTGATCAAGCGTGCCGCCGTCCACTTCGTCGGCGTCGCCGGGACCCAGGCCCTGGAGAGTAAGCGGGCCGTAGGCCGTCCGGATCAGCCGCGACACCTGAAGGCCGAGATATTCGAGCACTCGGCGGACTTCGCGGTTCTTGCCTTCGGTCAGGCTCATTTCGATCCAGCAATTGCGGCCGGTCCGCCGTTCCAGATTGGCATTGATCGAACCGTAGTGGATGCCTTCGACCGTAACACCTTCGGCGAGCCGTTCGAGCGCGTCCTGAGTGACCGGGCCGAAAGCGCGGGCGCGATAGCTGCGGACGACGCCGGTTCGCGGAAGTTCGAGCTGGCGCTTGAATTCGCCGTCATTGGTGAGCAGCAGCAGCCCTTCGGTCATGAAATCGAGCCGGCCGACCGGAATGACTCGCGGCAGGCCTGGCGGCAGCTTGTCGTAAATCGTCGGACGACCGCGCGGATCGCGTTCGGCGGTCAGCGTGGCCTGCGGCTTGTAAAAGCGGAACAGGCGGGTTGCCGAGGCGGCTTGCACTGGCTGGCCATCGACACTGACTCCCGACAAGTCGGCGAGGAGGGTGGCTGGAGTCGTCAGCTTTTCCCCATTGAGTGCAATGCGTCCATCGGCGATCATGCGTTCGATTTCGCGGCGTGAAGCCACTCCGGCGCGAGCCAGGAGCTTGGCGATGCGCTGCGGTCCGCCTTCTTGCTGTGGCCGGACGGGCACAGCGAAGCGGCGATTGCGCGGGTGCGGCACTGGACGCCGAGTCGTTCGTTGCGGTGGCTGAGTCATAGTGGGGTTCGAATGCTGTTCGGGAAGCGTAAGCAGGTCGTCAAGCGCATCCTCATAGTCGAGGATGAACCACTGACCGCATTCGACAATGAAAACATGCTCGGCGACGCCGGTTACGAGATCGTCGCAACGGTCGACGACCTTGAAGAAGCGCTGAAGGTGCTGGAGCGCGAGGAAGTGCATTTGATCCTCAGCGATGTGCGCCTGCGCGGCGACCGCACCGGGATCGAACTGGCGCATGCGGCCAAGGCCAAGGGCGTCCCGACGCTGTTCGCGACCGGGCACAGCCACCCCGACGCGGCGCAGATCGCCGTCGGCTGCGTCCACAAGCCCTACACCGAGCGCCAGCTGTGCCAGGCGATCGAGGCGATCGACCGCCATCTGCAGGGCCACAAGGTCAAGCCGCCCAAGGGCGTCGAGCTGTTCATCATTACCGGCGACAGCGACGGCGACAGCGAGGACTAGGCACGCCGGGAAAGCAGGTTAAGGTTCCTCCACGGTCAGGGGGAGTGAAGTGATGGCGGCAGCAGCGGTTCAGCGTCCTAAAGGTTGGAAGCTGCTCAAGGTTGCTCTCAAGACCCGCAAGGCGGCGACCATGCTCGCCTTCGGGTTTTCGTCCGGCCTACCGTTCGCACTGCTGATCGGAACGCTCAACGCCTGGCTCGGCGATGCCAAAATCAACCTTGCGACGATCGGCGTGCTGTCGTGGATCGGGCTAAGCTACGCCTTTAAATTCTTGTGGTCGCCGCTGGTCGATCGAGTCCAATTGCCGCTGCTTGGTCAGCTTGGCCGGCGCAAGAGCTGGATCGTGCTGTGCCAGGCGTTCCTGGTGCTGGCCTTTGCTGGACTGGGGCTGAGCAACCCGATCCTCGACATTGGCGGCTTCGCGATTTTCGCGGTGATCGGCGCCTTTGCCTCGGCCACTCAGGACATTGCCGTCGATGCGTGGCGCATCGATGTTGCCGACGAAAAAACGCCGGTGGAATTGCTGTCGGCGGTCTATCAGTTCGGCTACCGCATCGCCTCGATCGTCGGCGGCGCCTTTGCGCTGGTGCTGGCCGCGCGGATGCCGTGGGGCACCGTCTATCTCGTCATGGCCGGCGTGGTGGTGGTGATGATGCTGATTGCACTGACCGCGCCAGACACGCAGCGGCCCCCGTCCGGAGTGATCGAGCAGGGCCTGGAACAGGCCGGCGAAGTGAATACCAGCGTCCGCTTCGGTGCGTTGGCGGTGGTCGGAGTGTGCTGGCTGTGGGCCATCGTCACCCTGGCCCACTTCATGATTTCGATGCTGACCGCGCAGCAGCAGGGTCTCAAGGCGCCCTCGGTTGCCGAGTTCACGACCCATGTCGGGCCGTGGATCATCGTCGCCACGGTGTTCGTGCCGCTGGTCATCTCGGCGCTTGTCAATTGGTTGAAGTCCAACCGCAGGGGCGTTCAGAACGAAGCGCATCCGCAAGTATCGTCAGGCCGCGCGGCGCTGAACCACATCTACGCTTCGCTGGTGTCACCGCTGGCCGAGCTGTCGGGGCGCCTTGGCTGGGGCGTGCTGATCATCATCGGGTTCATCCTCACCTACGCGCTGTGCTACAACATCTGGTCGTCGTTCGCCTTCCCCTTCTACCTCGAATACCTCCATTATACGAAGGACCAGGTGGCGTTCGCGTCCAAGGTCTTCGGCATTTTCATGACGATGGTCGGGATCAGCCTGGGCGGGTACCTGTTCGGCCGCATCGGCCGCTTCCCGACGGTGCTGATCGGGGCCGCGGTGACTCCGTTGGGCAATTTGCTTTACGCCGATCTGGCCGAAGGCGGCGCCAACATCGACCGCTTCACGCACGCGCTGCGGTTGAGCAATTTGCTCGGCATGTTCGGCGCTGACGAAAAGATGACCCGCCTGCTGGTAGCCATCAGCTACGAGAATATCGCGACCGGCGTCGCTTTGACCGCATTCGTTGCTTATCTGTCGGGCATCGTCAGCAAGAAGTTCACGGCGGTCCAATATGCGTTGCTGTCGTCCCTGACCTTCCTCGTCGGTTCGCTGGGCCGTGGCTTCGTCGGGGAATCGTTCGACAAATATGGTTACGCGCTGGTGTTCCGCTGGACCGCCGCCGCCGGCCTGCTCGCGGTAGTGTTCGTGCTTCTGGAATGGTGGCGAGTCGCGGTGATGGGCGCACGTTCGGGCGAGCAAACCGAAGCGACCGCACCAACCGTCGATACGACGGCCAAACCGCAGCCCCGACCCGCGGCCAAGCCCGTCGCCGCGAAGTCCGCAACCAAGCCGACGGCGGTGAAGGCTAAGCCGAAGGTGACGGCGAAGGCCAAGCCCAAAGCCCAGCCGAAGCCCAAAGCCCAGCCGAAGCCCGAAGCGAAGCCGAAGCGTAAATCCTAGCCGGGTTCCTGGCCGTTGGCGGCGAGAACTTCGCCGGCAAGATAGAGCGAACCGAAGATCAGCACGCGGGCGCCGGCGGGCGCCGCCGCTAGCGCCTTGCCAACGTCGGCGTGGGGCGCGGCGGCAATGCCTAGATCCGCTGCGATTGCCACCAGTTCGTTCGGTTCAAAGCTGGCGTGGCCGGGGATCGACACGGCGTGCACGTTGGCGACGAGGCCGCGGAACGGCGCGAGCATGCCGCGCGGGTCCTTGGACTGCAGGCTGGCGAAAACCAGGTGGAGCGGCGTGCCGTCGGTGAAGGTGCGCCGGACATGCGCGGCAATCTGACGGGCGGCAGCCGGGTTATGGCCGCCGTCCAGCCAGACTTCGCGATTGCCGGCCAGCGGACCGGGCGCAAGGCGCTGCAGCCGCGCCGGCCAGTCGGTCCACATCATCGCCTGGCTCAGCGCGTCGGCTGGGATCGCGAGCTGGTCCTGAGCGCGCAGCATGGCCACTGCAAGCGCGGCATTTTCGGGCTGATGCCGGCCGGCGAGCCGCGGCAACGGCAGGTCGAGATCGCCTCTCCGATCCCGATAATGCAGGCGGCCCCGGGAAGCCTTCCAATCCCAGGTCTCGCCGCGGGGCAGCCATTGCGCTCCATTGGCGGCGGCCGAGTCGGCAATCCGTTGCGCCACGGAGGGCGGATAGCGCTGGGTGACCAGCGGCACGCCGCGCTTGGCGATGCCCGCTTTTTCAGCGGCAATGCCTGGCAGTCCTCGTCCCAGAAATTGCTGGTGATCGAGCGCGAGGCTGGCAATGGCCGTGACCAGCGGGCGATCGACGACGTTGGTCGCATCGAGCCGACCGCCAAGGCCAACCTCCAGGATCACGGCATCGGCCGGCGTTCGGGCGAAGGCGAGAAGCGCGGCGGCCGTGGCGACTTCGAAGAAGCTCGGCTGGATTGAAGCGCTGGCGTCAAGCACTTCGGTCAGCAATGCCGCCAGCTGCGCATCGCCAATCAGTTGGCCGGCGACGCGGATGCGCTCGTTGAACCGCACCAGATGCGGGCTGGTGAAGACGTGGACGCACGCGCCCGAAGCTTCCAGCGCGGCGCGCAGGAACGCCACGGTCGAGCCCTTGCCGTTGGTACCGGCGACGTGAAACACCGGCGCAAGCGCGTCCTGCGGACGGCCAAGCAGGTCGAGTAGTGAAGCGATCCGTTCGAGGCCGAGATAATCACCGGGCGGTGACAGCTGCGCGAGCCGGTCGAGCTGCGCCTGGACGCCCGGATGTGCCGAGCGCGCGAAATCCATCAGGCCGCCGCCTTCGCTCCCGGCGCCAGGTAGGAAACCAGCAGGGCGAGGCGCTCCTTCAGCTCGCTGCGCGGGACGACCATATCGACCATGCCGTGCTTGAGCAGATATTCGGCGCGCTGGAAGCCTTCGGGCAGCTTTTCGCGGATGGTCTGTTCGATCACGCGCTGGCCGGCAAAGCCGATCAATGCCCCGGGCTCGGCGATCTGGACGTCGCCGAGCATTGCATAGGATGCGGTGACTCCGCCCGTCGTCGGATCGGTGAGGACGACGATATAGGGCAGGCCCGCTTCCTTGAGCTCCGCCAGGGCCACGGTGGCGCGCGGCATTTGCATCAGGCTGAGAATGCCTTCCTGCATGCGCGCGCCGCCGGCGGCGGTGAACAGGATGTAGGGTGTGTTGTCTTCAATCGCGGCGCGCACGCCGGCGACGAACGCAGCGCCGACGGCAATCCCCATCGATCCGCCCATGAAGGCGAAGTCCTGAACGCCGAGGACGATCCTGTGGCCGTCGATGCGGCCGCGCGCGTTGATCAGCGCATCGCGTTCCGAAGTCGCCGCCCGGGCGGCCTTTAGCCGTTCGGAGTAGCGCTTGGTATCCTTGAAGCGCAGCGGATCTTCGCGCACTTCGGGCGAGGGGAGGACGTCGAATTCATTGGCGTCGAACAGCTGTTCGAAGCGCTTCGCCGGACCGATTCGGTCGTGGAAGTCGCAGCGCGGGCAGACGTTGAAATTTTCTTCCCATTCCTTGACGAACACCATCGTCCCGCACTTGCCGCACTTGTGCCACAGGTTTTCGGACGTCTGGCGCTTGGGCAGGAAGGGAATTCCGCTGCGCACTCGGCTCAGCCAGTTCATGACACCTCCTCATTCGACAAGCTGTTGACGATTGCGCGCAGCGCCGCGGCGGGATCGTCGGCGCCGGTGATCGGCCGCCCGATGACCAGCACCGATGCGCCATCGCGAAGTGCCTGGTCCGGAGTCACCACGCGCTTCTGGTCGGCGGTCTCGGCCCCCGCCGGGCGAATTCCGGGGACGACCAAGAAGCCGTCGGGCCAGGCGGCGCGTGCAGCCGCGACTTCGGCGCCCGAGCAGACAATCCCGTCGAGGCCGGATTCGCGGGCGAGGCGCGCCAGCCGCTCTACCTGCTCGGCGGTGGCTCCGTTCACTCCAGCCGCGGCGAGATCGGCCCGGTCAAGGCTGGTGAGGACGGTGACGGCGACGACCTTGCAGCCCGCCGGCGCCGCCGCCTTGGCGGCTTCGAGCATCGCTCGGCCACCGGTGGCGTGAACAGTCAGGATCGCCGGCTGCAGCGATTTCAGCGAATGGACGGCGCCGGCGACGGTGTTGGGAATGTCGTGAAGCTTAAGGTCGAGGAATACCGGCACGCCAAGATCGGTGATGGCGCGAACCCCCGCCGGGCCCAGCGCCGCGAAATATTCAAGGCCAAGCTTGACCCCGCCGGCCGAGCCCCGAACTGCCTCCGCAAGCGCGGCGGCACGGCCACGGTCGGGCGTGTCGATGGCAACGAAGATCGGGCTCAAGCGAGCGGCTCCTCAGGCACCGGGGCCGGAGGTGCGGGAGCGAGTGTTGCGGCCTGATTGCGTTCAAAGGTTTCGACCCGGCGCTGGGCGGCCCACAGCCGCGCGCGCATCACCAGCCAGGTTGGCAGCCAGCCGATCAGGAAGGCGACGCCAAGCAGCACCGGCGCCTTGATATCGGCTTGAATGTCGCCCCACAGGTTGAGCGTGACGTTGGTCCAGTTGCGGGTCGCGAACAAGGCGACGAGCACGGCGATCAACACCCAGAATAAGGTCCGCAGAAAATGCATCGGCTGGGCGTTTAGGCGACCCGCGCCGCCGTGGCCAGACGGAAGGCCGTTCATCGCATCGCTGACTCGCTTCACCGCAACCGCAGCAGTCCGCCGTTGAGGGGGGAGAGCGCGACCGCCACAGCTTGCCGTGGGGCGGGGAGGATGACGGTTGGGTAATTCCACGAAGCTGGCGCTCGGCGCGATCGCGATTCTCGGCGCGGCCGCCGTCGTCTTCACTCGGCCGCACCCGAGGAGCACCGCTCAATCTGGCGCGGTGGCGCCCGCGCATCTCAGGCTTGCGGCGCTGTCGACAAGTTCGCGGCGCGACGTCGACTACCAGCGGCTCGATGCGCGACTGCGCCAGCTTGCAGCCAAGCCGGCAATGGCCGGGCTGGCGGTTGGAGTGGTCGAGAACGGCCGCATCACCTTCCTTCAGGGCTATGGCGAAACCATCAAGGGCTCGGGCGAACCGGTAACGCCCGACACCGTGTTCCGCTGGGCTTCGGTGTCAAAGGGGGTGGCGGCGACGATGGTCGCCAAGCTCGCCGAACAGGGCAAGATCGAGCTTGGCGGGCCGGTCGCCGACTATGCGCCGGACCTGCATTTGCCCAACGGCAACGAACATGTCGCGACCGTCGGCGACCTGCTGTCCCACCGCCTCGGCCTCTATCGCAACGCGTTCGACAACAAGCTGGAGGAGGGTGGCAACCCGAGCATGCTGCGCGCCAGCCTGGCGCAGCTCAACGCGACCTGCGCGCCGGGGACCTGCTGGTCGTACCAGAACGTGGCGTTCGATGCGTCGAGCGAAATGGTGTCGCGCGCCACCGGTCTGCCGTACGAGCAGGCGGTTCGGCGGATGCTGTTCAACCCGATTGGAATGACCAGCGGCAGTGTGTCGATGGCGGGGCTTCAATCGAGCCGCAGCTGGGCCCGGCCGCATAGCGCCGGAGCGCGTCCGCTGCCGATCGTCGACACTTATTACAAGGTTCCCGGAGCGGGCGGAATAAATAGCAATATCAAAGATATGGCGCTGTGGATGGAAGCGCAGATGGGGGAAATGCCCGACGTCCTGGATGCCAAGCTGCTCGACACCATCCACGCCCGCTATGTCGTCACTCCAAGCGAGCGCGGGCGGCTCCGCAAGTTCCTCGAGCGGCTCGGCACCGCGTGGTACGGCTATGGCTGGCGGAGCTACGATTATGCCGGGCACCGGATCATCGGCCACCGCGGCGGGATCAACGGTTACCGGTCGCTGATCCTGTTCGACCCCGACAAGAAGAGCGGCGTGGTGGCGCTGTGGAACAGCAACACCAGCCAGCCCGGAGCGCTGGAATTCGAAGTGATGGACATGATTTATCGGCTGCCGTTCCGCGACTGGCTCGAACTCGACGGCGCCCCCGCGCCGGCCATTGCCACCGAGCCCGACGCGGAGGTGGGCAGCGGCGAGCCGGCGCATCAGCGCTAGCGCCACAGGAACCTCGGCCAGCGCGATGGGTTTCGTCAGCGAGTTGCATGCAGGAGTGAGTATCATGGCCGCCGGAACACAAGACGCAATTGCCCTCCTTAAGGAAGACCATGACAAGGTCGCCAAGCTGTTCAAGGAATTCGAGGCCGCGAAGGGCGACGGCCGCAAGGAAAAGCTGGCGCGGCAGATCTGCCTGGAGCTGACCGTCCACACCAAGATCGAAGAAGAACTGTTCTACCCGGCCTGCGAAGGCAAGATCGAAGAAGACATGCTCAAGGAAGCCTATGTCGAACATGACGCGGCCAAGATCATGATCGCGCAGATCGAGGCCGGCGACGGCGACAGCGACGAATATTGGGACACCAAGGTCAAGGTGCTGTCGGAAGAGATCGAGCACCACGTCGAGGAAGAGGAAAAGGACATGTTCCCGAAAGTGCGCAAGGCCGACATCGACCTTGATTCGCTCGGCGAACAGATGGCGGCGCGCAAAAAGGAATTGATGGCCGAGTATAAAGCGGACGGCGTGCCGGCCCCCGAACTGCTGACCATGAACGACACTTCGGCCTGACGTTTGGCGGCAGAGAAGTTACGAAAACGGCGGCGCGAGCCGCCGTTTTTTTATGTGGGAAGCGCCGGGGACGGCGCGGGCTTCTGGCGCGCCGTCCCTGGTTAGCGGTTAGCGGTTAGCGCAGCGATGCGGTTTGCGAGAGGCGGCGGGCGTCGAGGCCGTAGGCGTCGTCGACGAAGCTGAGTTCGCCGGCATGCGCCTGCGCCGTCAAATAGGTGACGTAGATCGGCATCGGCTTGGGCAGCGCGACATTGAGTTCCGGAGTGTTCGACGAACCAATCGGATCGCGGCCCATCATCCAGCTGCTCAGGCGCTCGGCATCTTCGAGCCGCACGCAGCCATGGCTGATGTTGCGGTCGGCGGCTTCGAACTTTTCCTTCACCGGGGTGTCGTGGAGATAAATGTCGCTGGCGTTGGGGAAACCGAACTTGACCCGGCCCATCGAATTGGCCGGTCCGGGAAGCTGGCGCACGCGAACCGTTTCATCGCCCGCGGCGACGGCTTTCCAGTCGACCGTCGAGGGATCGAGCGCAGCGGCGCTCTCGCCGCCACCGACGGCCTGGACTTCATAGCCCTGGCGCTTGAGATAGCCGAGCCCCTGGCTGAGGACGTTCGGCGCGATCAGCGAGCGGACCAGTTCGGGCATCACGTGCCAATAAGGGTTGAGCGTCGCATAATAGATGGTGCTTGCAAGCATCGGGGTCGGCGCTTCGGCCGAGCCGACGATGACCCGCATCGAATCGGCAATGCGGCCGTCTTCGATCATGTACAGGCGCGCTGACGCGGCATCGACCATCACATAACGGTCGCTGGTGGGCATGCTGCGGGCGCGTTCGAGGCTGACCAGCACGCGCGGATCGACCTGACCGCCGGCCGACTGATCGGCCCACGCCGCATCGCGCAGCTGGGCATAGAGCGGATTGACGTCCGACACCGAGCGGACGTGCGCGGCAAGCGATCCGGCCGAAGCGGCTTTCGCCAGTATCTGGGCAGGCTGTTCCTGCTGGGGAACGACCGCGCGGTCAGCATAGGTCATGCCGGCGGGCGGAGTTTCAATCGTCTGGACATAGCGCACCCACGCCGACGACAGCAGCCGGTCGGCGGCGGCCAGCGCGGCCTGATCACCCTGCTGGGCGCGGCTGATCAGCGCTTGCGCCTGGGCGGCAATCGCCGGTCCGCTGTGCATCCCGTCAAGCGGGGCGCGCGCCAGCACGCCGAGAAATTCACGCGCGGCCGAGCTGTCGGCGCCAGTGCGGAGCCACAGCGGAGCGCCCTGACGCGAAGCATAGAAGCTCGCCACGGCGCCGTCGGCAGAATTGATCTGAGAGACTGGAAGTACTGGGCTGGTCGCGGCCGAAGCGGGCGCACCCATGACCGTCAACGCCGCACAAGCGGCGCCGGCCAACAACCGGATGTTCATCATCGAAAACCTTCAAATTCCAGGCTCTTTCGAACCCACCTGAAGCATCAACGCCTGACTTCGACGAAGGGTTCAAAAAACTTGTTGACACCAACGATTTGCTTGGCCCGCGGCGCTTGAAGAAGGCGCGAAATCGGTGGGGGCGCCCAAGGGTCAAGCACCCCCACCAGGAATTCGGATAAGCTGCGACAGCTCAATCTGCCGGCGGTTAGGCGGCCCGTGTTACGCGCCGACTAACACCGGGGTGCCCACGTCGGTGGCCGAATACAGTTTCTTGGCGAACGCCAGCGGCAACCGCACGCAGCCGTGGCTGGCGGGATGGTCGACGACGTGACCGGCATGAAGCGCGATCCCGGCCGGATCGAAGAATTGCGCGAACGGCATCGGCGCGTTGTCGTATTTGCGCGAATGATGCATCGGCGTCTTGTTCAACACCGAGAAGATGCCGACCGGGGTCGGTTTTTCGTCCTTGCCGGTGGAGATCGTCGAGACCGCGACCAAGGTCCGCCCGCGATACAGATAAGCCAGCTGGTCGGACAGGCTGACGACGACGCGTTCGCCGCCGGTGCCCGGAACGTCGCGCCACAGATACTGGCCCGGCTTGAGCACCTTCGGCCCGAACGCGTCGAGCATATCGGTCCGCGCCTGCGACGCGGCGTCGCTGGCTGCCATCTGAGCTTCGTAGGTTTCCAGAGCGCGAGCTGGAGTAGAGGCCGCAAAGGTACCGAAAACGCAGGTACCCGTCAGCGCAAGCGCAATCGCTAGCTGCTTCATTTTACACCTGAAATCAGTTGTTGACTTTTGCTGCGATAATGCATTTGGGCCGAGTCGGGTTCCCAACGCCTTGTCGCTTTTTGCCGGATGAGGCCGCCACAAGCGCTGTGCCGCGCCGGGACATGGCCCAAAGCCCCTATCGAAGTCAGCCCGGTCCTGCCGCTAGGAGACGGCTCGATTATGCGGCTGGTGGGAGCTGCCAATCCTTGCGACGACAGGAATGGTGACACGATGACTTGCTGTGATGATTTCGCGGGCAGCGCAGATGCGCCCGAACAAACGCTCCACTACGCCCGCACATTGCTTGAAAAAGCGCTGAACCTGTTGGACGTGGCCGATGCGCCAGGGCACCTTGGCGCCCGGCTGCAGCACGTCATCGACGGGTTCGGCGACTGATCGTCAGCCATCGCTGACGAAGCTGTCGAGCACCTTTTTGCGGCCGGCATGTTCGAAATCGATTTCGAGCTTATTGCCTTCGATCGCGGCGATGGTGCCGTAGCCGAACTTGCCGTGGAACACGCGCTGGCCAAGCGCCAGATCGTCGCGGCCCTTGTTACCGAGGCTGACGGCGGAGGCGCGCGCTTCGAGGATTCGCGCCGGTTCGGCGTTGAAGCTGCCGCGCGAGGCGCGCTGGAAGCCGGGGCCACGGGTCGCGGCGCGCATCGCTTGCGCGGGGCCGAGGTGGGCGAAGGGATCGGAATGCTCGCTCCATTGCGCGCGCCACAGGCTTTCGCCGCCGGTCATGGTGGTTTCCTCGGCGATGTGCGGCTTGGGTAGCTCGCCCAGGAAGCGCGACGGGATCGAGCTGGTCCACTGGCCGTAAATGCGGCGGTTGGCGGCGTGGAAGATGGTTGCCCGGCGGCGGGCGCGAGTGATTGCGACATAGGCCAGGCGGCGTTCTTCCTCGAGGCTGGCAAGGCCGCCTTCGTCGAGCGCGCGCTGCGACGGGAATACCCCTTCTTCCCAGCCGGCGAGATAGACGGTGTCGAATTCGAGGCCCTTGGCGGCGTGGATGGTCATGATCGTGACCCGCGGGCCGTGGCGCGATTCGTCATTGTCCATGACCAGGCTGACATGTTCGAGGAAGCCCTGGAGCGAGTCATATTCTTCCATCGCGCGGGTCAGTTCGGCGAGGTTTTCGAGGCGCCCGGCGCTGTCCGCCGAGCGGTCGTTCTGGAGCATTGCGGTATAGCCCGATTCATCGAGCACGATGCGCGCCAGTTCGGGGTGGGGAAGCGCCGCCGCCTGTTGCCGCCAGCGGGCGATGTCGCCGATGAAATTGCCGAGGCTGCGGCGGGCCTGCGGGGTGAGTTCATCGCTGTCGAGCAGGGTTGCGGCGGCGAGCAGCAGCGGCTGCTGGCTGGCGCGGGCGTGGCGGTGGATGGTCGCGATCGCCTTGTCGCCAAGGCCGCGCTTGGGCTGGTTGACGATGCGTTCGAAGGCGAGGTCGTCGGCGGGCTGGCCGATCAGCCGCAAATAAGCGATCGAATCGCGGATTTCGGCGCGTTCGTAAAAGCGGAAGCCGCCGATGATCTGATAATCGAGGCCGATGGCGATGAAGCGTTCTTCGAACTCGCGGGTCTGGAACTGGGCGCGGACGAGGATGGCGATATCGTCGAGGCTGCCGCCCGAGTTCATGTGGCTTTCGGCTTCCTCGCCGACCCGCCGCGCTTCCTCCGGCCCGTCCCACACCCCGATGACGCGCACTTGTTCGCCATCGCCGCGATCGGTCCACAGGCTTTTGCCGAGGCGGCCGGCATTGTGGGCGATGAGGCCGTCGGCGGCGTTGAGGATGTGGCTGGTCGAGCGGTAATTCTGTTCGAGCCGGATGACCCTGGCGCCCGGGAAGTCCTGTTCGAACTTGAGAATGTTGGCGACTTCGGCACCGCGCCACGAATAGATCGACTGGTCGTCGTCGCCGACGCAGCACAAATTGCGGCGCGGTTCGGCAAGCAGCTTGAGCCATTCGTACTGGCCGCTGTTGGTATCCTGATATTCGTCGACGAGCAGGTAGCGGAAGCGGTCGCGGTAGCTTTCGAGCACATCGGGATGCGTGCGGAAGATCGTTAGCATGTGGAGCAAAAGGTCGCCGAAGTCGCAGGCGTTGAGGGTCCGCAGCCGATCCTGATACTGGCCGTAAAGTTCGGCCCCGCGGCCGGCGGCGAAGGCCTCGGCTTCGCCGGCGCCGATCTGGGCGGGAGTCCAGCCGCGGTTTTTCCAGCGGTCGATCACCCCCGCCAGCTGGCGCCCCGGCCAGCGTTTTTCATCGAGGTTGGCGGCCACGATGATCTGCTTGAGCACGCGCAGCTGGTCGTCGGTATCGAGGATGGTGAAATTGGCATGGAGCCCGACCAGCTCGGCATGGCCGCGAAGCATCTTGGCGGCGACCGAGTGGAAGGTGCCGAGCCACGGCATGCCTTCGAGCGCTCCGCCCGACAGGCGGCTGACCCGATCGCGCATTTCGCGCGCCGCCTTGTTGGTGAACGTGACGCTGAGGATCTGGCTGGGCCACGCCTTGCGGCTGGCGATCAGGTGCGCGAGCCGGGCGGTCAAAGCGGCGGTCTTGCCAGTGCCGGCGCCGGCGAGGACGAGGACCGGGCCCTCGGTGCTGAGGACCGCTTCGCGCTGCGGCGGATTGAGGCCGGCGAGATACGGCGGATCGGGCGGGACGGCAGGCGATTCAGGCACGCCTGCGCGGTAGGACGGGGAGAACGAAACGGCAACCGAGGATGCGGGGCGAGGCGGATATGCAACGCGCCCGGGCGATTGGGACGGGTTCGGACGTTGTTACCGATATCCCCGTTATCCACAGCGTCGCGCATCTATTTTCCGCTTTTGCGAATCGGCGCGCAGGGTCATGTTGCTTGGGTGATCGGGACGATGGTCCCAGCCTCTTCGGACAGCCGGCAACGGCGAGATGGAGCGGCAGGTGGCCAAAGGTCCGATCTCCTGCCGGCAGGCAATTGATGAGGACTTTCGGGTTCTTGTCGGGGCCAGTCGGTAAGAGGCGCCGGAAGAGGTGATCGCCTCTCGTGCGACGCGGCCAATCGGATGTCGTTCCTTTCGGGGGATGAGGTTCGAAAAAGCAAAGCGGGACACAAGAGTGGTTACCCCAAGAAGGGCCGCGGAACATCGGGCGGTTTTGGCCGCGGCGAGCCGGTTCGCAAGGATCGGGGAACCAAAGGCCAGGCCGGACGGGCGAAAGACCAGCGAACCTTCGGGCCGCGCAGTCAAGTAGGTCGACCGGCTCCCCTCACGGGGCGAATTGCAAGATGGAAAGCGACGCCTGAGCTGGTGAGCCAGGATCGAGAGCGGGTTTGAACGGGCCTTCGGGTTTGAACGAACCAAGTGCGAACACCGGCAGATCCTTCGCTCGGCGCAGTGGGGGCTGGCAGCAATGCCGGCCCCCATTTCTGTGTGGGGCCCGGAGCGCGTTTGGGGCCTGATCGCCGCCATTGCGTGGAGCGCAGCCGTTCGTCGAAGAAACAGGCTGCAAAGACGACGGCGCGTTGCGGGCGCGGCCTTGTCGCTTAGAGGCCGCCAATGAACCTTTCTTCAGCATGCGTTGCCGCCTTGATAGTCGCAACAGCTCCACTGGCCGGTTGCGTCGCGGTCGCGCCGCAAATGGCCCACCCATCTTCCTCCAGTGCCGCCCTGGCGTCCGACATCGGTCAAATGATCACCGCGGCCGAAGCCAAGGGCTTTTCCGGGGTGATCGTGGTTGAGCAGGACGGCAAGCCGGTGCTGCGCAAGGCAATCGGGTTTGCCGACCGCGAAGCGCGCCGG
>JBDSGQ010000017.1:0-24233 GCA_039918915.1 Sphingomicrobium sp.
TGCTGCTTAATGCCTTCGCTCAAGGGGCGGCGTTGCTGCAGGGACAGCGAAGCGACGACCCGCAGCGAAGCTATGCCGGCAATCGCCCAAGCAGCACGATCCTGCTCGATCGCCTGGACGCCCGCGCGCTGGGGGCATTGATCGGATTTTACGAACATCGCACCTTCGCCAATGCGGTGTTGCTGGGCATCAACCCGTTCGATCAATTCGGCGTTGAGCTGGGCAAGCAAATCGCGGGGCAATTGGCCGACGGCGGGGACGACGCGCAGTTCGACCCGTCGACCAGGGCGCTGATGGAAAGGGCTGGTATCTGATGGCGGACTTCGACCTGTTCGTGATCGGCGCCGGTTCGGGCGGCGTACGGGCCGCGCGGGTGGCCGCGGCACATGGCGCGCGAGTCGCAATCGCCGAGGAATATAAGGTCGGCGGGACCTGCGTGATTCGCGGCTGCGTGCCCAAGAAACTGCTGGTTTACGGCGCGCACTTTGCCGAGGATCTTGAAGACGCCGCGATGTTCGGCTGGGACGTGCCGCAAAAGCGTTTCGACTGGTCGGTGCTGCGGGACAATGTGATGGCCGAGGTCGGGCGGCTGGAGGGCGCCTACACCGACACTCTGACCAGCCACAAAGCGACCATTTTCCACGAACGGGCCGAACTTGCCGGGGTCAATATGGTCAGGCTCGCCAGCGGCAAGGAAGTCACCGCCGACAAAATCCTGATTGCGACCGGCGCTCGCCCGGGGCTGCCGCAGATCGAAGGCATCGAGCACGCCATTACTTCGAACGAGGTGTTCGACCTCGACCGCCTGCCCAAGCGGATCGTGATCGCCGGCGGGGGCTATATCGCCAACGAATTCGCCGGCATCTTCCACCAGTTCGGAAGCCGCGTGACTTTGGTCAACCGAACCGACGTCATGCTGCGCCATTACGACCAGCAGATCGTCGACCGGCTGATCCAGATATCGCTGCTCAAGGGCATCGACTTCCGCTTCAATTCGACGATCGACCGAATCGACCGCGACGCCGACGGGACGTTGCACATGGCCATGACCGGCTGCGACGATATCGAGGCCGACCAGATGCTGTTCGCCATCGGCCGCCGCCCGAACACCGAGGGCCTTGGGCTGGAAGCGGTAGGGATCGCGCTGGGCGAAAACGGCGAAGTGCCGGTGGACAGCGACAATTGCACGTCGGTGCCCTCAATCTTCGCGATCGGCGACGTCACCGACCGAGTCCAGCTAACCCCGATCGCGATCCGCGAAGGCCAGGCGTTCGCCGACACCTTCTTCGGGAACAAACCGACCAAGGTCGATTACGACTGCGTTCCGTCGGCGGTGTTCAGCCACCCGCCGCTGGCCGGCGTCGGCTTGACCGAAGGGCAGGCGCGCAACAAGCTCGGCACGGTCAAGACGTTCACATCCGACTTCCGGGCGATGAAGAACGTGCTTGCCGGGCGTAACGAGCGGTCGCTCTACAAACTCGTCCTCGACGGCGAGAGCGGCAAGATCGTCGGCATCCACATGATCGGGCCCGACGCCCCCGAAATCCTCCAGGGAGCGGCAATTGCGGTCAAGGCCGGGCTGAGCAAGGCGGACTTCGACGCCACGGTTGCGCTTCATCCGACCATGGCCGAAGAACTGGTGCTGATGCGCTAGCGTCACGGGACGCGGGGGAAGAGCTTGCACGACGCGATCATCATCGGTGCTGGCCACAACGGCCTGACCTGCGCTTATTACCTTGCCAAGAAGGGCCTCAAGGTCGCCGTTCTGGAAGCTGCCGGAACGGTCGGCGGAGCGGCGGTGACCGACGAATTCCTGCCCGGTTTCAGGAATAGCGCGGCGAGCTACACCGTCAGCCTGCTCAATCCCAAAATCATCCGCGATCTGCAGCTCGAACGGCACGGGCTCAAGGTCGTGCTTCGCAAGACCGACAATTTCCTGCCGGGCGATGGCGATTACCTGCTGTCCGGCCGCAACGGGCTGACCCGCAAGGAAATTGCGCGCCACGTAAAGGCCGACGCCGAGGGCTACGACCGCTACATCGCCGAGCTGGAAAGCGTTGTTCGGCTGCTCAAGAAGTGGCTGCTGCGCGCGCCGCCGAACGCCGGTGCGAAGGTCAGCGCGATCCCCAAGCTGCTGAGCCTGGGCCGCGACCTGGCGGGCCTGTCGCTTGCGGAAACTCGGGTGGTGCACGATTTCGCAATGCGCAGCGCGGCCGAAATCCTCGACCGCCATTTCGACGGCGACCTGGTCAAGGCGCTGTTCGGGTTCGACGGGGTCGTCGGCAATTTCGCTTCGCCGCAGTCGCCGGGCACGGCTTATGTGCTGCTCCACCATTTGTTTGGCGAAGCCGCCGGCGTTCCGGGCGCCTGGGGCCATGCCATCGGCGGCATGGGGTCGATCACCCAGGCGATGGCCTGGGCGTGCCGCGAAGCTGGCGTGGACATCATTCTCAATACCCCGGTCGAGGAAGTGATCGTCGCCGGCGGCCGCGCATCCGGGGTCGTCGCCGGCGGCAAGGCGTGGCGATCCGGCTCGGTCGTCGCCGGGGTCAATCCCAAGCTGCTGTTCGACCGGCTGGTGCCCGATGGCGCGGTCGACCGCGACGTTGCCAGCCGGATGCACGCCTGGAAGTGCGAAAGCGCGACCTTCCGGATGAATGTCGCGCTGTCGGAACTGCCCAGGTTCACGGTTCTGCCGAAGAAGGGCAATCACCTCACCGCCGGGATCATCATGGCGCCGAGCCTCGGCTACATGCACCAGGCGTGGCTCGATGCAGCGGTCGATGGCTGGGCCAAGCAGCCGATCATCGAAATGCTGATCCCGTCGACGCTCGATGCCAGCCTCGCGCCCAAGGGCAAGCACGTCGCCAGCCTGTTCTGCCAGCATTTCCGCTACGATCTCGGCCCGGGACGAAGCTGGGACAAGGAACGCGACCAGGCCGCCGACCGGGTAATTGCGACCGTCGATGCCCACGCGCCCGGGTTCGCCGCGTCGGTGCTTGGGCGGCAGATTCACTCGCCGCTCGACCTCGAACGGCGCTTCGGCCTGATCGGCGGCGATATTTTTCACGGCAAGATGGGGCTCGACCAATTGTTCAGCTCGCGCCCGATGGTCGGCGCGGCCGATTACCGCATGCCTTTGCCCGGCCTGTACCTGTGCGGGTCAGGTGCCCACCCCGGCGGCGGAGTCACTGGCGCTCCGGGCCATAACGCGGCCCATGCAGTCCTTGCCGACCGCCGTTTCTGGAAGCGCCGGCATTGAACCCGCTTGAGGGAATTCGGGTGCTCGACCTCAGCCGGGTTCTCGCTGGTCCGTGGTGCACGCAGCTGCTCGCCGATCTTGGCGCGGAAGTCATCAAGATCGAACGGCCGGAGTTCGGCGACGATACGCGCCATTGGGGACCGCCGTGGCACGGCGACGGCAAGCAGCGCGTCGCCGCCTATTTCCTCAGCTGCAACCGCGGCAAGAAATCGGCGGCGATCGATTTCGCGCAACCCGAAGGGGCGGCACTGGTGCGGCAGCTGGCCGACAGCGCCGATGTCGTCGTCGAAAATTTCAAGGTCGGCGGCCTCGCCAAATTCGGGCTCGACGAAGCAAGTCTTCGCGCCGCCAATCCGCGCCTGATCCACGCGTCGATCACTGGTTTCGGCCAGGACGGGCCCTACGCCCAGCGTGCCGGATACGATTATATCATCCAGGGCATGGGCGGACTGATGAGCGTCACCGGACTTCCCGACGGAGCGCCGGGCGGTGGCCCGATGCGGGTCGGAGTCGCCGTCGTCGACCTGTTCACCGGCATGTACACCACGGTCGCGATCCTTGCCGCGCTGTACCGGCGCGAACGGAGCGGGGAGGGCGCCCACGTCGACATGGCGCTGTTCGACACGCAATTGGCAATGCTTGCCAACCAGGCATCGAATGCGCTGATTTCAGGCGAGGATCCGCCCCGCCAGGGCAATACGCATCCCAACATCGTGCCCTATCAGCCGTTCGATGCCGCCGACCAGCCGATCATCATCGCCATTGGCAACGACCGCCAGTTCAAGCGTCTCGCCGAACTGTGCGGACACCCCGAATGGTCCGCCGATCCGCGCTTCGCGAACAACAGCGCGCGAGTCGCCAATCGCCCGGCGATGATCGCCGCGCTAGCGTCGGTGATTTGCACGCGCCCCGCGGCCGAATGGTTCGATCGGCTTGAAGATGCGGGGATTCCAGCGGGGCCGATCAACCGCATCAGCCAGGCGCTCGGCGATGTTCAGGCACAGCACCGGGCAATGGTCCGGACGATCGCGGGCGTGCCGCTGGTCGGCTCGCCGGTGCGGCTGGACGGGCAGCGCGCGGACAGCGAGCTGCCGCCGCCGGGGCTGGGCGAACATAGCGATGAAATATTGGCGGACCTGGGCCTTGAGCCGAGCGATATCGCCCGGCTCAGGTCCGCGGGAATCGTCGGCTAGGCGGCCTAGTGCGCCTTGCCGGTGCTTTCGACCAACAGGTCGAGTTGCTTCTGGCAGCCATGTTCGATCAGGACCTGCGCGGCGGTGACGATGTCGTCGGGAGTTGCCGGCACGGTGACCACTTCGAGCGTGCTTTTTTCGCCCGTATCCGGCCATTCAATGTCGTAGCTCGCGTTGCTCTGGATCGGCACCGTCGCGGGCCACGCCGCAAGCGATTTGCCAGCGGCCCAGCTGAGTGGTTGCGACTGACCGTCGGCCGAACGGATGGTGGCGGTCACTTCGGCTTCGCTATCGGGCCGCCACAATTGCAGTTTCGATGCGTCCGAAATGCAGATCTTGCCGCCCTGGCTGACGTCGATGTCCCAAATGCTTGGGTTGTGCGCGATTTCGCCGGCGCGAAGCGCTCCGAAGCGGCCGCGCTGACCAGCCGCCGACGCCAGCGTGACTTGCTTGGCGTCGAAATTGCCGGGACCGCGAAGGGTCTTGGCCGTACCTGGGCCGAGGATGGTAATGACGTCGCCGCCCTTAAGCGTGATCTTGGCCGATTCCGGCAAGGTCTTGCCCGGCGGATAGGACTTTGCCGAAGGGCCGATCGACTTCACCACGACGACGTTCGCGATGGCTGCCGTGGATACCAGGGCAAGTGTCGCTGCTGCGCTCCATAGCACTAGCTTCGCTCGCATCATTTCCGCTCCTTTTACGAACCGCAGATCCTCATTGCCCCTCACGCTACCGCCGCTCGCGGCAACCGAGTCGAATCCTGGTCGCGACGTGCAAATTATGCTTTGCTTTCCGCTCGGTCAATTAAGTCGCTGCTAATGCGGCGAATGCCCCTCAAGCGGTGCGCGGCCGGCGCTTGGCGGAAACCGCCGCGGATCCGTCCAGCAGCGCCTCGATACGGTCGATGCGGCGGTTGGTCGCGGCGATATTGTCGGCGACTTCCTGTTCGTGTTCCTGGCGCTTGATGACGGTGCGGATTGCGCGCGCGATGGTTTCCGAGACAGCGGACAGCGCTTTCTGTTCCTCGCGGCTGGGAATCGACCCATCGGGCCGCGGACCAACGAGGATATAGCCCATTGGCTCTTCCTCCTTGTCCGAACTTGGGACCAGTGGAACGCGGATTGGAAACACCCGGTCCTTGGGTGCGCACAGATCGCTCGAAAACCCCTCGTTGGTCGCGCGCCATGCGGTCGCTTCAGCAGGGGCGATGTTTCGCGTCTCGGTGATTCGGCCGCCGATAATCAAGGCGCTGCGGACGGCGCGGACGCCATCCTGGACGCGCACCAGCGTTTCGGACAGCAGCTCGTCGAGCGACGCCGTTTCGCGCAGCTCCTTGATGCTTTCGGGAAGATCGTCGCGCAGGATGAACAGGCTTTTTTGAAACTTGCGGTCGGTCCAGCTTTCGACCTTTTTGCGCAGCGGCTCGATGAACATGATCGCCAGCGTTGCACCGATCATCGCCGCCGGCGTCTGGCTGTTGGGATAAATGTTCTGCATCTGCGTGATGATGCCTTCCATGATCCCGCCGAAGCCGGCGCCGAGAAGCAGCGTAATCAGCGCGACGCTGACGGTTTTGCTGATGATCGCTTCGGCGTCGTACAAGCGGTAACGGAGCAGCGCGATGAGCAGTCCGAGCTGAAGCATCAGAACGCCGACGCCAAGCGCGATTCCGGCAACGAATTCCAGCAGGAGCTGATGACCGTAGCTGTCGGTCGACCATTTGAGCATGTCGCACGCGATCGAAACGCCGCGCAGCACGGAATATCCGCTGAACCCGAACAGCGCCCAGCGGATCTGCAGCCGCAAGTCGCTCGACGGTGTCTGGCGCATGCAGCGCAGCAGCTTGAGCACCGCCACCACCATGAACGCGACGAACACGAACGCGTAAGCCTGGCCTTGCAACAGCATCAGGATGGGCAGCGACGCGATCAGCGCGACCAGGCGCCAGGACAGCGTGCCGTTGGGAAACAGCAGGATGCCGGCCAGCACCAGGACATTGCCGAGATCGAACAGCGCCACATTGATTCCGCGCGACACGCCGATGGTCGCCAGGAACGTCGCCGATGGCTGCTCGGCGCTCATCGTCAGCAGGATCGCCAGGGACAGGATCGAACTGACTGCGTCCCGGCCATTGCGGCGATGGAGAATCCACGCTGCCCAGAACAGGAACGGATAGGAAATTACGTGGAGCAGATCGATGAAATTGAGCAGCTTAGGCGAGATTCCCAACGCTCGCGCAGCCGCATCGATATGCTGCTCGCCAGTCGTCACCGTAACGTCGCGAACTGTCCCGTCGGCGGAGCGGACGGTCAGCGGAACCTCGGCTTCGTCGGTCCCGAACAGCAAATTGCCCATCGCGATGTAAGCGGGATCGTCCTGATGGACCGCCAGCGCCTCCTCGGACATCGGCATGACCTTGGGCAGCGGCAGGCCATAGACCGCCACGATTCGATCGCCGGCGCGAATTCCCGCTGCGCTGGATGTGGAACCGACCGGGAAGCGCACGGTCGTGGCGTTTTGGAGGGACACGGCAAAGCCCGCGCGGCTGCCCAGCAGCAGTTGCGAATTGTTTTCGGGCGCGGAGTAGCGGAGGTAAATGCCGGTGATCGGCCCGGCGAGCGCGAGCAGGAACGCGGCGATCCAGAAAATCGAAAAAATGCGCTGGGTCCGGGGGCCGAACGCCGGGACTGCGGGCGGCAGCTTGAAGCGGTCCTTCAGCCAATCTCCACCGGTGGCGAACGCCAGCTGCATTCGCTTCAGCTCCGGGCCAGGCGGGTCGTCGGGGTCATGGGCCGACCGGACATAACAGATAATCCATGATTTGGGCGGGCCGCGTCATGCATCGGGGTCGGCTTCTTCGTTTTTCTTGCGGCCGCGCCGTTCCAGCCCTTCGGTAAAGGAAGCGGCGAAGATGCCGGTCGGCAAAGCGACCATCAGCACCCCGACGATCGCGATCAGCCCGCCGAGTATGCGCCCCAGCGTGGTGACCGGGTAGGTATCGCCATAGCCGATCGTGGTCATGGTGATGATTGCCCACCACAATGCGCGCGGAATGCTTCCGAACTTGTCCGGCTGGGCGTCGGCTTCGGCGAAATACATCAGCGATCCGGAAATCAGGACAGTGATGCCCAGCAGTCCAAGGATCAGCGCGAATTCATCGCGCCGTTCGACGAACGCTTCGCGGATATGCTCCCAGGCGCTCGACATGCGGCCCAGTTTCGCCAGTCGCAGCATGCGCAGGATACGGAAGAACCGAAGCAGCAGGCTGGGTGCTCCGCCAAACGCAAACAGCGCTGGCACCACTGCCAGAATGTCGATGATCGCCATTGGCGAAGACGCGTAACGAAGCCGTGGAAAACGCGCCTTCTGGTAGCGCGGAATGTCGACCGCGATCCACAGCCTCGCGAAATATTCGACCAGGAAGATCAGGCCGATCCCGAACTCGACGCGGTCCAGCAACCGCTCGCTGCCGCGCGTGATCTTCGGCTCGGTATCGATGACCGCCTCGACGACCGCGATGATGATCAGGACCACGATCGCCATATTGAGCGGCGACAGACCCTTGCGCGGCCAGGCCGCGGGATCGAGCTGCCGATAAAGCCGTTTTCTGACGGAAGTCAGCGCCATCAATCCCCCACGCGGCCCGCTTATTCACCCCATGAGTGCACCGAGCGCAAGCGCTGGGCAATGGCGATGATGATCATTCGCTGGTGATGTCGTCTCCGTAGCGCGAAGTGATGAATCGCCCCTGGGTTTCGAACGCCGCCATGTCCGACCGCGCCAGCTGTTCGGAAATCTCGGCCAGCGCCTTGCGGCCGGCGGCCAGCCCTTCAACCAAACGCTCGTCGACGGTCTTGCCCTCGCCATCCTGCTCACCGCGGAAGGCCGCTGGGACATGGGCGTAGCGCTCGATCAGCCCCGGCAAGTGAACCGACATCAACCGGCGGGCATCCTGGGCGGTCGGATCGAGCGTCGGTACGCGGCCGATCGTTTCCCGCAACGGCGGCAGAGCGGCGCTCAGCGCATCGATTTGAACCTGCGCGGCCGGCGGCAGCGCGCGGCGGGTGCGGAACAGATAGGAATCGAATTGCTGGACCATTGCTCCGTTGGGCAAATCCGTGGCCGGCGCGGCAATGCTCCGCTGGCGCGATGGCGAAACCGCAAGCATCGCGGCAATCCCGATCGCCAGCCCAACGGCGGCCAGAAAGCCGAACATTCCGATGGGCAGGACCATGCCGACGATGATCGTCGCCAAGCTGACCAGCCCGACGGCAATGCCAATCCGCTTGAAGCGCGACGTGACGCCGGCGTTCAGCCGCTGCCGTTCGCGGCGCGCGGCATCGCGCACCGGGCCCTTGCGCTCGTCGATCTGACGCGTGATCCGGTCGAACCGCTCAATCGCCCGTTCGACCTTGACGGTCTGGTCGGTCATTCGGCCTCAAGCGGCGTCAGCGTCGAAGCCGGACCACCAAGCTTGGCCTGGTTCACGCCTTCGGCGCGGGCGATATAGCCCTTCGACTTGTCGACTTCCTTGGTCAGCGTGTCGACCGTCTGCTTCATGTTGCCCAGCGCCTGCAGCTTGAACTGATCGATCTGGTCCATCGTGTCATAGATGTTCTGGAATGCGCGCTGCAGTGTTTCGAGCGGGATAGTCGAACTTGCCGCCTGCTCGTGGATTGCGCCCGTCTGCGTCCGCAATAACTCGCCGGTGGAATCGATCATCCCGGCGGTCGTCGTGTTGAGCGCGCTGATCTGCTCCAGCACCAGTTTCTGGTTGGTCATCGCCTGGGCCACGGTCACCGCGGTACGAAGCGCAGCGACGGTGGTGGTCGACGCGCGATCGACGCCCTTCACCAACTCGACGTTGTTTTTCTTGACGAGGTCGAGCGCCAGATAGCCCTGAACGGTCACCGCCATCTGCGTTAGCAGGTCGGTGGTCCGCTGGCGGGCGTAGAACAATGCGCTTTCGCGGATCGCCTTGGCTTTCGCGGGATCGGTGGCGTCGAGTTCGTTGGCCTTGTCTTCCAGCTGCCGGTCGAGGCTGCGCGAAATGTGCACCATCTGCTCGAGCTTGTGCATCGTCTTCCACAGGTTCGCGCGCTCGGTGGCGATGGCCGCATTGTCCATCAGCAGTTCGTCCTTGCCCGATCCAAGCCGCGCGAGGATCGCCGAAATGTGCGTCTGCGAGCTTTGGTACTGGCGGAAGTAATTTTGGATTCGGCCGCCGAACGGGATCAGCCCGAACAGCTTGCGACCGGGGGTCAGCCGGCCGTTCTTCGCCGGGTCGAGCGATTCGACGGTCTTGCGCAACTCGGTCAGGTCGGTGCCGATGCCGGTGTCGCTGTCGATCGCCTTGACTGGCCGGTCGAGGAAGCGGTTGGAGGCGCCGGCGGCTTCCGCAATCTCCTTGCGCCCCATGGCGGTCAGCTGATCGACCTTCTGGCCGAATTCCGGGCTGTTGGTGTCGAGCTTGGCAAGCTCGTCGACGAACTGCGCGACCCGCTGGTCGAGCGCGTCGGTCTCGTCGCTCTTCAGCGGGACCAGGCCGGCCGCATCGGCCGGGGCAACCGCCTGAAGCGCATCGGGCGGATCGAGCTTCAGCTTGGTCGCGGGTGGGGTGGCGGTTTCGCTCACGGGTTCGATGGCCATGGCTGCAAAGGTCCTTTCGCGGCCCTTTTGCGGCGCGGCCGGAAGCCGGTCAACGCCGCTCGGGCGGTTCATGCTGTATTATAAGGATAAGACACGCGGATTCAAGCCGATCTTCCGCGCATTTGGTGAAGCCGCGTTAACCACAGCCTTCAACGCTTCACTCACCCTGTTGCCCTTAGATGCGCCGTTCAAGCCAGCAATGGGCATTCGGGGATCGAACATGATCGGGTTCTTCAGGCGGCTAATCAAGGATCGGCGCGGCAATGCCCTGGTGATTGCCGGCGCTGCGCTGCCGCTAGTCATGGGCGCGGCGGGCCTTGCCAACGACACCATTCAATGGACCCTGTGGAAGCGCCAGTTGCAGCGCGCCGCCGATTCCGCCGCCATTGCCGGAGTCTATGATCGTGCCAACGCTTCGGGCTCGAGCAACGGGACACTCGCGGCCGTCCAGCACGATTTGACGCTCAACCTGCACACCCGCATGGGCGTGTTGTCCGGATATCCGGCGGTCACCTATCCCGCCGATTCCGGCGCAATGTCCGACCAGGTTCAGGTGCAATTGCGCATTCAGCAGCGGCTGCCGTTCAGCTCGCTGTTCATGAGCGCGGCTCCAACGATCATTGCCACGGCGCGCGCAGCGGCGATTTCGAGCGGCGGCAACGCCTGCGTCCAGGCGCTCGAAACCAACGCCAGCAAAACCGGCATCACCAACAGCGGCAACACCACCATCTATATGCCCGATTGCGTGATGTACTCGAATTCTCCGTCCTCCAACTCGGCTGCGGCGGGCGGCAGTTCCAGCGTCACGGCGCTGGCGATTGCAACCGTCGGCGGCGTCCAGCAGTCGAACAATTGGCACGTCGGTGCCTATCGTCCCTATTCGACCGCGCTGACCGATCCGTTCGCCAACGTGAATCCGGTCGCAAGCGACATGAAATGTGCCGGTCACTTGAACAACCAGGGGACTTGGGTCGCCGACGCGCTGACCGAAGCCACCAACATGGCGGCGGCTCGAGCGCAGGATGGCTCGGTCGCCAATTGCTGGAGCTCTCTGTCGGTCGGCTCGAATAAATCACTGACGGTCCCGGCGAACTTCGGACCGATCTACGTCAACGGCGGAAGCGCCAGCCTCCAGGGCACCTTCAACTGTACCGGTTGCGCGATCGTCCTGACCAACAAGACGGCTTCAAGCCCAATCGGATCGATCACTTCCAATGCCCAGGCCAACACGACGATCGTTGCCCCGACTACTGGACCGTTCAACGGCATCGCGATTTACCAGGATCGCCGCGCCGCCGATTGCAGCGGCTGCAGCAAGCTTAACGGTGGCTCGGCTTCGACGATCACTGGCGCGGTGTATTTTCCAAGTTCGGAAATCTGGTTCAACGGCGGCACCAGCCCGACCGCGACCTGCACCATGCTCGTCGCCCGCCGGGTGACGCTGACCGGCAACAGCAACTTCAAGGGACTTAGCCAGTGCATTAACGAGGGGCTGCCGCAAAGCAGCAGCATCACGATGATCAGGTTGGTCGCATGATCGGCATCGGCCGTTTCCGCCTCGCCCGCGATCAGCGCGGTGCAGCCGTTATCGAACTGGCGTTGGTCGCGCCGATGTTCGCGCTGATGGCCATCGGCGTGATCGACCTCAGCAATGCCTTCAGCCGCAAGCTCGCGCTTGAGCAGGGCGCCCAGCGCGCGATCGAAAAGATCATGCAGACGACCGACATCGACACCGTCGAGGGTTCGCTGACGACTGAGGCCGTGTGCCAGGTCAATGGCACGACGGCGAATGGCACCTGCAAGACGACTCCGATCAGCGCCAGCAACGTAACCGTCTCGTACCGGCTCGAATGCACCACTTCGGCCGGGGTCATGACCGCGCGCTCAAGCACCGATGCAACCGCGTTTGACGCGCTGACCTGCGCCAATACGACCGACAAGGAGGCGCGCTACATCCAGGTGGCGGTCACCGACAAATATTCGCCGATGTTTCCGCTTCACTTCCTCGGCTACAACACCGACGGCACCTATCACATCTCCGCGACTGCGGGGATGCGGACCCAGTGAAGCTGGTCCGCCGCCTTCACCGCGACGAACGGGGCGTGGCCGCCATCGAAATGGCCTTCGCGGTGCCGGTGCTCGTCGTCATGATCTGGATGTTCGTTCAGTTGGCCCAGGTCTATCGCGCGGTGGCCGGCATCCAGCAGGCGCTGGGCGAGGGCGCGCGTTATGCGACATTGTGCCTGAACGCGACCACCGCGGGTTGCTCCGCGCCGGCTCCCGGAACCGGGACATCGCCGGCGACTGGCACCATCAAGGCGAAGATCTGGGCCAGCGTCTACGGTATCGGCCCCGGCCGGTTCACCGTCGACGATCCTGTCAGCGGCACGTCGGGCACCGGTAATTATTACGACCTTAGCGTAAGCTATACGCAGGCGACCGACCTGCTGCTGGTGCCTGGCCCGAATATCACCGTCAGCCGCCGCAAACGCGTCTGGATCGCCGGCGTCTGATCGCTCAGGAAGCGGGCTTTCGCTTGGCGAAAAAGGCGGTGATCGCGTGCTTCACTTCATCGGCTTCCAGCCGCTTCGAAAAAGCCGCACCTTCCAGTTCCATCCGCTGCAATATCTCGTCTGCTTCGCCATGGCGCAGAAGGCGTTGCGTCTCGCGCAGCGCGTCCTGGGGCTTGGCCAACAGGGCCGCCACCAGCGCGTCGCGCTTGGTCGCTAATGCGCTCGGCTCGGCGCGGTGGCTGATCAGGCCGATGGCCATCGCCTCATCGACTCCGAACGGCTCGCCCAGCAACAGGTAACGCGCCGCGCGCCGCCGCCCGGCAAGTCGCGGCAACAGCAGCGAACTCGCCGCTTCGGGGACCAGTGCAAGGTCGATGAACGGCAGCGAAAAGCGCGTTCCTTCGGCGGCCACCACCAGGTCGCAGTGAAGCAGCATGGTCGTTCCAATGCCGACGCAATTGCCATGGACCGCGGCGACCAGCGGCGTCTGGCACCGAACGAGTGCGCGAAGCAGGCGCCAGACCGGAATATCGTCACCCCGCGGCGCGGTATCGAGGAAGTCGGCAAGGTCGTTGCCGGCGGCGAAATCCGCGCCTTCGCCAGCAAGCGTGATGACCCGCACCGATGCGTCGGCCGACGCTTGCTCGATCGCTCCGGCCAGCGCCTCGTACATCGCCACGGTGATCGCGTTGCGCCGCTCGGGCCGGGCCAGGGTGATTGACAGCACGGCTTCGGCGCGCTCGATCCGGACGTGGTCGCTCATTGCTTTCCCCTCCGGAAATCACCGGCTATTGAGCATGCATCCACCAAAGCCCGGGCTCGCGCAAACATTATGAAATTCTTCGCTGACACCGCTGAAATCTCCGAAATCCGCGAACTTGCCGACACCGGCTTGCTCGACGGCGTGACCACCAACCCCAGCCTGATCCACAAATCGGGCCGCCAGTTTATCGAAGTGGTGCGCGAAATCGCTTCGGTGGTCAGCGGCCCGGTATCGGCCGAAGTGGTCGCGCTCGACCATGACGGGATGATGCGCGAAGCCGAAGTCCTGCGGAAAATCGCGGACAACATCACGATCAAGGTGCCGCTGACTCCCGCTGGCCTCAAGACCTGCAAGGCGCTGACGGCCGACGGGACGATGGTCAACGTCACCTTGTGTTTCTCCGCCGCTCAGGCGCTGCTTGCGGCAAAGGCCGGCGCGACCTTCATTTCGCCGTTCGTCGGGCGCCACGACGACGTCGGGTTCGACGGCATGCAGCTGATCGCCGACATCCGTCTGATCTACGACAATTACGATTTCGGGACCCAGATCCTGGTCGCCAGCGTCCGCCATCCGATCCACGTCGTCGAAGCGGCCAAGATCGGGGCCGACGTGATGACCGCGCCGCCCAAGATCATCTGGCAGCTGTTCAACCACCCGCTGACCGACAGCGGAGTCGCATCTTTCCTTAAGGACTGGGAAGCGACTGGCCAGAAAATTGGCTGAACTGCGCCATTTTGCGCTGTGGCATTAACCTTTGCGCAACCTTCGACCGTAAGACTTTCTCAACGCTCTGCCGGGTAAATTGGCGCCATCCTGCAAGTGGACCGCAGGGGAGGCGACAGCCTCGACTTGGAACCAGGAGCGAAGACCATGAGCAAGTTCATCAAGCTGATCAAAAATAACAAGGGCGCGACCGCCATCGAATACGGTCTGATCGCAGCTCTCATCGCCGTTGCGGCGATTGGCGCGATGCAGGGCATCGGCAACAAGCTGAACACCACGTTCAACAACGTGTCGAACAGCCTGAACTAAGACCTAGTCCTTAGTTTCAGTAAGAGTATCGGGCGGCGGCGTCGAAAGGCGCCGCCGCCTTTCGTTTGCCTAGCGCTGGCCCGCCGTTGGTCGTTGTAGGAAATTAACCGCTTCGGGCGTATCGCTTGCGCGATGGCCACGGTCATTCCCTTCGAAGAGCGCGCCGTGGCGCAGCTCCGCCAGCGGCTCGGTGCCGCTGAAGAAGCCAATCAGGACCTCATCGCCTTTGCCCGCGGCCATTCGGGCGCGGTCAGCTCGATTCACAGCGCCGTGCTGGCGGCGATCGAAGCCGACCGCATCGAAACCCTGCTGCACGTCGTCACTCAGGAATGGCCGCTGATCCTGCGTATCGATGCCGTGGCACTGGCGCTGGTCGTCGGTGACCAGGGCTTCCGCGCCGACGGTGGCGGCGTCGACCTTGTCGAACCGGCCATTCTGCGGCGGGCGATGGAGCAAGTCCCCGGGGTCGACATGCGCACCGTCGATCGCGGCCACCCATTGTTCGGCCCGGCGTGCGAACTGATTCGCGCCGAAGCTTTGGTCCGCATCGATTGCGACCCGCCGTTGCCGTGCGGCCTGCTGGCCCTCGGCCAGCGGGCGGAACTCAGCCTCGATGCCCGCCACGGTTCCGAATTGCTGATGTTCCTTGGCCGCAGCCTTGCCGCTATCATGCGCAAGTGGCTGACTCATCCCGAGATCTGATTGACCATCCGGCGCGGGCGCTGGCCGCGCGCTGGTCGGACTATCTGCAGCACGATCGGCGCCATTCCGCGCATACCGTTCGGGCCTATGTCGCGACCGCGCACCGACTGATCGCGTTCCTCGGCCAATATCGCGGCGAAGCGATCGACGGCCCGGCGCTGCTGGGCATTGCCGCCACCGACATGCGTGCTTTCCTGGCGCAACGGCGGGCCGAGGGCCTCGGTTCGTCGTCCGCGGCGCGCGAACTGTCCGGGGTTCGCGCCTTCCTCAAATATGCGGCGGAACAGCAGGGCAGCCCGGCCCAGCTGCCGCGCACTCGTGCACCGCGCCGGCCGCGCACCTTGCCGCGACCGGCGGCCCCGGAAGATGCGATCGGGCTCGCTGAAAATGCGGCGGAGGCGGCCAGCGCGCCGTGGCTTGGCGCGCGCGACCTGGCGATCCTGCTGCTGCTTTACGGCGCCGGGCTGCGCGTTGCCGAAGCGCTGTCGCTCGACGCCCGGGTGCTTCCGCTGGGGGCGACGCTGCGCGTGACCGGCAAGCGATCGAAGACTCGCGTCGTGCCGATCGTCCCCGCCGTGCGTGAAGCGATTGAGGACTATGCCCGGCAATGCCCCTATTCGCTCAGCGGCGATGCTCCGCTGTTCTTTGGCGCGCGTGGCGCCCGCCTCAATCCGGACCTCGTACGCCGTTCGGTCGCGGCGGCGCGGCGGCGGCTGGGACTTCCCGACACGCTGACGCCCCATGCCTTGCGGCACAGCTTCGCGACTCACTTGCTGGCGCGGGGCGCGGACCTTCGCGCGCTGCAGGAATTGCTCGGCCACGCGAGCCTGTCGTCGACGCAAATCTATACGAAGGTGGACGCGGCGCATCTGCTCGATGTGTACCGCCACGCCCACCCCCGCGCGTAGCAGCTACGCTGTTCCAGAGGTCGTCGCGGGCTACCGTCCAGTGGGGCGGGCGGCAAACCCGCGACACGAACAGCACTAATCCGCGTCGGTAAAGCGAATGCTAAAAAACCATTTTGGATTGAATGACTTGGCGGCTCGCAGAGGGCGCCGGTGATCCGGATCGGACCAAATTCAGCGCGCGGCGACTCTCGCTTCGATCGCGTCCCAGATCAGCCCCGGCGTGTCGCTGCCATTGAACTTGTCGATCGCGACGATTCCCGTCGGCGAAGTGACGTTGATTTCGGTCAGCCAGCGCCCGCCGATGACGTCGATGCCGACGAACAATAGCCCGCGGCGCTTCAGTTCCGGGCCCAGCGCGGCGCAAATCTCGCGTTCGGTTGCGGTCAGTCCGGCGGCTTCGGCAGTGCCGCCCGCGGCCAGGTTGGAACGGATTTCGCCCGATCCGGGAAGGCGGTTGATCGCGCCCGACACTTCGCCGTCGATCATCACGATCCGCTTGTCGCCTTGGGCAACCTCCGGGACGAACGCCTGCAGCACGTGCGGTTCCCGGTAGGTCGCGTTGAACAGCTCCAGCAGCGCGGGCAGGTTGGCGCCGTCGCGGCCGATCTTGAAGACGGCCTTGCCGGCATTTCCGTGAAGCGGTTTCAGGACCATGTCGCCGTGTTGCGCCTGGAATTTGCGCGCCGCGCCAAGCGACCGGGTCAGCATCGTGGGCGGCATGAAGCGCGCGAAATCCAGCACCCACAGCTTTTCCGGCGCATCGCGCACCGACGCCGGGTCGTTGACCACCAACGTCTCGCTGGTGATCCGCTCGAGCAGATGAGTCGCGGTGATGTAACCAAGGTCGAAGGGCGGATCCTGCCGCATCAGCACGACGTCGACATCGCTGCCAAGGTCGAGGATCGTGAATTCGCCAAGCGCGAAATGGTCGCCCGGCACCGGCTTCACGGTCACTGCATGGGCACCCGCATAAACCCGGCCGTCGTCGTAGGTCAGCGCATCGGCGAGGTAATGGAATAGCTTATGCCCGCGCTGCTGGGCGCCGATCATGATCGCGAAAGTGGAATCGCCGGCGATGCTGATCGTTTCGAGCGGGTCCATCTGTACGGCGACACGAAGCGGCATAGCGCGCGGCCTAAAAGGTCACTTGCCCTTTGTCACCCTTGCCACACGTTGGGCAGGTGAACCGGCCAGCGGCGCGGGACGATGAACAGGGCATCGATCCGCAACGTATCGCCGGGGCGCATGAAGCGCGGGGCAAGCCGCTCGGCGGCTACCGCGACGCGGCGCAGGCGCCATTGATCGAGCGCGAATGCAGCAGCGTCGGCGGTGGCTCGCGCCTTGACTTCGATAAACGCCAGCGTCCCGCGGCGGCGCGCGACAATGTCCACTTCGCCACCCGGCGCCCGCGCTCGCCGGGCGAGAATCCGCCAGCCGTGAAGGCGCAGGTAGAAGATCGCCAGGGTTTCGGCGCGGCGGCCACGTTTTTCCGCCGCGACGCGATTCATTTGGCGCGGGCCAGCGCGCGGGCGTAGGCGCGCTTGCGCGGAATGCCGAGTGCTTCGGCGACCTCCGCCGCGGCGCGCGACGGCGACGTTCGGGCGAGCGCTTCGTCCAGTGCCTGGTCGAGCGTTGCGTCGCTTGCCTCCGCCGCTTCGGGCGGCGGCCCGACCACGATCACGATCTCCCCTTTGGGCGCGGCTTGGGCATAGCGTTCGGCAAGCTCGGCAAGTGTCCCAGTGACGCATTCCTCGTGAAACTTGCTGATTTCGCGCGCTACCGCCCCATCGCGGTTCCCGAGAAGGCTCGCCAAAGCGGCCAGCGCATCGCCCAGGCGCGGCCCGCTTTCGTAGAACACCAGCGTCGCGCGCACTGCTCCGACTTCCTCAATGGCGTCGGCGCGCGCCTTGGCCTTGGCCGGAAGGAAGCCGACGAACAGGAAGCGGTCGGTGGGCAGTCCGGCAAGCGTCAGCGCGGCAATCGCGGCGGATGGCCCGGGCACCGTATGGACCGCATGGCCGGCGGCGCGGGCCGCCCGCACCAGCTTGTAACCGGGATCGGAAATCAGCGGCGTTCCGGCATCGCTGACCAGCGCCACCGCCTGCGCCCCGAGCGTTGCGACGATGCGCTCGCGGTCGGCGTCGCTGGCGTGATCGTCGTAGCGGCTCATCGGCACCTTGGCGCCGATGTGGGCGAGCAGCCGGGCCGTGACCCGCGAGTCTTCGACCAAGATTCGCGCGGCGTTGCGCAGCGTTTCGGCAGCGCGCGGCGACAAATCGCCAAGATTGCCGATCGGAGTCGCGACAATGTGCAGCCCTGCGGCCAGCGGTTTATCTGCGGACACGGATTAAGCGCTTCCAATCCAACCGAAAAAGAGTCATCCTGACGACGGTTTCATCGCTGCTGGGGAGTTAGTCGATGATTGCACTACTTGGCGCAACCGCGCTTACACTGACCGGGCTTCAAGCGACAATCAGCGCGCCTACCGACGCATTTCGCGGCTGCCTTCGCGAAGCCACCGCCAGGGCCGAAACCGAAAAGGTCGGCGGCGACGCCATCGAAAGCTATTTGCGCAACGCCTGCACCGTCCAGATGGGCGGCTTGAAAAGCGCCCTCGTCGCGTTTCGGTTGAAGAACGGAATGGGCAAATCCGCCGCCGCCAGCGACGCTGCGATGACGGTTGACGATTACGTCGCAACGCCGGTCGACAATTACAAATTCATGGCTGACCTGCTGGCCAAGCAGCATTCGGCCCCGACGGCTCCCGCGGCCCCGGCGGCTAGCGCGCAACCGCCAAAACCCTAGGCGCTTCGACCGCGGCAATCTCGCCGAGGATATGGTCGAGCACCAACCGCCCCGCTGGGGTCAGCGCCAGCCGGCGGCCGTCGCTCACCAGGTGACCCGATCGCTCGAGCCGAGCAACGCGCCCCCAGTCGACCAGCGCCTCGCGCCCGAAGCGCTGCGCAATCGCCGCCGCATCGACGCCCTCGGTCAGCCGCAGGCCCATGACCAGCGCTTCATCGGCGGCTTCCACCGGCGACAGCGAAGCTTCCTCGGAAATCCCATGACCATTGCGCGCCACTGCCGACAGGAAGTTTTCGGGCTTGCGATGACGCTCCGTGCGCATTCCGAGCCGACGCCCGTGCGCCCCCGGGCCAACTCCCGCGTAATCGGCGTAGCGCCAATAGCTGAGGTTGTGGCGGCTTTCGTCGCCCGGCCGCGCGTGATTGCTGATTTCATAAGGCGGCAGGCCGCCAGCCACAGTCATCGCACCGGTCAGCTCGAACAGCTCGGCCGCGGCGTCGGCATCCAGCGGTGCGAATTGACCCTTGGCAACCATCGTCGCGAACCGCGTGCCCGGCTCGATCGTCAGCTGGTATAGCGACAAATGCGTGGTGCCGATCGCCAGCGCGCGCTCAAGCGTGGCCGCCCAGCGGTCGGGCGTATCGCCCGGCAGGGCATAGATCAGGTCGAAGCTCACGCGATCGAAATTGGCCTGGGCGATAGCCAGCGCGCGCACGCCTTCGTCCGCGCAATGCGCGCGACCGAGAAATTGCAGCGCTTCGTCGTCGAAACTTTGAATGCCGAGCGACAGCCGATTGACGCCGGCCGCCGCCAAGCCCGCGAACCGCGCCGCTTCGACCGAATTGGGATTGGCCTCAAGCGTGATCTCGATGTCGTCGGCCGCCGGCCACAGCGCGGTTGCGCCACTGATCACGGCCGCGACCGTCGCCGGGTCCATCAGCGACGGGGTTCCGCCGCCAAAGAATATCGATGTCAGCCGGCGGCCGGGTAACAACCGCGCCTCATGCGCCAGGTCGGTCAGCAGCGCGTCGCGCCATACGGCCTGGTCGATGTCCCCGCGAACGTGGCTGTTGAAATCGCAATAGGGGCATTTGCTCACGCAAAACGGCCAGTGGACGTACAGCGCCAGCGGCTGGCCGGTCATTCCTTCAGCGCCGCGACCAGCTTGCGAAAGGCGTGCGCGCGGTGACTGATGCCGTGCTTCACGTCCGGGTCCAGCTCGCCGAACGTCTCGTCATGCGTGACTGGTTGGAACATCGGATCATAGCCAAAGCCGCGATCCCCCCGCGGCGGCCACACCAAAGTCCCGTCGACCCGCCCTTCGAACGTCTCCGCCTGGCCGTCGTTGGGCCAGGCAATCGCCAGCGCGCAGGCAAAATGCGCGGCCGGCGGAGCGTCGGGCTCGGTCGCCTGCGCTTCTCGCCATACCCTTTCCATCGCCCGGCCCCAGTCGCGGTTGCCGTCCTCATCTTCGGCCCAGCGCGCCGAAAAAATGCCTGGCCGTCCATGCAGCGCATCGACGCACAAGCCGCTGTCGTCGGCCAGTGCCGGCAGTCCGCTAAGGTCCGCCGCCTGCCGCGCCTTGAGGTCGGCATTGTCGGCGAAGGTCACGCCAATTTCCTCGGGCTCGGGCAGGCCGAGCTCCTCGGCGCTGCTGCAGGCGATTCCCAGCGGCTCGAGAAGCGCCGAAATCTCGCGCAGCTTGCCGGAATTGTGGGTCGCGATGACTAGCCGGTCGCCGATCGGCCTCACGCTTTGGGGTCCTTGTGGCCGACCGCCTTCAATTGCGCCTGAAAGATTTCGCCGCACCCGATCCGCGCCAGCCGAAGCAGCCGCAGAAGCGCTTCCTCGTCATAGGATTCGCCTTCTGCGGTGACTTGCGCCTCGACGATATTGCCGTCGGCGGTCAGCACGAAATTGCCATCGCTGCCGGCCTTGCTGTCCTCGTCATAATCAAGGTCGAGCACCGGCGTGCCCTGGTAAATGCCACAGCTGACCGCCGCCACCTGGCTAAGGATCGGATCGGTGGTCAGCGCCTTGCTTGCGATCAGCTTGTCGACCGCGATTCGAACCGCGACCCAGGCGCCGGAAATCGATGCCGTGCGCGTTCCGCCGTCGGCCTGGATGACATCGCAATCGACGATCACCTGCCGCTCGCCGAGCTTGGGCAGGTTGACGACGGCGCGCAGCGAGCGCCCGATCAGCCGCTGGATTTCCTGGGTCCGGCCTGATTGCTTGCCCTTGGCCGCCTCACGGTTGCCGCGCGTGTGCGTGGCGCGGGGCAACATTCCATATTCGGCGGTGACCCAGCCCTGGCCCTTGCCGCGCAGGAATGGCGGGACTCGGTCCTCGACGCTTGCCGTGCACAGCACGCGGGTATCGCCGAAGCTGACCAGGCAGGCGCCCTCGGCGTGCTTGGTGAAACCGGGTTCGAACGTGATTTCACGCATCTGGTCGATGGCGCGGCCCGATGGTCGCATGAAACAATCTCCTCATACTGGTGCGGCGCGGTCCTAGACCTGAGAGGCGGCCAATCCTAGATGATTTGCCATGACCCAGCCGATCGGAGTGTTGACCGACCGCATGCGCGATGTCTTCGGCCTTGTGGTCGAAGCCTATCTTGAACGCGGCTTGCCGATCGGGTCGCGCGCTTTGGCCGAAAGCATCAGCCTGTCGCCCGCCTCGATCCGCGGCGTCATGCAGGAACTTGAAGAGCGGGGCCTGCTGACTCACCCGCATACCTCGGCCGGCCGAGTGCCGACCGACAGCGGGCTGCGGCTGTTCGTCGACGGCATCATGCACGCCGCCGCGCCCAACGCGCACGAACGGCGGGAAATCGAACGCCAGATCGTCCGCGACCAGCCGATCGAGGATGCGCTGGCCGCCGCAACCACTGCTTTGTCGGGCCTGTCGCGCGCCGCTGGCGTCGTGCTTGCGCCAAAACGCGAACTGACTCTCAAGCAGCTCAATTTCGTCCCGCTTAGCAGCACGCGCGCACTCGCAATCCTGGTCGGCGCCGACGGAAGCGTTGAAAATCGCGTCGTGTCGCTCGACGGATCGGTGACTTCGGAGGCGCTCACCGAAGTCAGCAATTTCGTTAATGCGCGGCTGTCGGGCCTGACGCTCGCCGACGCTGAAGCGCAATTGCGAACGCTGATCCGCGACCACAAGGAAGCCGTGGATTCCACCGCTGCCGAACTGGTCGCGTCGGGACTTGCGGCGTGGAGCCAGGATCATTCCCGCCGCCCGGTGCTGATCGTTCGCGGGCAGGCCAATCTCATCGACCCGGCGGCGGCCGAGGACCTCGAACGGGTCCGCCAGCTCCTTGACGAGCTTGAAGAAGCGCAGGAAATCGCGGCCCTGCTCGAAAGCGCCCGCGATGCACCGGGGTGCCGAATCTTCATCGGCTCGGAAAACCGGATGTTCGCGCTCAGCGGCTCATCGGTCATCGCCGCCCCCTACCGCGGGAGCCAGGAGGAGGTGGTTGGCGTTGTCGGAGTGATCGGGCCCACCCGGTTGAACTATGCGCGCGTGGTGCCCATGGTGGATTTTACAGCGAAAGCGCTCACGAGATTGATGGCATGATCGAAGACGAAGAATATCACGAAGACGCCGATGACGTTCGCCAGGAAACCGCGGACGAGTCGCCCGAACTGGCCGAACACGATCGGCTGGCGGAACTTGAGCGCCAGCTTGAGGAAGCCAATAACAAGGCGCTGTACGCCGCGGCTGAAACGCAGAACGTCCGCCGCCGGCTCGAAGGCGAAATCCAGCAGGCGACCAATTACGCGTCGACCGGCTTTGCCCGCGACATGCTGGCGATCAAGGATAATCTGGAACGCGCGCTGGCCGCCGTCACCGACGAACTTCGCGCCGACAAGGTCGCCAGCCAGTTCCTCGCCGGCATCGAAGCCACGTCGCGTGAACTTGACGCGGTGTTCGCCCGCCAGGGCGTCACCCGCATCCAGGCCATCGGCGAAAAGCTCGACCCGCACCGCCACCAGGCGATGGTCGAACTTGCGACCAGCGACGCCGATCCGGGCACCATCGTCCAGGAAATGCAGGCCGGCTACATGGTCAAGGATCGCTTGCTGCGCCCCGCGCTGGTCGCAGTCGCGAAGGCCGCCGACTAGCGGAAGTTCAACCGCGCTTCGGCGTAATAATAGCCGCCGTTGTTGCCGTAGGGCGTGAACTTGGGATAGATTTCGACGGCTGGGCTGCCGGCGGCGCCCTGCACCGCGAGCCCCGCCGCATTGACCCGGTTGGGCCGCTTGTCGAACAGATTATTGGCGCCGATCGCCAGCGCCACGCCTTTCGTCACCGAATAAGCGATGTCGACGTCGGTGATGAACGCTGGCCCGGTGCGGTCGACGTAGAAATTGCCGTCGCCCGGATCCTGGTAATTCCAGGCGTTGCCGAAAAAGCGCTCCTTGCCCGCGATCGACCAGCGACCCGCCTTGTACAGCCCCGCCAGGATCGCCTTGAAGCGCGGAGTCGCGCTTTCGATGGTCGAGATCGCAACGGGATCGAACAGGCTCTGCCCCGATGCGGCAAGCTGCGCCGGGGTATCGCGGATGTGCGTGACCTTGGTTTGCGAATAATTGCCGAGCAGCGACCATTCGATCCGGCCCAGCTGAGCCAGCGGAGTGGCGAAATTGAACGCGACATCGACTCCCCGAGTGCGGGTATCGATGCCGTTGGAAAACACGTTGATGCCGGAAAAAGGTACGTTTTCCAGCACGTTGCCGTTGGCGACGATGGCCGCGTTGACCGCTTGCGACCGGACTACGCCGGCATAGGTGCCGTACAGCGTGCCGCTGCCGACCACCCGGTCATCGACCGTGATTTGATAAGCGTCGACCGTCAGCGACACGCGCGGCGCCGGCTTGAACACGATGCCCGCGCTGAAATTGCGCGAATGTTCGGGCGACAGCGGCTCGATCCCGATCAGGCTCGCCGCGGCGGCATTGGGCGGCAACTGCACATAAGCGGAATTGGGCTGGACGTTGGTCGCCGAATAATAGGATTCGGCCAGCGTCGGTGCGCGGAAACCGGTGCTTGCCGTCGCGCGCAGGGCGAATGCCGGGCTGACTTCCTGGCGCGCGCTGACCTTGCCGACAAGCGTGTCGCCAAAGTCCGAATAATGTTCGTAACGGCCGGCGACGTCGATGGTGAAGCCGGGCCGCGGAGTCAGGTTCAGGTCGACATAGCCGGCGACATTGTTGCGGCTGTGGCGGCCGGCGTCGGTCAGTGAAAAGCCGGGGAAGGACTGCGATCCCGCCTTGTAGCGCGAAGCTTCGTCGCCGGCGCTCAGTTCATAACTGTCGCGGCGGTATTCGGCGCCGACCGCAAGCTCGGCGATCGCACTCAGCTTGCGGCTCAAATCGAGGTTGCTGGTCCACTGGC